>JAFIEM010000169.1 GCA_020832555.1 Natronohydrobacter sp. | reverse complement strand
CGCACATTGTCGACATAGACATCAATACTCGAAGGCACTGCCGCCGTTCCAGAGTAAGACAGCAGCGGGCTGGTCACCACATCATCGCGCAACGAAAAATCACGCCGGATCTGAACACCCCCAAGGCGCACAGGCCGCGTCCACGCCAAGCCGTATGTAGAAAAATCGCCCGCGGTCAGGGTCATCATCCGGCTGGGGCTGGAAACGGTGAAATAGGTGTTGTTGCGCCTGAATCTGGTGGTTTTGGTGGTGTCAAATCGTGAGCTCAATGATCCTGTGCTGGTCAGCACGCCAAGCGGGGTATAGGCCCGCATATCAAGCGCGATAAAAGCGTTTGCGGGCCGAAACCCGTCATTGAGGATGTCATCCCCCAGATTGGCCGTTGCGCGGTAATTCAGGACAAGACCAAACTCTGTCTGTGGCTCTGGCAAGTCGCGCTGGGGTCTGGCAGAAATTTCGACCGGCATCTGGGACTGGCCTTGCACTGTAATGAACAGGGCTTGTGCGGGTGCGTCATAAATGTAGGAAAAGCCCGGTATCTGATCCAGAAAAACGATCCGCCCCAAATCGCGGGGGGCGGAAATTCCGATGCCTTCCAGTTCACTCCGCCGCGCCGACATGCGCCGCGTTTCCGGCGACAGCGCGAATTCGGCAATAAGGTCGATCTCGCTTCCATTGATGGACACCAGCAAGAACAGGGCTTCGTCAGTATCTGGATTATAGTCGGTTGTGGCATCCTGGGCGGCATGATTGGCTGCGAAGCGCAACGGGCCATCCTCTGTATGGGCGTTCTGTGCCACAACAGACGCCGCAGTCACAGCCCAAAGGCCGGTTGTGAATACAGTCAATAGTCGTTGCACATCGCTCACCTTAACCTCTGGCTTCGGTCTGGCAGTAGCGCCGAAAGGCGCTACTGCAGTACAGCAGGGGTCAGGACGGTTGCCCGAAACACATAGGCACCGAATGGCGCAGGGTGAACCCCACCGTCTGGCCGGCTTGAGGCGCCGCAGGCAATTGGTCGACCAGAACGCGATAGCATTCCTCACCACTGACGGGCCGGGTTGCGGTCCGCACCAGACGGATGGTCAGTTCCTGATTGGGGGCCATTTGCAGGGCTGGTGGGCTTGCCACAACATCGCGCGTGGCCTCCAGCCTGCCTGCACCGCTATCCCGATGCCAGCGCATCACACGAACCTGTCCAAGGGTTGCACCGGGACCGCCAGACTTGACCGTCAGGGTTGCTACCATGTTGCCAGGTGCAACCCTGATCGTTGTGGGCGACACCGTGAAATCATTGGCCAAGGCCAGCCCAGTCAGACCCAGCGTTGCCACCAGCGCGGCCGCACCGACCTTGAGAGAAATGAATACGGACATGTCAGCCCTCCACAGTGGTTTCACAACGGTGTAAACGTGTAGGTTGTTGTCAGTGTAATCGTGTCGACATACACTCCGTCTAGGTAGGATTCAGAGCGGGGTACTCTTCCGTCAAGCGTTGCACTAAAAAGAGTTGGGTCGATGCCGTCCACGGTCAATGTGACCATGTTGTCATGGGTAAGTGGGGTTGAGCCGCCATCCAGATACAATGTGTACGGGATATAGTTATCTTCAGAGCGCATCTGGCGATCAGGGGCTGTACCCGGCTGCACACCATTGCCGACTGTGACTGTGGTCGGGACACCGGGACTGGAGCAATCAAGGGTTATAACTGCGTTCGCCGTGTCGTAGTCGGTCGTGCCAGATGTCAATGCATTGAACGCCATTGGTGAGGCAGAGAGAGCACATGATTGCCCGACATAAGCGGAAACTCTCATTTCCCCGAGTAAAGTTTGTGCATGCGCGAAGGGAACAGCAAAAAACATCGATCCCGCGACCAGCGCGGGAAGACATAATATTTTCATTAAAGTGAACCTTTGTTCGGGATCAGCAGCCCCGAATGCAGCCAGCCATGAAGGCCAGCTAAGGTTGTATACCGCAAAACCATCTGAATTACAGTGTAAAGCTTGATTTTGACCGCTCGCGGACGATAAGTCATGCCTTTAGAACCCGGTATGGGCAGCGAGTTGTGCTTCCGAACAGTGGCTTGCGTGCAGGAACTTGCCGTGAACCTCTTTAGAGAGAAAGGCTCGCTCCAAGCAGACACATCCAATTACCGTTGGCCTTTGTCAACCTGCCGGGCCGATCCTACTGTCTATTGAACCATTACGCCGTCATTGATTCGCAGCACTTTCGCCCACAAAAAAAGTTGCGAAAAAAATCTTGGAAGGCCGCTACTCGCACATACGACTGATGAGAGCGAGCGTTTGTTCTGTGATTGTCAGAGGTTGGATTCTGGACGGGAAGATGCGGCATTGTAAGTAACACAGCCCGCAGACTGCCGCCTTTCAAGACAGGCATGACGAACGGCAGCTTTTACAAGGTGCTGCGGCTGCAATGCTGCAAATTCACAGTCCGCTGTCCGCCCTCTGCGTCGGTCTTGCGCCGGATATCTGCGCAAAATCTGCATCCCATTTAGACCGACGGCACTCGGTTGCTGCGCCACGCCTGAGCGGCCGCTTTGCTGAAATATGGCAATGGTGAGCTGCCGCCGGGATGTCCGCCGCGGCTCATCACCCGATGGCCATGTCCTCTGCGGCTTTGCCCGCGTCCAGCGCCTCCACAAACCACTGCGGTTTGCGCCCCCGGCCGGACCAGGTGAGCGCCGGGTTCTCAGGGTGCCGGTATTTCGCAGGGGCGGGCGCACGCTTGGGTTTTGCATCCTCGCCCATGAGTTCGGCCAGCGAATAGCCCAGGTCTTTGGCGAAGGCTTCCACCTTGGCGCGGGCCTCTGCCTTTTGCCGGTCCTCGTAGGTGGTGATCGCCTTGGCGATGTCCTTATGCAATTTGCGCAGTTCCGTGAGCGACAGCGCCTCGAGATCGAAATCAGCCATGCGATGCTTTCCGTGTCCTGAATGATCCCGCAAGGTAGCCTGTATCGGCAGGGCCCCGCAACTCCCTGACTGCTGGGGCAGGGGGGGCGGTTGGGGATGATCGGTATCGACCGCCAGTGCAGTGCCGGGCTCGGGTTCTGACAGGCCATGTGTGCCGGATGACAGGGTCTGGCATTGGCTTCCCCCGTGTCGCTCTGTCTGCTGGCCCATCCCTTCGACTGACAATCCCCTAATCCCGTTCGGGCTCTCGCGCGCAACCCCGCGTCAGACCGGGCCGTGTTGCCCCTTTGGGGCTGCCCGCGCCACCCCGGTCCTCTGGAGGTTTCCGGCGTCCGTTCCGTCCACCGTGCACGCGTCGCCCGACGGGCTTTTTCAGGGTCTTGTCGAAGGGACGGTCCCGAAGACAGGACACAGAAGGAAGCTACCCATGCAAAACATCGTCATCCTCGCTGGCAACATTGGCCAAAAACCCGAAACCCGCACCACCCAAGGTGGCACCAACATCACCAACTTCAGCCTCGCCACCTCCCGCCCCCGCCTCTCGGAAGGTCGCGTGCTGCGCGACGAGAACGGCTACCGGGTCATGGACACCGAATGGCACCGCATCACCTGCTTCAACGGTCTCGGCAAGACCGTCGCCGAACACTGCGAAAAGGGCATGAAAGTCCTCGTCCACGGCCGCATCCACTACACGAAATGGACCGACGCTGCAGGCAATGACCGCTACGGCTGCGAGATCATCGCCGAAAAGGTCGATTTCCTCAGCCGCCCGAAATCGGCCGAGAGTGAAAACCCCGAGCTGGTCGACCGCGACGACGAGATCCCGTTCTGAAAAGAACGGGGTCTCCCCCTCGGGCCCGGCGGGGAAACCCGCCGGGTTCGCTGCACTGCCGCAAGGCAGCGTCGAGCCCTTTTCGTTGGCTGAACTACCGCACCAAGCGCGGAGCAAAGGCCGAAGGCCGCCGCGCATCGCCGGGCCGCCCCCCGGCACGGCGATATGGCTGGCCAGGGCGCAGGGCGGCGACGTTACGCGAATTTGGCCCGGATAAAGTTCTGTAACAGACAGCGCGAATCGCCGCACTACGGCCCGACGCCGCGCGGCTCTGCACTTCAGGGGCTATGTCCGTTTTGTCCCGCATAACGGCCCATCACATCCGCGTTGGAGAGTGAGAGGAGTGCCGGTTTCCCGGTGACGGGTTGAGGGCTGGGAGAGTGGCTCCCGGCGCCTGTCACGGAGGAATACCGATGGGTGTTGTGGAAGTTCTGGATCCGGTCGCGCCGACGCGGGCTGGCGGCTGGAAAGTGGATGTGAGCCGAGGCGAGCGGAACGGGCGGGTGTCGTCCGAATGGTTCAACCGGCCGGATGATGAGCGGTATCTGTCGCTCGATGATCTTTGGGCCAATGTGAAGGGTCGGTCCGAGCGCAGCCGCAGCCGGGTGGTGCAGACGGCGGACATTCGCGTCGAGGCCGCGCGCGACAATCCCGAGCGGTTGCATCTGATGCTACCAAAAGCGCAGGAGCCTGTGGCGCCCACGCATTGGGCCTTCGGCCAGCTTGCCAGCATCGTCGGTGCGCCTGCCTCCTACCTGCGGCAGCTCCCCGCGCCTCTGGCGGGGATCAACCTGCAATACGGATTGGCCAACCACCGCGCCGAGCAAGTGAAGACTTTTGAGACGGAAGACGGCCGCACCGAACTGCGCGCGGTGACCGGCCCCGATTATGGCCGCATCCACGATTTCGAGCTGGTCGAGGCCGTGCAACGCATCGCGGGCAATGGCACGGGCGACACGCGCTGGAAGGTGCCGGGCGTCCTCGATTGGTCGACCGGGGTCTACAACCCCGATGTCGAGATCAGCCGCGACACGACCACGC
>JAFIEM010000032.1 GCA_020832555.1 Natronohydrobacter sp. | reverse complement strand
TGGCATCACAGATCGCCAGCCGCGTGGTCGAGAACTCGTCATAGGTGAAAGAGGATGAAATCAGGATGATCGGCATCGTCGGCGCCATCTCGCGCACCTTGAAGCAGCGCGTGATGAATGTGTCCATATCCTCGTTCTCGCCGCGTTCCATGAACAGCATGCAGCGCGGATGACGGCACTTCAGCGCCTGATCGAACAGTTGCTCTTCGTTGCGCAGATGAATCGACATCCCGCCACTCTCATAGACCCGCCCGCGCAGGAAATGCGTCTCTTCCTCGCTCTGCGTGAACAGAAACACGGTCCAGTCCGCGAGCGCCGCACGTCGGGGGAAGTCAGGGAAATGAATACGCGAAGCGTCCATGCCGAACTTCCGGTCTATTGCTTCGGACAGCATCTAAGATCCTCACCGCATTCCACGCTGGGAACTCCTAAGGGATTCAACCCTAAGGGGTTTTCATGGAAGTATCATATTGATACAAATGCCAGTCAAGGGAATATTAACCATATAGCTCTCCCTGTGGTTGTGTAACATATAATTACTTGTAATACTTGTGTTTTATCAATTTGTATGATACTAAATAGCCCAGTTTTCCGATTGTCGAAACCACGTCATTAGGTTGCAAGCTCTTGGAATGTATCATATTCACACAACTAACAGGGGTGATGAGTGAGTCTCAAAACACTGGCGCAACTTCTGGAAATGGTTGCGGGACTGCAGCGGGATCTCGGACTTGAAGATGCCCTTCCTCTGGAACGTGACATTCTCGCGGCACTCGGAGCCTTGAGCAAAGAAGGACAATGCAGTGTCAGAACAGAAACACTCATGGAGCATCCGCTGCTCACAAATGTCCCCAGGGCGTCCTTCCACCGCGCCCTGCGCTCACTGATAGATCGCGGGCATATCGAACATGCTGACGGATACAAAACCGGGCGCTATCGACTGGCGCAGCATTTCTGACTGGGGCTTCATCGCATGATGCTCGGGGGGCTTGCGATTGCGGCCTTGTGCTACCTGGTGCTGCATTTCGCGTTCTACTGGGTGCAGCTTACTGCGCTCCTGCCGCTGCAACAGGCGCTGATCGGGGATCTGGCCCCGGCCCTTCTGGTATTCCCGATACACGGATTGCGGGTGATCTGCGCCTGGGCCTTCGGTCTGTGGAGCATCGTCATCATGACCCCGACCGCATTGGCCATCTTTGCAACCCATCATTTCCTGATGGGCTATGACACGACCTCTCTGGCCTATGTCGTCATGGCGCTGACCTACCTGACCAGCGCGCCACTCAGCTTCTATCTGATCAAGACCTGTCTGGGCAAACGCGATGACCATATGGCTGTCGAATGGCGCGTGATCATGTTGACCGGGTTCCTGTCAGGTCTGATCAACGTCATGGTCGCCGGCCTGTTGAATCCCTACAGTTCAGACGGGCGCGACATGATGCTGTGGCTGCTCGCCAAACTGGTCGGGTATATGTCAGGCATATTCGTTCTGTTGCTGCTGATCCTGATGGCGCTGCGCGTGGCCAGACACGCGGTCCAGCGCGTGAACTGAAGCCCCTTTTCACCGCCGCGCGGACAGTTGTGCGGGCCGTCGAAATATGCCATCTCTCGCCCATGACAAACGCAATCGAATCCCGCCTGGCCGAGCTTGGCCTCTCGCTGCCCGAAGCGCCTGCGCCCGCGGCAAATTATGTCCCCTTCGTGCAAAGCGGGCCTCTGGTCTTCATTTCGGGTCAGATCAGCTCCGGGCCGGATGGGCTGATCTGCGGCAAGCTGGGCGATGACCTGTCCATCGAGCAAGGGGCTAGTGCCGCCCGCGCCTGTGGCCTTGCGCTGATTGCGCAACTGCGCGCGGCCTGCGGCGGCGATCTGACGCGCCTGCGCCGCGTGGTCAAGCTGACGGGTTTCGTGAATTGCACGCCCGATTTCACCGACCAGCCCAAGGTGGTGAACGGCTGTTCCGATCTGATGGTCGCCGTCTTTGGCGAGGCCGGTCGCCACGCCCGCGCCGCTGTCGGCGCCCCTGCCCTGCCGCTGGGCGTCGCCGTGGAAATCGAGGGCATCTTCGAGATTGCCTGACCGGCCCGCTGGCTTTCCTGCCCGACCTGTCATCGGCAAGCGCGCCGCCTTCGCCGGGTGCAGTATCATCTCGCATGACTGGACCGGTCTGGGCGGCGTCACGGTGCTGTGCTGGACGATCCATGCGCGCGCCGGGGACCAGACCGCCCGCCGCGTCGCACAGAACATCACATTCGAGAATTACCTGCCGTAACGCGCCAGAAACATCGTGACCGCCCCTTCCACCGTGCGCGAAATCTCGGCTTCGGTAAAATGCTTCTGCACGCCGCACAGGATACGATCGCAGATCGTGGTCTGGCACAGTTGAAAGAACTGATCCGCCGCCAGATCAATATCCTCGATCTGCAACGCCCCGCGCGCACAGGCCGCGCGCAGATAGCAGCCCAGCCGTTCCCGCCCCAATTCCGGCCCGGTCTCGTAAAATGCACGGCCAATCTCGGGGAAACGCGGGGTTTCGGTCACACAGATGCGATACATCGCCTGCGCGAAATCCGAGGTCAGGTAAGCCAGAATCCGCCGCGCCGCATCGCGCAGCGCCCGCTCGGGGGGCAGATGGCTGTCGGCCAGTTCCACGGCCGAATCCGCCAGCCGCAAAATCTCGGTTCGGTAAACCTCGGTGAACAAAAGCCGCTTTTCCGGGAAATAGCTGTAAAGCGTGGCCTTTGACACCCCGGCCACGCGCGCGATCTCATCCACACTGGCACGCTCATAGCCCATTTCGACAAAGACCGCGCGCGCGCCATCAAGCACCTGATCATATTTGCGCCCCTGGCGGATCATTGCGGCTGTAACGGTCATCACTCCTCCTGTCAGACCTTAGATAGTGCCTTGCGCCGCAAAGGAAAAGCGGCACTCACTGGCAGCGCGGCGAATCGCATGTTAACACGTTCAGGACATGATCGAGATCTTCCTCAAGACCCTGCCCTTCTTCGGCCTGATCGGCCTTGGCTTCGGCGCTGGCCGTACAGGGTTTTTCCCGCCCGAGGCAACCGCCTATCTCACGAAATTCGTCTTCTATTTCGCGCTCTCGGCCATGCTGTTCGGCTTCGCGGCCAATCTCAGCCTGTCGGATCTGCTCGATGCGCGCGCGGCAGGCGCCTATCTCTGGGCCTGCGCCGTGGTCTATGTGCTGGTCATGGCAATTGCCTTTTTGCGCCGCGCGCGGATGGAAGAAGCCTTGATCGAGGCGCATTGCACCATCATCGGCAATACCGGTTTTCTGGGCGTGCCGCTGCTGATCGTCCTGCTTGGCCCGGCATCGGTGCCCACAGTGCTGTTGATCCTGACCATCGACCTGATCGTGTTCTCGTCGCTGTTCACCATCATCATAACGCTGTCACGCGATGGCCGCATCGACCGCGACCTGCCGCGCAAACTGGTCATTGCGGTGCTGAAAAACCCGATGGTCGTGGCCATGGCGCTGGGGATTGCATGGTCCGGCACCGGTCTCGGCGTGCCCGCCATCGCCAATGATTTCCTGACCCTTCTGGGCGCGGCCGCAACGCCCTGCGCGCTTTTCGCCATCGGGGCCTCACTCGCGGACAAGAAAGTGGATCGTCTGGCCATCGTCACATGGCTGTCTTTCGGCAAGCTGGTCTTGCACCCCGCGCTGACCGCCTTCGCCGCGCTCGTGCTGTTCAAGGTCGAGCCGCAAGTCGCAGGTGTCCTGATCGCCGCCGCCGCCTTGCCGGTTGCGGGCAATGTCTTCATTCTGGCCCAGCATTACAACGCAGGCCCCGCGCGCGTGTCGGCCACGATCCTTGTTTCGACGCTTGCGAGCATTGCAACCGTGCCCGTCGTGATTGCATGGGTCACAGGCTTCTAGACCAACGACAAAGGAGAACCGCATGGAAACCCTCTCGGAGAACCGCTGTTTCGGCGGCGTTCAGGGCGTCTTTCGCCACAGGTCCAACACGACTGGCTGTGACATGACCTTCGGACTGTTCCTGCCGCCCCAAGCCGCACGCGGACCGGTGCCGCTCTTGTGGTATCTCTCGGGGCTGACCTGCACCCATGAAAACGCCATGACCAAGGCCCATGCCCAAGGCTATGCCGCACAGCATGGTCTGGCACTCGTCTTTCCCGACACCTCACCGCGCGGCGAGGGCGTGGCGGATGATCCCGCCTATGATCTGGGCCAGGGCGCAGGCTTCTATGTAAACGCCACCCAAGATCCCTGGGCCCCGCATTTCCGCATGTGGGACTATATCGCAACCGAGCTGCCGCGCGTCCTGATGGCGAATTTCCCGCTCGATGAAACCCGGCAGGCGATCACCGGGCATTCCATGGGCGGGCATGGCGCGCTGACACTGGCCATGCGCCTGCCGGACCGCTTCGCCTCGGTCTCGGCCTTTGCGCCCATCGCCAACCCCACCGCCAGCGAATGGGGCCGCAAACAATTCACCGCCTATCTGGGCGATGACCCGGCCACATGGGCCGCGCATGACGCCACGCTGCTGATGCGCCAGACCGGCTTTCGCGGGCCGGTTCTGATTGATCAGGGCAGCAAGGACCAGTTCCTGGACCTGCTGCGCCCCGAGGCATTGGCCGAGGCGATGAATGCCCGCCGCCAGCCGGGAACCTTTCGCATGCAGGACGGTTACGATCACAGCTATTTCTTTGTCGCGAGTTTCATCGGCGATCACATCGCCTTTCACGCGCAGGCGCTGGCCGCATAACCCCAACGAGAGGCCGGAAATATGACCCTTTGCCATGTCACTGCCGAAATAGAGCCGCATCTCGACTGGCATGCCGCCCTTGGCGCGATTGCAAAGGGTCATGCCCGGCCCAAGGCGCAACTCCATGACACGTTTCTCTATCAGCGCAATGACACACTCCTGTCGCGCGCGGCATGGATTGACGGTCTGGGCGCATTGGTGAAAACCGCCACGGTTTTTCCGGAAAACCCGTCGCGCAATCTGCCCGCTGTCAATGGCAGCGTGGCGCTCTATTCCGACAGGGACGGGCAGCTTGACGCGATCCTTGATTTTCACCTCGTCACCAAATGGAAAACCGCCGCCGACAGCCTGTTTGCTGCCCGCCATCTGGCCCGGCCTGACAGTGGCAGGATTTCGCTTATCGGCGCGGGCACTGTGGCGCGCAGCATGTATGACGCCTATCGCGCGATATTCCCGCAGGCGCAATTTACAATCTGGGCGCGCAATTTCGACAATGCCGCATTATTTGTGCGCGATCTAGACAATATGCGCGCCGAACCCGATCTGGAAAATGCCGTCACGCAGGCCGATATCATCTGCACCGCAACCATGAGCAAAACGCCCCTGATCCGCGGCGACTGGCTGCGCCCCGGTCAACATCTTGACCTGATCGGCGCCTTCCGCCCCGATATGCGCGAGGTTGATGACACAGCCCTGCAACGCGCAGATATCTTCGTGGACAGCCGCGACACCACGCTCGACCATATCGGCGAATTGAAAGACCCGATTGCGCGCGGCATCATCACGAAAGAAGATATTCAGGCCGATTATTACGACTTCCCCGCCGGGAAATTCAAAAGGCCGGGCAGTCAGGCGATCACGATCTGCAAGAATGGCGGCGGTGCGCATCTTGACCTGATGATCAGCCACTATATCTACACTGTCTGGAAAGACTGTTTTCAAAATCCGGCTTGAATATCCGCGCCATTTCGGCTTTTGAATAGACAATCATGCCGGAGGAAAAACCATGATCGACCTGAATGAAATGTCGCTCGACGAATTGAAGAAGCTACAGAAAGATGTCGCGAAGGCAATCGAGTCCTTTGAAGAGCGCGCCCTGAAAGCCGCGCGCGCCGAAATGGACGCCATCGCCCGCCAGCATGGGTTTACCTTCGATCAGGTTATGGCAAAAGCCCCGTCAACCGGTCGCAAACCCGTCGCCCCGAAGTATGCCAATCCCGCTGATAAAAGCCAGACATGGACCGGACGTGGCCGCAAACCCAAATGGGTGGTGGATGCGCTGGCCAGCGGAAAAACACTGGAAGATCTGGCAATTTGATTGCGCTCTCGCCACGCCTGCAACGCATCTGGCGGTTTGTTCGCGAATTCAACGCGGCCATGACCGCGCGTAATATCGGGTTGCTCTCGGCCGGCGTGGCGTTCTTTTCCCTGCTCGCACTTTTCCCCGGAATCGCGGCGCTGATTTCGGTATTCGGCTTCTTCGCCGACCCGCTGGTGCTGCAGGACCAGCTTTCATTGTTGCGCGACCTGATCCCCCCCGGCGCCTATACGCTGCTCAGCAACCAGATCACGCGGCTGGTCTGGGCCAATGAAGGGGTGCTCGGCTGGACCTCGATCATCTCGGTCGTGGTGGCGCTGTTTCTGGCGCGACGCGGCGTCGATGCCATGCTGATCGGCATCTACGCCATTCACGGCACGCCTCGGCGCAAGGGGTTCAGCCATGCGATCCGGGTGCTTTTCATCACGCTTGGCATGCTGGTCGCGGGCGTGGTCGCGCTGTTGTCGGTGCTGATCGTGCCGGTTGTGCTGGCCGTCTTCCCCCTGATCGGCAGCAATGGCTATCTGATCGAAACCCTGCGCTGGGCGGTCACGCTGGGCCTTGTCGCAGGCTGGATCTGGGTCTTTTACTGGATCGGCCCGGCACGCAGCAAGGACGCGCGCCCGGTGCTGATACCGGGTCTGGTGCTGGCCGTGGTGCTCTGGGTCACGGTCTCGGCAGGGCTCAGCTTCTATCTCAGCAATTTCGGCAATTACAACGAGGTCTATGGCTCCATCGGGGCCGTGGTCGCGCTGCTGATGTGGTTCTACATCTCGGCCTATGCCGTGCTTCTGGGCGGCATCCTGAACGCGACGCTGGAAACGCTGGCAGAGCAGGACGAAGCCCGCAACGCCCTGCTCAGCCCCATGTCGGATGAAACCGCCCCGCCGGAGACAGGGTAAAGATCTCGAACCCTGTCGCTGTCACCCCGATGGAATGCTCGAACTGCGCCGAAAGCGACTTGTCGCGCGTGACCGCCGTCCAGTCATCCGCCAGAACCTTGGTTTCAGGCCGCCCCAGATTGACCATCGGCTCGATGGTGAAGAACATGCCCTCTTCCAGCCTTGGCCCATGCCCTGCGCGCCCGTAATGCAGCACATTGGGCGGCGCGTGGAACACCCGCCCCAGCCCATGCCCGCAGAAATCGCGCACCACCGACATGCGCTGGCTCTCGACATAGGCCTGAATCGCATGACCGATATCGCCAAACGTGTTGCCGGGCCGCACCGCCTCGATCCCCAGCATCAGCGCGTCATAAGTGACCTGCACCAGCCGCTCGGCCTTGCGCGGAATATCCCCCGCCACATACATGCGCGAAGTGTCGCCAAACCAACCATCCACGATCACGGTCACGTCGATATTCAGAATATCGCCGCTCTTGAGCGTCTTGGCCCCCGGTATCCCGTGGCAGACCACATGATTGACCGAGATGCAGCTTGCATGCTGATAGCCCCGATAGCCGATCGTCGCCGATTTCGCCCCGGCCTGCTCGACCTTTTCGGTGATGATGCGGTCAATCTCTGCCGTGCTCTGGCCGACAAAGACATGGGGCGCTATGTCATCCAGAATACTTGCCGCGACGCGCCCGGCCTTGCGCATACCGTCAAAATCCGCAGCCTCATGGATGCGGATCCCTTCTCTCGTCGTGCGGCCATCATGCGTATCGTCCAAGCTGCGCATCCCCGGATATTGCAATTTCGGGCAAAATAGAGTGTTGAGACCCAGAAAACCAGACCAGCCATCCGGGTTTCTGTCAAATTTGCGCAATGCCCCGCGATTGCGCAGCCCGAAACCGGGGCCACTGGTGTAAGCTGCACGACGAATCCGCAAGACAGCCCTGATCACGGAGACCCGTCCTGCCCATGGCACTGACCCCGCAGACCCTCCCGCAGACATCGCTGCACAGGTCTTCTGCACCATTTCTTGCCGCTGTCACTGAAGCCCAGACCCTGCTGCAACGCAACCCTGTCGCAAAGCTCGATGCGACGATCCAGACAATGCTCCGGCTCATCGGACAGTCCTTTGGCGCTGACCGCGCCTATGTGTTCATGCTGCGCGATCAGGTTTTCGTCAGCAACACGCATGAATGGTGCGCCGAAGGGGTCGCGCCGGTGTTCGATGAGCTGCAGAAACTAAGCTACAGCACCGGAGAACTGTTCTGGACCGCCTTCATGACGCAGGGTTTCCTGCATCTGACCGATACCTCGGCCCTGCCGCTCAATTCCGAACTGCGCGCGATCATGACCGCACAGAATGTCAAATCGCTGATCGCGGTGCCGTTCTTTCATGACGCCGATCTTGCGGGGTTTCTGGGCTTCGACCTGTGCAAGCGGATGCGCAATTTCACCGTCCAGGAAACCCACGCGCTGCAGGGTCTGGCCGCAACATTGTCTCTGGCGCTGAAACTGCGCGACACCGAACAGGCGCGGTTGCGGCTGGACGCCGATCTGCGCGCCGCCAATGACCGGGTGGCCGCCATGATCGACGCGGCCCCCGAATTGCTGGTTGAAACCGACAAGAGCGGCGTAATCGTGGCCTTTCACCAGAGCGCGCCCCTGACCTTTGCCCTCAGCCCGGTCGAAGTGATCGGCCAACCGCACGAAGCCTGCCTGCCCGAAGCCGTTGCCGCGCTGTGCCGCAAGGCGATGGCGCAGGTCAACCAGCGCGGCTGGTCGGAAACCTTCGACTACCCGCTGGTGATTGACGGTGTGACCAAACGGTTTGCGCTGCATGCCACGGCCCGTCGCAATGCGCGCTCAGGGGATCATACAGGCTACATGTTCGTGATCCGCGACATCACCGACAGCTATCTTCAGGCCCAGCACAACCACACGCTCAGCCGTGTCGCGGAACTCTCGACCAACCTGATCCTGCTGACCGATGCCCAGCGCCGCATCACCTGGATCAATCCCGCCGCCGTTGCGCGCACCGGCTTCTCTCTGGCCGAGGCACAGGGACGACGCCCCAGCGAAGTCCTGCGCTTCGCCGATGCCGATCCTGATCTCGTCAAGACCCTCTGCACGCGGCTGGAAAACGGCGAAGAGGTCAATGAGGAAGTCCAGGCGCTCAGCGCGTCCGGCATGCCCTACTGGATCAACCTCAATGTCCAGAAACTGCAGGATGCCGACGGGGAAATTCAGGCATATATGGTGGTCGCCAGCGACGTGACGGCCCAGAAGCTGGCCGAAACCCGTGCCCTGCGCGACCGTGCCGCGGCGATGGACGCCCTGCGCGAGGGCATTGCCATCATCCAGCCGGACGGGCGCATCAGCTATATCAACCCTGTGCTGCGCGACTATCTGCGCATCCCCGACGACCTGCCGACCGAGTCGCTCTCATGGCCCGAGGTCAGCCCGGATCTGTTCAACCGCCAGCTTGTGAACCTGCTGCCGAAACTCTACGCGACAGGCGTCTGGCGCGGCGATGTGACATTGCCCGATCCCGAACTCGGCGAGCGCCATTTCGACATCTCGCTGTCGCTGCAAGCCGATGGCGGGGCCTTGCTGCTCTCGCGCGACATTTCGGACCGCAAGGCCGCCGAACGCGATCAGGCGCTGCTGCGCGAACAGTTGCAGATCGCCCAGAGCCGCCAGCTTGTCGCCCAACTCGCCAGCGGGCTGGCGCATGATGTGGCCAATGTGCTGGCGGTGATCACCCATGCGCTGGGCGTGCTCCACCCGGCAAAGGCCTCGACGGAAGCCGCCGCCCTGTCCCGCATCGAAGCTGCCACGGCACAGGCGCAAGCGCTGGTCGGCAACCTGTCTCGCCTTGGGCGGCACAGCACGGATGCGGGCCTGCTGGACCTGCGCCCGCTTCTGGAACAGGCCGCCGATCTGGTCCGCCCCAGCCTTGGCACCGGCATAAGGCTGGTTTTCGATCTGCCGCAGAACCCCGTCGAAATCCACGGCGACAGCACAGCGGTCATGCAGGTTTTCCTCAACCTGATCCTGAACGCCCGCGATGCGCTCTGCCCCGACACGACCGCCGGTCGTATCGTGCTGCACCTCGCGGCGATCCGGACAGAGGCCACCCCTCCTGTCACCGATATCGGCCGGTTGCGCGCGGACAAGCCCTATGTGCTGTTCGAGATCTCGGACACCGGCGAGGGCATGGACAGCGCGCGCAAGGCCGCGATGTTCGACACCTATTTCAGCACCAAGGGCGCAAACGGGATCGGACTGGGGCTGAGCATCGTGGCCGATATCCTGAACGACATGGCCGGTGCGATCCGGGTCACATCGCAACCGGGCCAGGGGACAACCGTGCAGGTCTACTGGCCCGCCGATGCAACGCAGGCCCCGGCCCTGCCCGACAGCGCCGAAAAACCTCTTGCCGGGCGCACGATCCTGCTGGTCGATGACGATGACAGCATCTTGCAGCAATTCTCGCATGTGCTGGTCCGCGCGGGCGCGGAAGTGGCCAGTACCACCGATCCGCGGGATGCGCTGGCCGCAATCCGCGCGGCACCCGAGGACTGGGATATCGTCATCACCGATCACGACATGGCCCCGATGACCGGTATCGAACTCGCCCAGAAATTGCGCCAGATCGACGCAAACCTGCCGATCATCCTTGCAACCGGGACCACCGCATTGCAAAATGCATCACAATCTGCGCAGACTGACATCGCGTTCCGCTTGCGGAAACCTGTCTGTGACAATGTACTTGTAGCTGTAATCCTCGATATTTTGTTGCGACGCGCCCCCTTTGGCCATTCTGCGGCATATGCTGATGCGACTTCTGATAGCGGATGATCACGAATTGCTGCGCGATACGCTCGGCAGCTTTCTGGCTCAACAGAAAGACATAGAGGCTGTGACCGTCGGCAACATCACCGAGGCGCAGCAAATGATCGCGACCAACGATCCGTTCGATCTGGTCCTGCTCGACTACGGCATGCCGGGCATGGAGGCGCTCGACGGCTTGCAGACCATCCTGGCGCTGCAAGACGCCCCTGCCGTGGTGCTGATCTCGGGCATGGCCCCGCATGATGTGGTCGAACGCGCACTGCGCATGGGAATCCGGGGCTTCCTGCACAAATCCATGCCCGCCGCATCGCTGGTGAACGCGCTGCGCTTCATGGCGCTTGGGGAACGCTTTGTGCCCGTCGATTTCATGATCGGGCAGACCGCCGCACACAGCCACGACGCGCCGCCCCCCGCGCCGACGCCCGCCAAAAGCGAACTTGCGCAATCCCTCACCCCCCGCGAAGCAGAGGTTCTGCAAGCGCTTTGCCAGGGGCTGACCAACAAGGAAATCGCCCGCGAGCTTGGCCTGACCGAGCCCACGATCAAGCTGCATGTCAAGACGCTCTATCGTCGGCTGGGCGTGAGCAATCGCACACAAGCGGCGATGGTCGCCCAGTCCAAAGGGCTGCGCTGAACCGGCCCTGCCCCGGACAATAGGCATAAGCCCAAAGCAAGAGACTGGAATCACACGGCATGTTCTGTTAGTTTTCTGTCAAAGCTGCGCCAAAAAGCAGCAGACACAGAGGCAGGCATGACACAGGTAACACCGTTTCGCGGCGTTTTCGCGCTGCGCTGGCAGCAAACCGAAATAGATGGTGTGCGCGGCAGCGATCCCGGCTGGCTGCGTGTGGGCGCAAGCTGGTCATGGCAGGGCGACAGCCTGCGGCTGGATGGTGCCCCGTCGGTGCTGCCTCTGGGCACAGACAACGATCATGCGCGCACGCATAGCGGCGCGCGCGCCATGGCCGAGCGCCTGAGCGGCGAAATCCGCCCGATCCCGGCCATCGTCGCATTACAGGACGCCCCGGCGAATGGCTTTGTGCTGACCGACGGCGCCCGGCTCTATACAGCGCGGATGATCGCGCAGGGCGCGGGCTGGCTCATCGCCTTTGACGGGGCCTTGCCGCCCGCGGGCAAGACCTGCTGGGTAACAGCCTGCAACCTGTCCATGTCATTCGGCGCCGCGCGCGCAGCGCAGGATGTGATCTGCTTCACCTCGGATGCGATGATCTCCACCCCCACAGGCCGCACCCCTATCGCCGATCTGCGCCCCGGCGACCGGGTGATGACCCGCGACAATGGCGCGCAACCGGTGCTCTGGGTCGGACAGACCACGCTTTCGGGCCTCGCGCTGCGCCAGCACCCGCATCTGCGCCCGATCCGCCTGCGCCGCGACGCCCTCGACACCGGCCTGCCCGACGAGGATCTCTGCGTCTCGCCTGCCCATCGCATCCTTGTCACAGGCCGCCATGCGCGCGACCTGTTCGGCTGCGATGAAGTGCTGGCCCGCGCGGGCGATCTGGTCGATTACCACCATATCGCCCCCGATCTGGCGCTGCATGGCGTGACCTATGTGCATCTGCTGTTTGAAACCCATCAGGTCATCTTCGCCAACGGGCTGGCAACCGAAAGCTTCCACCCCGCCCTCGCCCCCGCCGCGACCCTGCGCCAGCACCGCCATGCGCTTGCGCAACTGGGTCTTGACTGGCTGGCCACCCCCGACGCCTACGGCCCCACCGCCCGGCGCTGCCTCAGCGCGGGCGAAGCCGCCCTTCTGGCCGCCTGATCTCGCCCCATCTGATCCTGCCCCGCCTGATCGCGCATTGACACCACCGCGCGGGTCTGTATAAGCCGCGCCAATCGGGGTGCAGTCCATGCGCCCCGGTTTTCATTGGTGTTGGGGGCCCTCGCAAGAGATCGCCTGTCGTCCGGTTCACCCCGGAAGAGGACAACGCCCTTCATCCGCCCAGTCTACGGGCCATAAAGAAGGAGATCAGCCGTGACCAAACGCACGTCTGCCAAGTATAAACTCGACCGCCGCATGGGCGAAAACATCTGGGGCCGCCCGAAAAGCCCCGTGAACAAGCGCGAATACGGCCCCGGCCAGCACGGCCAGCGCCGCAAGGGCAAATTGTCCGATTTCGGCACCCAGCTGCGCGCCAAGCAGAAGCTCAAGGGCTATTATGGCGACCTGACCGAAAAGCAGTTCCGCCGCATCTATGCCGAAGCCGAGCGCGTCAAGGGCGATACCGGCGAGAACCTGATCGGCCTTCTGGAGCGCCGTCTGGACGCGATCATCTACCGCGCGAAATTCGTGCCGACCGTGTTCGCTGCACGTCAATTCGTGAACCACGGCCATGTCACCGTCAACGGCACCCGCGTCAACATCCCCAGCTACCGCGTCAAGGAAGGCGATGTCATCGCGATCCGCGACAAGTCGAAGCAACTGGCGATCGTGCTGGAAGCTGTGGCGCTGACCGAGCGTGACGTGCCCGACTATCTGGAAGTTGACCACAACAAAATGACCGCGACCTTCGTGCGCACCCCCGGTCTGGGCGATGTGCCCTATCCGGTGCAGATGGAACCGAACCTCGTGGTCGAATTCTACGCGAAGAACTGATCTTCGCCGCACCACAGAGAACCAAAAGCCCCGCCAGACTGGCGGGGCTTTTTCTTTGGCCTGAACCCTGCCCATGCACGGCCACGCCCAGACCCCAGCCAATCGCCGGAAAGTTGGCCCATAAGAAGCCGGGCGTTACTGTCAGATTGATTATGACAAAGGCGACCGTCGCCACTGCATAAGCGATGGCATGGACATAAAACCCCTGAGGGTCGCGCACATATTCCATCGCTTCGCGTTGGTCCACATCAAGCACCACAGCAAGGCATTTCAGCGTCTCGGGGCTGGCCGTCGCCCCCCGCTCGATCCGCTGCAAGGTCCGCACGGAAATCCCCGCCATATCGGCCAGTTGTTCCTGCGAATAGCCTTGATCAAGCCGGAGTTTGCGAATGACCCTCTGAAAACCTGTCTGTCTGATGCGTGATGGGGCGACCATGCCCGTTCCCGCATCTGGCTACCACGACGGCACCACGACACAAGAGCGACATTTCCCCGACAGTCAGGTGACAGCCCTCAGAGCCAGTCCAGCAAGCGCCGCGCCCCTACCCGCCCGTGCGCCCTCGCACGGGCAGCGCCCGCGAATGGCATCAGGGCGGGCGGGTGGGCCATGAGCGGGCGCTTTCAACATCACGAAAAGCCCTGACGCTGCGGACAAATCCGCCGCGCTCAGAAACCCTCAGACTGTCTCAGAACCGGTCCAGCAGTCGCCGCAGATAGTCCAGTTCCGCCTCGGGCCGCTCCAGTTCCGCCGAGCGCCGCCGCAATTCTTCCAGCAGATCGCGCGCGCGGCGATAGACATCCTCGCCCTGCAACAGCGACTCCTCGGTGCCGACCTCGCCACCCTGATTGCGCTCGCGGCCCAGCGGGTCACGGCTCTGCCCGTCGCCGGTTTCCTGACCCGCGCGGTCGCCCTGCTGCTCGCGGTTCTCCTGCGCACGCGCCTGATTCATCGCGCGCATCCCCTCGCGCATCGCTTCCATCGCATCAGCCTGACGGCTCAGCGCCTCGCCGGTCTCGCCCTGCTCCAGCGCTTCGGCGGCCTCTTCCATCGCCCGCTGCGCGCGCTCCAGCGCCTCCAGCGCCGCATCGCCCTCGGGCGTGCCCTCACCGGGCAGGGGTTGCAGCTGCTGGTCGCGCAGCTGATCGGCCAGCCCGCGCTGACGCTCGGCCAGATCCCCGCGCTGGCCATCGCCGCCCTGCCCTTCGCCGTCCTGTTCCCCCTCTTGCCGCCCGTCATTGCGGAATTCGTCCTGCAACTCGTTGAACGTGTCATCCGACAGTTCCTGCTGGTCGCGCAGCGTCTCGCCCAGCCCCTCCATCGCCTGATCACCGGGCATGCCTTCACCGCCCTGCCCCTCGGCCACCTGCAAATTCTCCAGCAGCGCGTTCAGTTGTGCCAGCAACTCCGCCGCCTCTTCCATGCGGCCTTCTTCCATCAGCTCCTGAATCCGGTCGAGAAGCTCCTGAATCTGGTCCTGCGTGATCTCCATGCTCTCGCCATCGGGCGGGGCCTCGCCGCGTTCGCGCGGTTGCTCGGCAAGCTGTCGCATGTAATCGCGCATCGCCTCGCGCAATTCTTCCATCAACTCGGCCACTTCCGCCGGGTCCGCGCCATTGCGCACAGCCTCGTCCAGCCGTTCCTGCGCGCGGCGCAACCGCTCGCGGGCATCGGCCAGATCGCCCTCTTCCAGCAGCACCGCCAGATCCCACATCCGCTGCGCCAGATCATCGCGGGTCTCGGCATCGAGCCCCCCCTGATCCAGCGCCGCCAGCAGCACCTCATGGGTTTCCATGTAGCGAATCCGCGCCTCGGGCGAGCGGAAGGCCTCCTGCGGGCGATGCGCAATCGCGCGCAACAATTCATCCGCCCGCGCAGCATTCTCGCGCGTCCAGAGCAGGTCACGCCGCAATTCGATCACCGCCGCCGCCATCGGATCAAAGAACCGCCGCCCCGGCAGGATCATCTGCGTCGCAGGCGTTTCCCCCACCTGCCCGCGCGCATCCTCGACCGCAAAGGCAATCGTCACCGGCAGATTGGCCCAAGCGTGCTGCGAGAAATCTTCCAGAAACGCATCCTCAATCGCCACCCGCGAGCCAGAGGCCGGCATCGGCAAGGGCAGCGTCAGCGCATCGCGCGGCTCGGGTTCCAGCGCCAGCCCGAAACGCCGCTCAACCGCACCCAGATCCAGCGCCACCCGCACCTCGCCCCCGGTCACGCCGTAATCATCGCCCGCGGTGAAATCCTGCCGCATCACGCCACCGCGTTCCCGCGCGGCCAGCCCCACAAGCTGCACCTGCGGCGGCTGATCGACCAGCGCGGTCACTTCCCAGTCCCGCCCCGCCGGACCCCGGATCGACAGGCGGCCAGAACGCTCGATCTCGAAATCCTGCGCCATCTCGTTCGGGTCCGGCTCGACACGATCCGACAGGCTTTCCTGCACGGACATCACACCCTGCTGGCCATAGAACCGCACTGTTACCCGACTGCCCTGCGGCAGTTGCAGCGTGGGCCGGTCCACTTCGTTCAGATAGAGGCTTGGCCGTCCGGTATAGGCCGGGGGCTGCACCCACGCCTCCCAGCTTGGTCCCAGCGCCACAGCCTCGGCCCGGCTTGGAATCTGCGCAATTTCAGTGATTTCCGTCACCCGCGACGGCGCGCCAAAGACCACCGCCACCACAAACGCCGTCAACGCGACATAGCGCAGCCCGAACCGGTCACGCGCGGCCAGTCGCAGATCGCCCGGAACCGCGCGCGCCGCCATCAACCGCGCCTGCATCCGCGCCAGATGCGCCGCCCAGACCCGGCGCGACGCCTCATCGCCCGCACCAATCGCCTGTTCATCCGCCAATGTCGACAAGGGCCGCCCCGGCATCGAGGCATCAAGCCGCGCAATGGCGTCCGCGCGCGTCGGCACATTCAGCCGCCACGCGCCCCAGCCAAAGGCGACCAGCAGCGCAAGGATCGCCCCCAGCGCCCCCCACATCGCCCAAAGCGGTGGCACCACATCCTGCACACCAAAGCCCAGCGCGGCGATGAACAGAAAGCCCAGCGTCGTGAAGGGCCAGAAACACCGCGCCAGACGCTCCGCCCAAAGCCCCGCCAGCGTGCCGCGCAGCGCGCGGGTCAAGGCAGGATTGGGATCTTGGCGGCGGTTCTTGAACATGCGCCCTCGTGTCAGGTCAGATCACGGCATCATAGCCATTCTGGCAACCTATCGCGATTGATGATTTCGTCAAAGCTCGGACGCGGGCGAATGACAGCATATTGATCCCCCTTGACCAGGACTTCCGGAATCAGGGGCCGCGTGTTGTATTCAGACGACATCACCGCCCCGTAAGCGCCCGCCGAGCGAAATGCCACCAGATCCCCCGCGTCCAGCGGCGGCATGGCGCGCTGTTTGGCGAAAGTATCGCCCGATTCGCAGACCGGCCCCACAATATCGACCGGGCGCTGGTCGGTCGCCGCCACTGCCTCGATCACCGGGATGATATCGTGATGCGCGCCATACATGGCCGGGCGGATCAGATCATTCATCGCCGCGTCAAGGATCAGGAAATCGCGCCCCTCCCCCTCTTTCAGATAGATCACCGAGGCGACCAGTATCCCCGCATTGCCTGCGATCAACCGCCCCGGCTCGATCTCGATTTCCACATCCAGATCGCCAAAAACCCGCTTGATCATCGCGCCGTAATCCAGCGGCAAAGGCGGGGTTTCATTGGAACGGGTATAGGGAATCCCCAAACCGCCCCCCAGATCCAGCCGCCGGATCACATGCCCATCGGCGCGCAATTCCCGCGTCAGATCGGCAACCTTGGTGAAGGCCGCTTCAAAGGGCGCAAGATCGGTCAACTGGCTGCCGATATGCACATCAATCCCAACCACCTCGATCCCCGGCAGGGTTGCGGCCTCAGAATAAATCGCGCGGGCGGACGCAATCGGCACCCCGAACTTGTCCTCCTTGCGGCCTGTGGCGATCTTCTCATGGGTTTTCGCATCCACATCGGGGTTCACCCGCAGCGTGATCGGCGCGCGCTTGCCCATGCTGGCCGCAACTTGCGACAGCACGCGCAATTCTTCGGCCGATTCGACATTGAACTGCCGGATGCCATTGCTCAGCGCATATTCCATTTCCTCACGAGTCTTGCCGACACCGGAAAAAACGATCCGCTCGCCCGGAACGCCCGCCGCCTGCGCACGGCGATATTCGCCGCCAGAGACCACATCCATCCCCGCGCCCAGATTGCCCAGCGTGCGCAACACCGCCTGATTGGACAGCGACTTGATCGCGAAACAGACCAGATGATCCATGCCTGCAAGCGCGTCCTGAAACAGCCGGAAATGCCGCTCCAGCGTCGCGGTGGAATAGCAATAGAAGGGCGTTCCGACCGCAGCGGCGATCTCGGTCAGGGGGACATCTTCGGCATGCAGGATACCGTCACGATAGAGGAAATGGTCCATGGGCAAGGCTTTCGGTCAGGCGTCAGGCCGGGGCGCAAGCGTGGTGTGCCTCCGGCGGGAGTATTTGGGGCAAGATGAAATCAGGATTTGGCAGGGGCCGAGCGCAGGAACAGGTAAAGCGGCACCCCGCAGGACACGCCGATGCAGAAGGTGGCGGGAATGGCCAGCAGCCCGAGGAAGCGCCGCGTCTGCCAGGTCTCGACCATCACGAAGAGCGTCAGCGCCACAGCCGCGATGGTCAGATCCCAGACAAGGCCCGTGGTCGCGGCATTGGCATGCCAGGCATCGACCATGGCCATCAGCGACCATTCATTCTGTACAAACCAGGTGATGAACCAATACATCGGATGCACGCTGCCCCAGATCGCAAGCGCGAGCCACAGGATACGCAGCGGCGTCATATCCGACCGCTCACACCGATACGCGCCTCGCCCGAGATGCTCACGCCCACAGGTTCAGGCGCACGCGGTGGCGCTTCGGCGCCGCAAGCGGCCAGAAGCGCAAGCGCCATGATCAGAGCAACAGGTTTCATCCCAACACCTCTTTCCAACGCGCGATCTGGGCGCGGACATTCGCGGGCGCTGTGCCGCCATAGCTGGTCCGGCTGGCCACGGAATTCTGCACCCCCAGTACAGAATAGACCGCATCCGTGATTTCGCCATGCACATTCTGCATGTCCGTCAGCGACAGATCCGGCAGATCGCAGCCCTTGTCCTCGGCCAGCTTCACCAGACTGCCTGTCACATGATGCGCATCCCGAAACGGCAGGTTCAATTCCCGCACCAGCCAGTCGGCCAGATCGGTCGCGGTGGAAAAGCCGGAACTGGCGGCGGCTTCCAGCGCTGCGCGATTGGCGGTCAGGTCGCTGACCATCCCTTCCATCGCGGCCAGCCCCAGCAGCAGGTTATCCGCCGCGTCAAAGACCTGTTCCTTATCTTCCTGCATATCCTTGGAATAGGTCAGCGGCAGCCCCTTCATCACCGTGAACAGCGCCACCGTCGCCCCCAGAATCCGTCCCAGCTTGGCGCGCAGCAGCTCTGCCGCATCCGGGTTGCGTTTTTGCGGCATGATGGATGAGCCGGTCGAGAACCGGTCCGACATCCGCACAAAGCGGAACTGCGCCGAGGACCAGATCACCAGCTCTTCGGCGAAACGCGACAGATGCATGGCACAGATCGAGGCCGCACTCAGAAACTCCAAAGCGAAATCCCGATCCGCCGTGGTATCCAGCGAATTGGCCGTGGGCCGGTCAAAGCCCAGCGCGCTGGCCACCATATGCCGGTCGATGGGAAAGGACGTGCCTGCCAAAGCCGCCGCCCCCAAAGGACATTCATTCATGCGGGCCCTCGCATCCTGAAACCGCGATTTGTCCCGCGCGAACATCTCGACATAGGCCAGCATATGATGCCCCCATGTCACCGGCTGCGCGGTCTGCAGATGCGTAAAGCCCGGCATCACCCAATCCGCACCCGCTTCGGCCTGCACAAGAAACGCCCGCATCAGCGCGTCAAGCCCGGCAATGGCCGCGTCACATTGTTCGCGCACCCAGAGCCGGAAATCCAGCGCCACCTGATCATTGCGCGAGCGCGCGGTATGCAACCGCCCCGCAGGTGCGCCGATGATCTCGCGCAGCCGGTTCTCGACATTCATGTGAATGTCCTCCAGCGCGGTGGAGAAGGTGAATTCCCCCGCCGCGATCTCGGCCAACACCTGCTGCAAGCCACGGTCGATCTCGGAAGCATCGTCAGATGTGATAATCCCGGTCGCCGCCAGCATGGCCGCATGGGCGCGTGATCCGGCGATATCCTGAGGTGCCAGGCGCTTGTCGAAGCCGATCGAGGCATTGATCGCCTCCATGATCGCATCCGGCCCGGCACTGAACCGCCCGCCCCACATCTGGTTTGCCGCTGTCTTGTCCATCGCCACGCTCCTTTTGCCGCGCACCACCGCGTTGGCTATACGCGCGCGGCCCCATGAAGGCAATCAAGCGCAGCGTCTGCCGGAAAATGGGTCGGATTTTAGGTAAACGCCACCGCTTTAACCCGCAGTTAAGTCAGAGGGGCCAGTCTGACCAAAATAGCGGAGTCAGCTCATGTCGCCTCACAGATCCTCACAGTTCACAGCAGATGATGTTGTCTACTCTTCCCCCGTCTCGGCCGCTGCCGAAGGCCAGCGCCGCGACACATTGGCGATGGTGCGCGAAGCCCTCGACCAGCGCCGCAGCATCCTGGCCTTTCAACCCGTGGTGCAGGCACGCATGCCCAAGCGCGCGGCCTTTTACGAAGGGCTGATCCGCATCATCGACCATACGGGCCGGATCATCCCGGCGATGGATTTCATGGATGTGGTCGAAACCAGCGAGTTGGGGCGCCGGATCGACTGTCTGGCGCTGGAAATCGGGTTGCAGACCCTCGCCGCAGAACCCTCGATCCGGCTTTCGATCAACATGTCAGCGCGCTCGATCGGCTATCCCGAATGGCTGGCGACACTGGAACGGGGCCTGCGCAGCAGCCCCGATATCGCGGAACGGCTGATCCTCGAAATCACCGAATCCTCGGCCATGGTCATGCCCGATCTGGTGACGGTTTTCATGGAAGAAATGCAGGAACGCGGCATCTGTTTCGCACTCGATGATTTCGGCGCGGGCTACACCGCCTTCCGCTATCTCAAGGATTTCTACTTCGATATCGTCAAGATCGACGGCATGTTCATCCGTGATATCGCGGCCTCGCCCGACAATCAGGTGCTGGTGCAGGCGCTGGTATCGATTGCGCGCCATTTCGACATGTTCACTGTCGCCGAATCCGTCGAAACCGCAGAGGATGCGCGCATCCTGACTGAAATGGGCGTCGATTGCCTGCAAGGCTATTATTTCGGGGCACCCTCGACGCAGGAACCGTGGAAGATCACGCGGCTGAAAACCCGCGCCACAGGTTGAGGGGGGGAAACCATCCCGGCACCTGCGCTGCGCATTAGGGCTTGATTTACTGCCCCGCTCCATGGCCCAATCGGACCCGGCGGCCCATCCCTGGCCGCAAGCCAGCCCGCGAGGACCGAAAGCATGCCCAAAAAAATCCTGCTGCCCATCGACCTGAATGCGCCGACCTCCTGGATCAAGCCGATGGCCGAGGCGCAGACCATGCTGGCGCAGGGCGGCGAATTGCATGTGGTGAGTGTGCTGCCCGATTTCGGCCTCTCGATGGTCGGCACTTTCTTCAAGGCCGGGTTCGAGCAGACCGCGCTGCACCATTTCAGCGAAGCCCTGCGCAACTGGGTGCGCCAGAACGTGCCCGGCGCGATCGAGGTGCATCCGCACGTGCTGCACGGCAATATCTATGACGAGATTCTGCGCGCCGCCGACAAGCTGGAGGTCGATCTGATCATCCTCGCCGCCCACCGCCCCGAGGCCGCCGATTACCTGCTTGGCCCCAATGCCGCGCGCATCGTGCGGCATGCGAAACAATCGGTCTATGTGGTGCGGGGTTGAGGCGGTGGCCCGGCAGGAACCGCTGCGATTCAGTCAGGCCAATGCGCAACCCGACCGGTGCCACCCGCACGGATCGTCAAACTGCGCGCGAAGCGTGGGCTGGTATTCGTTGTCTGATGCAAATTGCCCGAGATCGGCTTTGAGGCCCGAGCGAACGAACAGAGCCTGACAGATCTTGCAATCTTAGCCCGTCTGGGAACATTCAGCATTCCCGTGGTTAATCTCGGGAATGGCCGACCGCTACCGAGGCAAGGCCTCAGAGCTGGCGGCTTCGATAGGTTATTCGCCGCAGGACCCATTCAAAGGGCCCCAGCGCGAAGCGGGTTCGCCAGATCGACAGGGCAATGATCAGGGCAGCGGTGACAGCGATGGCGATTGCGGTGGCCGTTAGCCTGTCCACGCTGTCCCAAAGCCCAAATCCATAGCCGGAGAATAGGGTGGTCAGGATGATCGACTGACCAAGATAGACGCTCAAACTCGATCCGCCTGCGGCAAGCGCCCTTGCGATGACCGGCCCCGGTGGGCGGGACAGCGCGGCAATCACGCCAAGATAGCCCAGCGTTGCCACCGGCGCGGCGGCAAGTGTCACCGCCAAACCCGGCTCCGGTGGCCCCCATTGCCAGATCGCCGCCCCGATCAGGCTGACCGCAACCCCCGGCAGCAGGCAAAGGCGTCGCGCGCGTCGCCAGAGCGGATGTTGTGCATTGTCGATCATGCCCGACTTGACCGCCGCCAGCCCAAGGCAGAACCAGCCAAGCGCCGATACCCCTTGGATCACAAGGAACGCGGGCATGGTGAAGGCAAAGCCGACGCTGCGAAACAGGGCGGCCTCCATGAACCCGCCTGCTGTCAGGGTGCTGTGTTCCAGCGCGACGAAGTCTGGCGGGGTTTCCGGCGCGAAAAGCAGGAGCGGTGCTGCTATGAGAACCTGAAAGATCAGAAGCGCTGCGCCGACCCGGACCAGCCGCACGACCTGCCAATCGCGGAACAGGTAGAGAATGGACCCCGTCACCGCGTAGATCGTCAGGATGTCGCCGGGGAAGAACAGGCACCCATGAGCAATCCCGAGGATCAGCAACCCGATCATGCGATTGCGATAGAGCCGCCCAAAGGACAGGCCCTGCCGCTGCGCCGAGCGCATCAGGAACCCGAGCCCCACGCCGAACATGAACGAGAACAAGCCGTATGACTTGAACAGCGCCAGCCCATTCACCAGCCAAAGTGTAAGCCTGTCCAGCCCCGTCTCTCCGCTGGGTTCGGCAAAGCTGCCCAGGGCAGAGAAGGCGATGAACTGGACATTGACGACAACAATCCCGAACAGCGCAATCAGTCGAAGGTAATCCGGCATCAAAGAGCGCGCAGCGCTCTTCATAGCTGCGCCGGGCGGCAGATGGGGACTTGCAGTCCTTCAGTCATTTCGCCTCACTCCAGACTGGCCTTGGGAAAGACTCTCACAGAACGCGAACGGCGGAAAGGTCCGCAACCCTGCCCCCATCAGCACCCAACGCACCGCAACCGGTCCGCACATCGCGCAGCCCAATGCCCCCGCTCAGAACCCGAACATCGCCTCCGGCCCAATCGCCCGCGCCACAAAACGCGCCGCATCCGCCTCGGGCTGCCAGCCCAGCCCCTCGCAGGCCGCGCGGTTGGAAAACCGCGCCAGATGCGCCCGCGACCGCCAGTCGCGCAGCGATCCGCGCGTGGCCCCCTTGCGCCCCATCACATAGCGTTTCAGCGCATATTTCACCTGATCCCCGGCCCAGAACGCCGTCAGATTGCCCCCCGCAACCGCAATCCGCGTCCCCGTCTGTACCGCAATCGCGTCAAACCAGCCGCGCGCGCTCAAGAGCGGCGGACCGACCAGGTTGAAAGACCGCCCCTCAACCCCCTCAGCCCCCGCCATCAGCACCAGCCCGCGCGCCACATCCTCGTTCAGTACGAAAGGCAGCTTGTTCAGCCCATTGCCCCAGATCCGCACCGCGCCCGCCCCATGCCAGCGCCCGATCCCCCAATGCTGCAACGGCCCACCGGGACCGACCACGATACCGGGCCGCGCGATCACCAGCGGCAACCCCTCAGTGCGGTGCAGCGCCAGCAGGCGTTCCTCGCACAGCGCCTTGGAGCGCGCATAAAGATTGCGCGCTGCCATATCGCCAAAGGGGGTCTCCTCGGTGATCACCTTCGCCGGATTTGACGCATCATAGGACGCAATCGTGCCCGAATAGATGAACCGCCCCACGCCCGCGCCCAGCGCCGCGCGTGCCAGCCGTTCGGTCACGGCCACATCGTTTTTCAGATAGCCGTCCCAACTCGATTCCTCGGCCTTGGCCAGATGATAGACGCAGCCCATCCCCGTCATGGCACCGCGCAAGCCCGCCTCATCTTGCAGCCCCGCTGTCACCAGCGTCACCCGATCTTCCATCCCTGCAAAGGGATTGCTCTTCGCGCGGCTCAGCACCCCCACGCGCTGCCCTTCCGCCACCAGTTGCCGCACCAGTTCACGGCCCAGAAACCCGGTCCCGCCGATCACCAGCGCATCCGGCTTGCCACTGGCCACGACAGGCGCCGCCAATTCGGGGCGATAGCGCTCAGGAATACGCCCGCGCAGCCCCTCGATCTCGCGCATCACTGCACAGGCCGCCACCCCTGAACAGGCATCCGGCAGCGCCACCCCCTTGCGCAGCGCCCCGTAAAACCCGCCAAACAGCCCCTCGAACCCCAGCGCATAGGGCTGGCGACGGTTCAGCGAGCGCGCCTGCACAAACGCATTGCGCAGCCCCTCGCGCAGATGCGCGCCTGCTGCCGCCAGTTCCACCCGCAGCGGATTGACGATGATATCGGACGCATTGCCGCGCGAGATGATCAACCGGTCCTTGGCGAAATCCAGCTCTGCCGCCCCGGCCACCCCCCGCAGCCGCAGCGCGCGGTCATCCGCCCCCTCGGTCAGCGAGACCGAGAGCGTGACCTCGGTCACACCCGCGCGCCCCTGAACCCGCCAGCCCTGCGGCAGCACCCGCCCCGTGGGCAGGGTCACAGGCCGCATCAGCCGCAGATCCATATCTTCCATCGGGCCGAACAAATCCTGCACGAACGCATGCAGATGCGGTCCAAGCTCCAGCATCAGGTTTTCGGCGCTTTGCAGCATCCACATGCCGAACGGCCCGGTGCGCAGTGGTTGCAGCGGATAATGCCAATGGACCGCGGCCTGATCCACCCGCCCGATCAGCCCGTCCCGCATCGCCTGGCGCAACCGCTGATAGCCGGGCAGGCCCAGAAAATTATGATTCACCCCGATCACGCGCCCGGCATTGTCCGCCGCCGCGCACATCGCCTCAGCCTCGGCCAGCGAGGTCGCGAAGGGCTTTTCGACCAGCACATGCGCGCCTGCCTCCAGCGCTTCAATCGCAAGGGGGGCGTGCAGATGCGGCGGGGTCAGAATATGCACCGCGTCGCACTGAACCGCCGCCATCATTTCGGACAGGCTGGCAAAGGCGCGCGCGCCGTGGCTGCTGGCCAATGCCTCAGCCGCACTCAGCGCCGGATCGCAAATCCCCACCAGACGCACCCCCGGCACCCGGTGCAGGCTGCTTGCATGCCAATCCGCAATATAGCCCGCGCCGACCAGCCCGACGCGCAATTCCTTTTCCGCCATGAAATCCCTTGCCCCTGATTCGCCAATTTGCGGCTATTTGTATTCAATGATCTGGGCATCACTGCGGCGCAGCCTGCGCAGCCAATACCACGCCATGCCGTAAAGATTGGCGAATTTGCTCAGCATCACCAGCCCCGCCGCCGCCACCGCGCGCACAGGCTGCGCCCCCATCCGCGCGAATCGCACGCCCTGCCGCGCCATCGCCGCCACAGTGAGCGCCACAACCAACACGACCAAAGGCCACCACAGCACCGCGCCCGCGAGCACCAGTAACGGCACAAGCCCCCCCCAAAGCACCGCCCGCTTGCGCGCCGCCGCCGCCGTGCCCGGATGCAACGCGCCGAGTTCCGCGAAACTATGGCCCGCGCGGATCATCCGCCGCCACCACGGACGGAACGCGCGCAGCCCTGCATCATGCGTGCACATCGGCGCAGCAATACTCCATGTCTGCCAGCCAAGCCCGCGCATCCGCAGGAACATCTCGTCATCTTCCGCCGCAATCATGCTGTCGCGAAACCCGCCGGTCTGCGCGAAAGCCTCCGCGCGGGTCATGAAGGTGCCGATCCCGGCGGCATCCTTCCCCTCGGGCTTGTCCCATTCCCAATCGGTCAGCCAGTTATAGACCGAAGCCTCGGGCGCTTCCTCGCGGTAGCGCCCGATCACCAACCCGGCCTGTGGATGGGCGTCGAGATAGGCGCAGGCGCGCTCCAGCCAGCCCGGCACCAGCAGGCAATCGGCATCAATGAATTGCACGAAATCCGCGCGATCCGCGCCCAACGCCGCGAACCCCTCATTACGGGCGCGTGCGGCAGAAAAGGGCCGCGCCGGGTCCAGTTCCAGCACCTCGACACCGCTTGCGCGCGCCAAAGCCACCGACCCGTCGCGCGACCCGCTATCGACATAGATCACCCGCCGCGCCAGTGCCTGAACCGCGCCCAGCGCCGCACTCAGCCGCGCCGCTTCGTTCCGGCCAATCACGACCGCATCAAATTCCGTGCTCACCCGGACAGGCCCCTCGTGAACTCACTCTTTCACAAGGCCATAGCAGATTTTCCGCGCCAGGACAGGCTCAGGTGGTCCGCCCGCGCGCTATCCGTGCATAGGCGGCCAGCCGGTCACTGGCGCGATCACGCATCCGCGCCACCAGCGCCTTGGTGCTGACATGCGGGCGCATCGCCCGTTCGATCCGCGTGAACCGCATCAAGGCCCCCGAGGCAGAGGCTTTGGACTGATCGATGACATGTTTCGACATTCTGCATTCCTCCAGTTTCCCAATGCAGCCACCCTATCACAAAACCCCGCTTTCCCCAAACAACCGCCTCGTGACCTTGACGTGATTTCGCCCAGGGTCTAGCGAATGGCGCGACCCAAACCAGAGGACATGCCATGACCAACCCTTCCCTGCTCATCCTGCCCGGCGACGGTATCGGCCCCGAAGTCATGGCCGAGGTCCGCAAGATCATCGACTGGTTTGGCGCAAAACGCGGGCTGGTCTTTGACGTCAGCGAAGATCTGGTCGGCGGCTGCGCCTATGACAAACACGGCACACCGCTGCACGATGACACGATGGCCAAGGCGCAGGACGTGGACGCCGTGCTGCTGGGTGCTGTCGGCGGCCCGCAATATGACAATCTCGATTTCAGCGTGAAGCCCGAGCGCGGGTTGTTGCGCCTGCGCAAGGAAATGGACCTGTTTTCCAACCTGCGCCCTGCGCAATGCTTCGACGCGCTTTCGGATTTCTCTTCGCTCAAGAAGGATGTGGTCGCGGGTCTGGATATCATGATCGTGCGCGAACTGACCTCGGGCGTCTATTTCGGCGAACCGCGCGGCATCTTCAAGGAAGGCAATGAGCGCGTCGGCATCAACACCCAGCGCTACACCGAATCGGAAATCGCCCGCGTCGCGCGCTCGGCCTTTGACCTAGCGATGAAGCGCGGCAAGAAGCTGTGTTCGATGGAAAAGGCCAATGTCATGGAATCGGGCATCCTGTGGCGCGAGGTCGTGACCGAAGTGGGCCGCGAATACCCCGAAGTCGAACTCAGCCATATGTATGCCGATGCAGGCGCGATGCAGCTCACCCGCTGGCCCAAGCAATTCGACGTCATCGTGACCGACAACCTGTTCGGCGACCTGCTGTCGGATCTCGCCGCCATGCTCACCGGCTCGCTTGGCATGCTGCCTTCGGCCAGCCTTGGCGCACCGATGGCCAATGGCCGCCCGAAAGCACTCTATGAACCGGTCCACGGCTCCGCGCCGGATATTGCCGGTCAGGGCAAGGCCAACCCCATCGCCTGTATCCTCAGCTTCGCCATGGCGCTGCGCTACAGCTTCGATCAGGGCGACGACGCCACACGTCTGGAAGCCGCGATTGAAAAAGTGCTGGCCGACGGGCTGCGCACCGCCGATCTGATGGGACCGGAGGGCGGCACGCCGGTCTCGACCTCGGGCATGGGCGATGCGATCATCGCAGCACTTGACGCGAGTCTCTGAGGCTCGCGGTGACAGGTAAGGTGCGTGCTGAGCACGCACCTTACGACACAGGCGACTGAACGCATAACCAGCGGCCTGCTTCGCAAGAAAATTCATTGTATACCATTGTGCACTGTTTACGCGGGCGCAGAATCCCCCTATGGTGCGCGCAAATTCACCAAGGGGTTTCGCGCCATGACAGACAAGACCATTCCCGATATCATCTACACCAAGGTTGACGAGGCTCCCGAACTGGCCTCGGCCTCGTTCCTGCCGATCATCGAGAGCTTCGCCAGCGCCGCAGGCATCAGCGTCGGCACCCGCGACATCTCGCTCGCGGGCCGTATCATCTCGGCCTTCCCCGAATATCTGGCGGAAGACCAGCGCATCAACGACGATCTGGCGGAACTCGGCGAATTGGTGAAAACCCCGCAGGCCAATGTCATCAAGCTACCGAATATCTCGGCCTCGGTCCCGCAGCTTGTCGCCGCGGTGAAAGAGCTGCAATCACAGGGCTACGCCCTGCCCGATTACCCCGAAACCCCCGCGTCCGAGGATGAAAAGAAGGTCCGCGCCCGCTATGACGCGATCAAGGGCTCTGCCGTGAACCCGGTCCTGCGCGAAGGCAATTCCGACCGCCGCGCGGCCACAGCCGTCAAGAACTTCGCGCAATCCAACCCGCATCGCATGGGCAAATGGACCGCCGACAGCAAGACCGAGGTTTCCTCGATGAGCGGCGGCGATTTCTTCTCGAATGAAAAATCCGTCACGCTAGAGCACGCGGCCAAGGCGAAGATCGTGCTGACCAGCGAGGCCGGCACCGAGACCGTGCTGAAAGACGGCCTCAGCTACCCCGCAGGCACCGTGGTCGATGCCACCTTCATGTCCGCGCGCGCGCTGGCGGATTTCCTCGACGCGGAAATCGCCCGCACCAAGGACAAGGGCACGCTGTTTTCGCTGCATATGAAAGCCACGATGATGAAGGTCTCGGACCCGATCATCTTCGGCCATGCGGTCAAGGCGTGGCTCAAGCCCGTGTTCGAGAAACATGCCGACGAACTGGCCGCAATGGGCGTGAACCCGAATTCCGGCCTTGGCGATCTTCTGGCCCGCGTCAAGGACGATGCCGAGATCATGGCCGCCATCGACGCTGTGACCGCCACCCGCCCGCCGATGTATATGGTGAACTCCGACAAGGGCATCACCAACCTGCATGTGCCCTCCGATGTGATCATCGACGCCTCCATGCCCGCGCTGATCCGCGCAGGCGGCAAGGGCTGGGGGCCGGACGGGCAGGAACATGACACCAATTGCGTCATCCCCGACAATTCCTATGCGCCGGTCTATGACGAAACGATCAGCTTCTTCAAAGCCAATGGCGCATTGAACCCGGCCACTGCCGGGACCGTGCAGAATATCGGCCTGATGGCGCAGAAAGCCGAAGAATACGGCAGCCACCCGACCACATTCGAAATCCCCCATGACGGAACCGTGCGCATGGTTCTGGAAGATGGCACCGTGATTCATGAACACAAGGTGGAAGCAGGCGATATCTGGCGCTCCGCCTCGACCCGCAAGGCCCCGATTGAAGACTGGGTGCAACTCGCCATCGACCGTCAAAAAGCCACCGGTTTCCGCTCGATCTTCTGGCTGGACGCACACCGCGCCCATGACGCAGAACTCATCGCCTATGTGAAACCGCTCCTCGACGCCGCTGGTGTGGCCGACAAGTTCGAAATCCTCGCCCCGCGCGAAGCCACCCGCGCGTCACTGGAAACGATCACCAAGGGCGAGAACACCATCGCCATCACCGGCAATGTGCTGCGCGACTACCTGACCGATCTGTTCCCGATCCTGGAGCTCGCGACCTCGGCCAAGATGCTCTCCATCGTCAAGCTGATGAATGGCGGCGGGCTGTTCGAGACCGGTGCGGGCGGCTCCGCGCCGAAGCATGTGCAGGCGCTGATGGAAGAAAACCACCTGCGCTGGGACAGCTTGGGTGAATTCTGTGCATTGGGCGAAAGCTTCCGCTTCCTTGCCGATTCGAAAGGCAATGCAAAGGCGCGCATCCTTGGTGCAGGCATTGATGCCGCAACCCAGGGCTATCTCGACAATGACCGCTCGCCCCAGCGCAAACCCGGCCAACCCGATAACCGCGACAGCCATTACTGGTTCGCCCGCTACTGGGCCGAGGCGCTTGCCGCACAGACCGAAGATGCGGATCTGGCCGCCCATTTCGCCCCCATCGCGCAGGCGCTGGCCGAGAAGGAAGAGCAGATCATCGCGGAACTGCGCGCCGATCGCGGCAAGAGCGTCGATCTGGGCGGCTATTACCACGGCGATGCCGCGAAAACCGCAGCCGTCATGCGCCCCTCGGCCACGCTGAACGCCATCATCGGCTGAGGTGCATAACCTCTCCCGTAGGGTGCGTGGGTACCACGCACCCTACACCAGATCACGCTTCCGACAGTGCGACCTTCATATCCTTGACGATATAGATCACCTCGCCATCGGCCTCGACGATCCCATCCGCAACCCCCATCGTCAGCCGCCGCGTCTGCACCGCCTTGGTGAAATCCACCTTATAGGTCAGCATCTTGCGATCCGGTCGCACCATCCCTGTCAGCTTGACCTCGCCCACGCCCAGCGCATAGCCGCGCCCCTGCCAGCCGCGCCAGCCCAGATTGAACCCGGTCAACTGCCACAGCCCATCCAGCCCCAGACAGCCCGGCATGATCGGATTGCCCGGAAAATGGCACTCGAAGAACCACAGATCCGGCGTGATGTCGAACTCGGCCACCACATGCCCCTTGCCATGCAGGCCGCCATCGCCCGAAATCTCGGTGATCCGGTCCATCATCAGCATCGGCGGCGCGGGCAGTTGCGCATTGCCGGGGCCGAACAACTCACCGCGCGCACAGGCCAGCAGGCCCTCTTTGTCAAAGGATTTGGGAAAGTCAGACATGCCATGCTCCATCAGGGGTTTTCCCCCTCTAGCACTGTGGCAAACTTGCTGACAAGCCACGCCGCCCCGCCCCGGAATCCCAGTTGCAAGGGATTCTCATTGAAAACTGTCATAATCGCGCTTTATATGTGTCCTATGGACCAGACATTCGCCTCACTCGACGATACCGCCCAGGGTCGCGCCGCCGCCTGGCTTGCGCGTGCGCAGGTGCGCCCCACAAGGCAACGCATTTCGCTGGCCTCGCTGCTGGTGGGCGACGGACAGGATCGCCATGTCACCGCCGAGGGGCTGTTCATGGCCGCCAAATCCAGCGGCGAATCCGTCTCGCTCGCCACTGTCTACAACACGCTGCGCGCCTTTTGCGATGCCGGGCTGATGAATGAAATCACGGTCGATGCCACGCGCTCCTATTTCGATACCTGCGTCGAAGATCACCCGCATTACTTCTGGGAAGACACCCAGGAACTGACCGACGCCCCCGCCGGGGCCGTCGCCTTCTCGCGCCTGCCCGACCCACCCGCCGGGGCCGAAATCAGCCGCGTCGATGTGGTCATCCGCCTGCGCCGGACCTGACCCGCCTGCGCCGCAGCGCCACCATATTCGAGATCACCAGCGCAGACACCATGATCGCGCCCCCCACCAGCGTCCAGCGACCGGGGTCTTCCCCCATCACCGCCCAGACCAGCAGCGGCGCCAGCGTTGTCTCCAGCAGCAAGAGCAGCGCGACTTCCGCCGAACTCAGATAACGCGGCCCCAGCACCAGCAGTCCAGAAGCACAGGCGATGAACAGCCCATGCCCCAGAAACAGCGGCCAATATTGCGCGAAAGGGCCGAACACATCGGCAAAAGGCAGGATCAGCACCGCGCCCCCGATCAGTGCCACCGGCACGGCAGGCAACATCGACCGCGCCCGCACCTGCCGCACGCAGGTCAGCGCCGCGGCAAAGAAGAACGCCACCATCAGCGCCACCAGATCGCCGCTCCAATGCGCGCCCGCCTGCTCTTTCGACCCCGACAGGATCACCCCCAGCCCAAGAAAAACCCCCGCCATGGTCCAGACCATGCGCGGCGCAATCGGCTCGCCCAGCCAGATACGACTGAAAATCGTGGCGAATACCGGCATTGCCGCCAGAATGAACACCACATTCGCGACACTGGTCAGCGACACGGCCAGCACAAACCCCGGCGCGGAGATACCATAGAGCACCATATACCCCCAGGCCGGCGGGCCTGCGCGCAGCACCTCCCCCACCGCGCCGCGCCCCATCTGCCAGGTGACGACCGCCAGCACCAGCAGCCCGGCAAACAGCCCACGCCAAAAGGCGATGGCCAGTGCCTCGGCCTCGATCAGCCGCACGAACAGGGCATCGGGCACGATGAACAGGACGCCCAGCGTCGTGATCATCAACCCTTTCAGATGGTCATTCATGCGCCAGTCGTGATCGCAGGCGCAGGCACTGTCAAGCGCCTGCTGTCACGCGACAGATGTCCGGGGCAGGCCAATGACCCAAAGCCCCCGCCCGGCTCTGCCGGGCAGCGCCCGCGAAGGGCATCGGGGCGGGCGGGTGGGCCCTGAGCGGGCGCTTCTGATCCCACGACACAGCGCAACGCGCGACCATAGGCGCGTGCCAGACGCAATTCCCCTGTTCCCTTTCGCGCGCCAATCTGGACCTATGGGCAGGACCGACCAGAAGGGACATATCATGATCCACGCCCTGACCCTGATCCTGGCCTGCCAGCTCGCAGGCGAAACCCTGACCCGGCTGATGGGCTGGCCTGTCCCCGGCCCGGTGCTGGGCATGGCGCTTCTCTTCGCGCTCATGCTCGCCAGCCCGCGCATCGCGACCCTCGTCATCCCCACGGGCGAGGGCATATTGCGCCACCTGTCGCTTCTCTTTGTGCCCGCCGGTGTGGGAGTCGTCGGCCATGTCCAGATGCTCGGCGCTCAAGGGGCGGCGCTCCTGCTCGTGCTGGTGCTCTCGACCGTGCTGGCGCTCGCGATCGGGGCCGGCGTCTTCGTGGCTGTGGCCCGTCTGACCGGGGCGCGCGACGATGGCTGATTTTACCGAAATCTGGTCCTATCTCGCAGGCGATCCGCTGATCTGGCTCGCGGCCACGCTCATCGCCTATGTCATCGGCGACGCGGCCTCCTCGCGCATGGGCCGCGCGGCCTGGGTCAACCCGGTGCTGATCGCCGTGGTGCTGCTCGGCGCGCTCCTGTGGCTCTCGGATACCAGCTACGACACCTATTTCGAAGGCGCGCAATTCGTCCATTTCCTGCTCGGCCCCGCGACCGTAGCGCTGGCGATCCCGCTCTGGCACCAGCGCGCCGCCTTCCGCCGCGCGCTTCTGCCGGTCATGGCCGCGCTGCTGGCAGGCTCGCTGACCGCCGTTCTCTCGGCGCTGGCCATCGGCCATGCGCTCGGCCTCTCGCCGCAGCTTCTGGCCACGCTCGCGCCCAAAAGCACCACCGCCCCTGTCGCGCTCGGCATCAGCCAAAGTCTCGGCGGCTCACCCACCCTGACCGCGGTTCTGGTCATCGTGACGGGAATCATTGGCGCGCTTGTCGTCACCCCGCTGATGAATGTCTTGAAAATCCGTGACTGGCGCGCGCGCGGCTTTGCGACCGGGGTCGCTGCGCATGGCATCGGCACCGCCCGCGCGCTTCAGGTCCACCCGCAGGCAGGCGCATTTGCGGGCATCGGCATGGCGCTGAATGCGCTGTTGACTGCCCTGCTCGCGCCCTGGGCGCTCGGGTTGTTTTTGTGAAATCGTTTTTCAACTGGTGAAAAAAGCAGGGGTGAGTCGCAGGAAAAACATGAAACCCTTTTTCATGCTTTAACAGATCAGCCCATCTCCTTGAGAAGCCTGCGTTTTTGCTTGTCCCAGTCGCGCTTGGCCTCGGTCGCGCGCTTGTCGGCCAATTTCTTACCCTTGGCGACCCCGATCTTGAGTTTCACCAATCCCCGATGGTTGAAATACATCACCATCGGCACCAGCGTCATGCCTTCCTTGGCCGTCGCCGCCCAAAGCCGTGCCATTTCCCGTTTGGACACCAGCAACTTGCGGCGGCGGCGCTCGTCATGACCGAAAGTCTTGGCCTGCGCATAGGGCGCGATATAGCTGTTGACCAGCCAGAGTTCGCCATTTTCGACCGTGGCATAGCTTTCCGCAATCTGCGCCTGACCCGACCGAAGCGACTTAACCTCTGACCCCATAAGCATAATTCCGCATTCGAGATCGCTCTCGATCGCGTAATCATACCGCGCCCGGCGGTTCTCGGCGATGATACGGTAATTGGGATCAGATTTCTGTGCCATCGCGCTCAGATAAGGGCCAAACCCCGCCCTGTCTAGGGCTTGCGCCGGATCCGGACACCCTTTGCGCCTTTCTTGTCCACCTCGAAAGCACCCGTCTTCACGATCAGGTCACTCAGCTTTGCAAAACCGAAATTTCGGCTGTCAAAATCAGGGTTTGCCGAAATCATCGTCTGTCCTATCCCACCAAGATGATACCATTCCCCATCCGGATCAATCGCTTTCATCGCCTTCAGGATCATCGGCACCACCCTGCTCGGAGGTTCCTTTTTCTCGCTGGGCGCAATCTCTGCCTTCTCCGATACACTGGACCCTTTCCTCTCTGCGACCGGGATCGTTTCCAGAATATTCTCCACAAAAATGAACCGCTTGCAGGCTTTGCGAAACGCCTCAGGCGTCTTTTGCTGCCCGATCCCGTAGACATCCAGCCCTTGTTCACGGATACGCGACGCAAGCCGCGTGAAATCGCTGTCCGAACTGATCAGCACAAACC
>JAFIEM010000230.1 GCA_020832555.1 Natronohydrobacter sp. | reverse complement strand
AACAACGGGCGGCGGTTGCAGAGGCGCTGGCTAACGAGCGGGGAAAGCACATCGAGGATTTGCGCCGGATGCTACCAGCCCCTGCGCAACAGCGCCGAAAGTGGTGGCGATGGCGTGAATAGATTTTTCAATACCAAAACCCTGCTACCGCCGGGTTTGCCCCCACAGCAGCAGATCCATATCAACGAAATCTCATCAGTATTTTGCGCTTATACACTGTGCAACAATGATGACTTAAAGTAGCATTTCATACCATGAGAAGCATGAATCCACTCTCCATCCAACCCATTCCATACCAAGGTAGCAAGCGTTCACTTGCTCCGAGGATTTGCCAACTTATTCCTAAAGGAATTGAGACTTTTTACGAACCGTTTGCAGGTTCTGCGGCAATCACAATCTATGCTGCCACCCACAATCAAGCGGAAAAATTCGTCATCGGTGACAGCTTCGGCATCTTAGTGGATCTTTGGGAAATGATCATCGAAAGACCGGGCGAACTTTCTGAGAGGTATAGTGAGATTTGGCAAGCCCAGCATGGTAACCCGCATCACTTCAATGAGGTGCGTTCTGCCTATAACAACCAAGCCGATCCAGTACAGCTTCTATATTTGGTTGCTAGATGTGTGAAGAACGCAGTGCGATTCAACAAACATGGCCACTTTACGCAGTCAGCCGACAAGCGTCGTACTGGCATGAAACCAGACAAGGTTGAACGCACCGTTCACACGGTGAGTAAGTTGCTAAAAGGAAGAGTGGAGCTCTACAAAGGCGATTTCGAGGCCTGCATCAACAACGCTCGTCCCTCTGATTTCATTTACATGGACCCGCCATACCAAGGCACATCTAGCGGTCCAGACAAACGCTATGCCGCGCAACTGGAACGCGACACCTTGATCGAAGCGCTACACCGCCTTGATACCAGAAATGTGCCGTATGTTCTGTCCTATGATGGTCGCACAGGTGACAAAGTTTACGGCGATCCATTACCCAAATCTGTTAACGCACATCTTCTCGAAATCCCTGCTGGTAGATCATCACAGGCAACTTTGAATGGAGGCGATGCCTTAACAGTTGAGAGCCTATACGTCTCTCATGGACTTGAAATTTTTGACATGACAGTGCCGCGAGAGGAGCAGCAAATACGCTTATTCGCGTAATTTTCTCTTGATGATTGTTGCAACCTCTACTGATTGAGCGTCAGCTTCTCTCTTGAGGCTGTCAAAATATCTAGTCTCATCACCAGACCAGACAATCTCTACACGACGTGATTGCCTTTCTGCGATATGATCATAATCCTCTGGGGACGCCCAAAAACAACGCCTGCATATGTCTGGATCATGCTTGTTAAGCAGGTTTTCACAATGCTCACATGACCAGCTTTTGGCCCTGTTAGACGATGCATCAAGCAACATAAAATCTTTGGGGTCGAGTACGGCATTTCCGTTGTCGTCACCAATAACCTCGTAGGGAATCCGATGATCTATCTGTAGATATCGTTCGTCTAAAAGTTCCCCTGTCGCAGCATCTTTTGGACCGTAAATCGCAAGCAGATCCTGCTTAAATTTCTTCGAGAATGCCTTGCGGCCACCTATGCGACCTCGCTTTATTTTTGACACATCATCGAAAGTGTAAGCACCCATTCTGCGCCCTGTTTTTGGGCTAGTAACACTATGGGTGATCAATGGAATACCGTTTTCTCGGACATCCCGAATTGCACGAGGTGGGTGGTCATACCCATAAAGGTCGCTCAACTCCTCATTTGTAATTATACCGTGTTCCAAAATATGGTCGATCACCGTTCGCGCACGCTTCGCCTCAACGCTAAGGCAAAGCGCCAACAAGGCAGGATCGAGCTGGGAGCGGGGAGTGCGCTTAATGTCGTCTAAGTCAGCCATTTTTCCTCAATAAATCTATTGGGTCTACGCCAAGGCTCTTGGCTAAAGCCTCTAAAGTCGAAACGGTAATGTTTCGCTCTGAGCGTTCGATGGAACCAATGTAAGTGCGATGATATCCACAACGATCAGCAAAGCTCTCCTGAGAAAGCCCCATAAGAAGGCGACGCTTGCGGACATTCGCAGCGATAACCTCTTGTAATTGCGATATGTCTTTGGACGGTTCAGCCATCGCCTCATCTGGGGTATCAGATGACTTTGAGTCTACAGACTATTGCTAGCATGTAGGAGCAGCCTACGGTTTCATCGGCGGCTCGCAGCAATCTCGCGAGCCCGAAAACCTTTGAAGGTTACGAAGCTTAATGCTATCATTACTGCGACTAGACCAGTTTCTAAGGTGTCGGTGCAGAGGAATCTGCATCGGCACTTTTCGTTTAAGCGACAGCGAGTATGCCAAAACGAGGATCGAAGCCGATGACGTGGATCCCCAACGCATTGTCAGCCGAGAGCCGGAAGCGGCTGGTTTTCGATTTTGCCAAGGAGCATTTCGTCGCTGCGGGCATGGTCGTTGATATCGCAATCCACGGGCCGGGTGCTGGCAGCGATCTCAACGACCACGGCCACTTCATGCTGCCGATGCGCGAGATCGGCCCGGATGGGTTCGGCCTGAAAAACCGCGACTGGAACCAGAACGAGGTTCTGGACGGGTGGAAGGCAGCTTGGGAAGCAGCCTGCAACACAGCCTTGGAAAACGAGGGGTCAAAGGTTCGGGTTGACCGTCGCAGCATCAAAAGCCGCCGAAAAGCGGCGGAAGATGCTGCGAAGAAGGCGACCGACCCTATCGAGAAAAAGCGCCACCTGATCGAGGCAACACGGCTGGATTACATCCCACGGCCTCACCTGCCCCAGACCCTCTACCGCGCGATGATCGACAAGCGGCCAATACCGGACAAATGGGCCGACAGGGTTCAAGCGTGGCAGGAGGCCAAAAAGAGCAAGCAGGAGGCCCATGAGAGGGCCGAGGCGATGCAGGAGGCACTAGACCGCGAGATCGAGGCCCAGAACGTGCCTGCGGACCCACATGGGGCCTACAACGCGATCCTAGAGCCTCTCCGGGAGCATATGGTGACGGATACGACCCGGAAGATCACTCATGCGGCTATCTTCGCCCATGATCCGATTTACGACATCGCCCCAATTCTCACTGAACACTTCCCGGAAATCAAAGACCCGACAGATGTGCGCCAGGTGCGAACCGCCTTGGGCAACAGCTTCACCAAGCGCGAAGCTGTTTTCGATGCAATCGAGATGAACGACGAACTGGCACCGGGCTACGAGCAGTTGAGTATGGCGATTGAACGCCTGCCGAAAGAGATCGACCCCGCCACGCCATGGGCGAATTTCGAGCGTACCCTCAAGCAAAGTTTCAGGGACTCCCGGATCGTGCAGACAATCCTGACCGCTGTTGATCGGCTCGCAAGTCTGATCCAGTCCGAAAAGATCGCCAAGAGCATGGCCGATCTGAACCGCACTGATCCACCGCCACAGACCGAGACCAAGAGGCCAGACGTTTCACCGCCTGAACCATCTCAATCCCCACCGTCCAGTGGCTTGAATATGTGACAGCTCAACCCAGCGCTTTTTCATTCCCCAGCAAGTTCTGACATAGCAACAAAAGCTTTCGTTTGCTGTGGTGCACTCAGCACGAAAGTGCTTTCCCTGTGGATAACCCTTCCCCTCCCTGCCTGACCCACCCCATCCCTCAGCGTTGCGCTTGTGTGGAGCGATACAGTCACCAGCTCCGGTGCAATTGTTGCACTGTTGTAAGAGCAGGCTCCTTCGTCGCCTGTGACGGTAAAAAACTCCACCCCCGCCCGATCGTTCGCCAGCTATCTGACGAGCGCTACCGATCGAACGGGCGTGGATTTTTTTCCCTTGCAGATCATTAGATAGGGCAGAATTTCAGGGTTAATGATTTCAAGGACTTACAAGGGGGGGTCCGGCAACAGCTATTGCCGGGGGTAAGGCAGTCTAGACTGCCGGGGGTAAGGCACCGGTCATGCCATTTTGGGTTGACAGCTTCCAATTTTGGGAATTGACAGACTGCCGGGGGTGGGGCAGGGTGCTTCCAGTTATCAGAAGTAGGGTGCCTGAAAGTGCAGAATCTTCCAGAAAAGAAGAAAAGAAAAACTCAGTGGGTGCAAACTGAGCGCGCAGCACACGAAGCGTGGGCAGCATTAATCCGCAAATCGCCCCTCGCAGCGCAAGTGATGCACATTCTAACCAGCCAAGTTGGCGAACAGAATGCAGTGGTGATCTCACAGAAGGTGCTGGCCGATTTTGTTCAGGGATCAGAACGCGGCGTCCGCGATGCCCTGAACATTCTCCGCAAAGATAACTGGATCGAGACGCGTCAAATTGGCGGAAGAGGCACAGTAAACGCCTATGTCATCAACGACCGTGTGGCATGGTTGGGGAAGCGCGACGGGATCAGATACAGCCTGTTCACTGCACAGGTCATTATCTCCGAAGCTGAGCAGCCAGATAAAGAGCAGATTGGCGAGCAGACACCACTGCGGCGCATCCCCGGCCTTTATAACGGTGAGAGCCAGTTACCATCAGGCGATGGCATGCCGCCACCGTCTGAACCTACCTTACCGGGCATGGAACATGATTTGCCAGCCCGCTATCATGGCAATGCGCCCGAACTTGACAGCGAATAGGGGTGTTCATAGTGGCCAAAATTTCCTTGCGTGAAGCGGCAAAGCATTTTGATGTTTCCCGGCCAACCCTACAGAAAGCCCTTAAATATGGGAAAATTTCGGGTGTTCAGGATGGGCAAGGCCACTGGACAATTGACCCGGCAGAACTGGCGAGAGTTTACCAGCCCCGGAAAGAGCAGGCGGGAAAGGTGGACAACACCGACCCGGCCAAATTTACCAGCGAGAACACCCCCTTATCGGGGGAAATTGAAGCCCTGACAGCGCGCCTTGCAGAGGCGGAACAACGGGCGGCGGTTGCAGAGGCGCTGGCTAACGAGCGGGGAAAGCACATCGA
>JAFIEM010000031.1 GCA_020832555.1 Natronohydrobacter sp. | reverse complement strand
CGCTGATGATCTATGTGGCCGTGATCGGGGGCTGAGGCATGAGCCAGCAATTCGGCGGGCGCTACAGCCCGAACGCGCCCCGCACGCCTGCCAATACCCCCAAACGCCCCCATCCGGTCGGCGCACGGGTGAACCTGCTGTTCGTGCTGCCCTTCCTCTTCGCGGTCACTGCATTCTTCAAGCCGCCTGCGGGGCTGACGCTGGGTCTTGTGGCCTTCGGCGTGCTGATGCTGGCCGCCTGGCTGACACGCGAAGGCGTGATCGCTCATGCCGCCTATGAGGCGCGCAATGTTGCGCGCAAGCCGGCCATCCCGCGCAAGATCTTCGGGTCTGTCCTGACGGGCCTTGGCCTGGGTCTGGCGGCCTTTTCCGCCGGTCCGGTCGCGGCGCTGTTGCTGGGCGCTTTGGGTACGGTGCTGCATTTCGGTGCTTTCGGGGCCGATCCGCTGCGCGACAAGGGGATGGCAGGGGTTGACCTGTTCGAGACCGACCGCGCCGCAAAGGCCGTGGAAGAAGCCGAAACATATCTGTCCGAAATGGCTGACGCGATCAAGCGCAGTGGCGACAGGGCGCTGATGCGCCGGATCGAAACCTTCAGTGCAAGTATCCGCCCGCTGTTCCGGGCTGTCGAGAATGACCCCCGCCGCCTGAGTTCTGCGCGCCGCTATCTGGGCGTCTATCTGATCGGCGCGCGGGATGCGACGGTCAAATTCTCGGACCTCTATGCGCGCAGCCGCGATGCAGAGGCCCGCGCCGAGTTCGAGGCGCTGCTCGATGATCTGGAATCGCGTTTCGCGCTGCGCCGCGAGGCGCTGCTGGAAAGTGACCGGACAGATCTGGAAATCGAGATCGAGGTCTTGCGCGAAAGACTGGACCGGGAAGGTCTTCGGACAAGTGACTGATACAATCGCGTGCCAGGAAAAGCGCGCCAGAACCGACACGAGAGGGATAAAACGATGGCTGAAACGATCCGCAAACAGGCCGAGACGCTGACCGAGGAAATCAACGCATTGGTGGATGCCCCGCTGGCCGAACCCTCGACCGCGCTTGTGGCGCTGGAAGAAGCCCCGGCAGAGGCGGCGGATGCGATCCGTGCGCGCATGGCCGAGATCGACATGGGCCAGACCAGCACGGTCATCGGGTTCGGGTCGCGCGCGCAGATGGAACTCCAGCAGATCAGCCAGTCGATGCTGGCCGATGTGAAGAACAAGGATCTGGGCCCGGCAGGCGACGGGCTGCGCGAGATGGTTTCCACGCTGCGCGGGTTTTCAGTGTCGGAGTTGGACACGCGGCGGAGCCGCAGCTGGTGGGAGCGCCTGACCGGCAAGGCCGCGCCCATCGTGAAATTTCAGGAACGCTACAACACGGTGCAAAGCCAGATTGACCGGATCACGTCCAATCTGCTGAACCATGAAACGACGCTTTTGAAGGATATCAAGGCGCTCGACAAGCTGTATGAAAAGACGCTCGATTTCTACCATGAGCTTGCGCTCTACATCGCAGCCGGTGAGGCGAAGCTGAAGGATCTTGACGCCAATGACATTCCGGCCAAGGAGGCCGAGGTCACGGCGGCGCCCGAGAATGATCAGGTGCTGAAAGCGCAGGAATTGCGCGATCTGCGCGCCGCGCGCGACGATCTGGAGCGCCGGGTGCATGACCTGAAACTGACGCGGCAGGTCACGATGCAATCCCTGCCCTCAATCCGGCTGGTGCAGGAAAACGACAAGTCGCTTGTGACCAAGATCAACTCGACCCTGGTCAACACTGTGCCGCTCTGGGAAACCCAGTTGGCGCAGGCGCTGACCATCCAGCGTTCGCGCGAAGCGGCAGCAGCGGTGCGGGCTGCGAATGATCTGACCAATGAACTGCTGACCTCGAATGCCGAGAACCTGCGCGAGGCCAATCGCGAGGTGCGCGAGGAGATAGAGCGCGGGGTCTTCGACATTGCGGCGGTGAAACAGGCCAATGAGACGCTGATTGCCACCATCGAGGACAGTCTGCGCATTGCCGATGAGGGACGCGCCAAGCGCGCCGCCGCGGAAGAGGAACTGACCAAGATGGAATCGGAGTTGCGCAGCTCGCTTGCTTCGGCCCGGTCGCGTGACAGCAACCCGGCCCCTCAGTCCGACGTGTAAGCCGATGCACCGGGTGGCGCGACATTCCTTGCCCTGCCCGGACCGGCATTTGCGCGCGTGGGGCCGCAACGTGACGGCGCTGGCCGTCGCGCTGGCTGTGCTTGCGGGCTGTATCCGTCCCCTGCCCCCGGCAGCCGTGACCGCCCCGGAAGTCAGTGCCGCGCCGCAAGCCAGACCCATCCGCGCCGCGCCGATAGAGGCCCCACCTGCGCCCGATCAGGTGACGGCATATTTCGCCTCGCTGGAAGCGCAGCGTCTGTCCAATGGCCTGCTGCGGCGCGACCGTGCCCCACGCGATCTGCCGGTCTCGACACATCTGGTCGAGGAAGCCTTCGTGCGGGTGGCGCTCTATGAAGAATACATCCTGACCGGCAGCCGCGTGATCGAACGGGAAACCCCTGCCAGTCTGCGCCGCTGGCAGGCCCCGGTGCAGATGCAACTTTCCTTCGGCGACTCTGTGCCGGATGCCACGCGCGCGGCGGATACGGGATTTGTGACCCGATATGCCGCGCGGCTGGCCGGGCTGACCGGTCATCCGGTCTCGCGGGTGGATCGGGGCGGGAATTTTCACGTTCTTGTGCTGAACGAGGCCGAGCGCAGGGCCAGTGGACCCCGCCTGCAACAATTGATCCCCGGCGTTGACTCCGTGACGCTGGATCTGGTGCGGGATTTGCCGCTGACGGTTTCCTGCCTTGTGCTGGCCTTTTCGCGCAGCGGGACCGATACCTATACAGATGCGCTGGCGATCATCCGGGCCGAATTGCCTGACCTGTCGCGCCGCGCCTGCTATTACGAGGAACTGGCGCAAGGCATGGGCCTGCCCAATGACAGCCCCCGCGCACGTCCGTCACTGTTCAATGACACGGCGGAATTTGCAGTGCTGACGGTGCTGGATGAGCAGATGCTGCGCATCCTCTACGACCCCCGCCTGCGCCCCGGCATGCGCGAGGCCGAGGCCCGCCCGATCATCCGGCGTATTGTCAATGAGTTGATGGCGGGCGAGAGTTAGGCGATACTGCCGCAAATTCAGCACTTCACGGAAAGGGTGCCAAGCATGGTTTTCAGTTTCCTCAAAGGTCAGTTCATCGATGTCATCGAATGGACCGATGCCAGCCGCGACACGATGGTTTACCGCTTCGAGCGCTATGGCAATTCGATCATGTATGGTGCGAAGCTGACGGTCCGCGAAGGGCAGATGGCCGTTTTCATCCATGAAGGCCAGTTGGCGGATGTGTTCAGCCCGGGCATGTATATGCTTGAGACGAATAACATGCCGCTTCTGACCGCGCTCCAGCATTGGGATCACGGGTTCAACTCACCCTTCAAGTCGGAGATCTATTTCGTCAATACGCGCCGTTTTGCCGGGCTGAAATGGGGCACCCAGAACCCGGTGATGCTGCGCGACCCGGAATTCGGACCGCTGCGGCTGCGCGCTTTCGGATCATATGCGGTGCGGGTGAAAGACCCTGTGCCCTTCATGCGCGAGATCGTGGGCACGGATGGCGATTTCACGCAGGACAAGATTGCAGGGCAGATCCGCAATATCGTGGTCCAGAAGGTCAGCCGCGTGCTGGCCGCAAGTGGTATCCCGGCGCTGGATATGGCCGCCAATACCAAGGATCTGTCCGATGTCGTGGGCAAGGCGATTGCGCCCACACTGGAAGAATACGGGCTGGAAATGCCCGAGCTTTACATCGAGAATATCTCGCTTCCGCCCGAGGTGGAGAAAGTGCTCGACCAGCGCACCAGCATGGGGATCGTGGGCGATCTGAACAAATTCACCCAGTTCTCGGCCGCGCAGGCCATGCAGAAAGCCGCCGAAGGTGGCAGCGATGGCGGCATGGGCGCGGGGCTTGGGGCTGGCATGGGCATGGGGATGGGCATGGCCATGGCGCAAGGGATGGGCGCGCAGGCGATGGGCGCGGGCCAGGGGGCGGGGGCGTCTGCACCGCCCCCACCGCCGCCGCCTGCGGCTGAGCCGATGTGGCATATTGCCGAGAATGGCCAGACGCGCGGACCGATTGCACAATCCCAGCTTGCAGCCCAGATCACCCGCGAGACGCTTGTGTGGACCGAAGGTCAATCGGACTGGCTGAAAGCGGGCGAGGTGTCGGCGCTGGCGCGGCTTTTCGCGTCCATGCCGCCGCCCCCGCCACCTGCGGGCTGACGCAATTGCGCAACCGGCGCGCGCGGGGCGCGGGCGTCGGTTTTGAGTATTTTTGGCAAGATGAAACTGCCAGTCGCAAGATGAGACAGAGGCCGGAGCACGGCCCGATTGTTCAGGACAGAGCATGGCCACGACACAGTTGGAACACCGCTTCCCCTGCGCCCAATGCGGCGCCTCGCTGCGGTTTGAACCGGGACAGGCGCGGCTGTCCTGCGAATATTGCGGCCATGAGCAGCCCATCCCGCAGATGGATGACGCCACCCGCGTCACCGCATTGCAATCGCTCGATTATCACGAGGCAGTGGCCCAGACCCTGCCCCCGGACGAATTCGAGGAAACCCGTGTCGTGCATTGCGACACTTGCGGGGCCGAAGTGCAGTTCGAGGCGCATATCCATTCGGCGGAATGTCCGTTCTGCGCCTCGCCGGTCGTGACCGATACGGGCACGCATCGCCATATCAAGCCGCAGGCGATCCTGCCCTTCCGCCTGTCTGAACGCGACGCGCATGCGCGGATGGGGAAATGGCTGAAGGGGCTGTGGTTCGCGCCGACGGAACTGGCGAAATATGCGCGCAGCACCGGCAAGCTGAATGGGCTTTATGTGCCCTATTGGGCATTCGATGTCGCCACACGCTCGCGCTATGCGGGCCAGCGCGGCACGCATTATTATGTCACCGTCGGATCAGGCAAGAATGCGCGGCGCGAGCGGCGCACGCGCTGGTCGCCTGCTTCGGGACGGGTGCAGCGGCAGTTTCTGGATCTGCTGGTGATCGCCTCGCAATCGCTGCCGCGCGCGAATTCCCGCAGGCTGGAGCCCTGGACCCTGGCAGATCTGCAACCCTATAACGCGGATTATCTGTCGGGATTTCGGGCCGAGGGGTATACGGTTGCGCTGCCCGAAGGGTTCGATGCGGCCAAGGCGATCATGGAGGAACAGATCCGCGCCGATGTGCGCCGCGATATCGGCGGCGACGAGCAGCGCATCACCTCACTGAACACCGATTATAGTGACGAGCGATTCAAGCATCTGCTGCTTCCGGTCTGGATGGCGGCCTATCGCTACCGGGGCAAGAGCTACCGCTTCATCGTCAATGGCCAGACCGGACGGGTGCAGGGCGAACGGCCCTGGTCGGTCTGGAAGATTGCGGGCGCCGTCATGTTTGCGCTAGCATTTCTGGTTCTCGCCTTTTATGTCGCGGAACTGGGTGGATTCTAGAGGGAGAGTTCCATGATCCTCTGTGCCGGTGAAGCACTGATCGACATGCTGCCGCGCGAGACGGCTGCGGGGGAGACCTGTTTCGCGCCCTATCCGGGCGGGGCCGTGTTCAATACCGCGATTGCGCTGGGGCGGCTGGGGCGCGAGGTGGGCTTTTTCTGCCCGCTGTCCGATGACCTGTTCGGGGCGCAGTTGCGCGCAGCGCTGGACGCGTCAGGTGTGGATCACAGCCTGTCGCCTGCCGTGGACCGGCCCTGCACCCTGGCTTTCGTGACGCTGACCAATGGCCAGGCGCGCTACGCGTTTTACGACCGGGGCACCGCGCTGCGCGATCTGACCGAGGCCGAGCTGCCCGATCTGCCCGAGCGGGTGACAGCGCTGTTCTTTGGCGGCATTTCGCTGGTGGGCGATCCCTGCGGCGCGGCGTTTCAGGCGCTCTGCGCCCGCGCAGGCGACCGGGTGGTGATGCTGGACCCCAATATCCGGCCCGGTTTCATTCGCGATGAACCCGCCTATCGCGCGCGGCTGACCGCGATGATCGCAGAGTCCGATATTGTGAAACTGTCGGACGAGGATCTGCATTGGCTGATGGGTGCAGGCGATGTGGCCGATCTGGCCCGCGCGGTGCAGGCGCAGGGGCCGAAGATCGTGATCATCACCGAGGGCGCAAAAGGCGCACGGGCGTTCAGTGCGCTGGGCGAAACCCATGCGCGGGCCAATCCGGTCGAAGTGGTCGATACGGTCGGCGCGGGTGACACGTTCAATGCGGGCTTTCTGGCGGGGCTGTCGCAGGCGGGCGCGCTGAGCAAAACGGGAATTGCTGCCCTGAACGCGGATCTGCTGCATGCGGCCCTCGCGCTGGGCGCACGGGCGGCGGCTGTGACCGTATCGCGGGCAGGCGCAAACCCGCCCTGGGCGCAGGAAATCTGATGCGGGCACTCGTGCAGCGCGTGAGCGAAGCGCAGGTCGCGGTCGCGGGCAGCGTGGTCGGGCGCTGCGGGCCGGGACTTCTGATTCTGGTCTGCGCGATGCAGGGCGATACCGAGGCCGAGGCGGAGAGCCTCGCGCGCAAGATCCATAAATTGCGTATCTTCCGCGATGCGCAATCGAAGATGAATCTGGCGCTGAAAGATACCGGCGGCGGGGCGCTTGTCGTCAGCCAGTTCACGCTGGCCGCCGATACACGCAGCGGCAACCGGCCCGGATTCTCGACCGCCGCACCGCCCGAGATTGGCGAGCGGCTCTATCTGCATTTCGCCGAAAGCCTGCGCAGCCTGGGTGTGGCGGTCGAAACCGGGCAATTCGGGGCCGAGATGGCGGTGCATCTGGTCAATGACGGACCTGTGACCATCTGGCTCGATACCGCCGCCTGAGCCGGATCGCAGCCGAAAAAAGGGGGCGCTCGCGCCCCCTCACCAGCCCAGGGGGGCTGGTTTCACCCCCCTGAGGATATTTGAACAAGACTGAAACCGGCAGATCAGCCGCGCGCCAGAAGCGCGGGCAGATGGCTGATATCGGGCAGCACCGTATCGGCATGCGGCGCGAGGGTTGCCGTATCGGCAAGACCGGTCAGCACGCCCACAGTGGCCATTCCCGCAGCCCGGCCCGCGATCAGGTCATGTGTGCTGTCGCCCACCATCACGACCCGCGCAGGCGCAATCCCGGTGCGCGCGGCAAAGCCCAGCAGCATGTCGGGCGCGGGTTTGGGCGTATAGCCGCTGTCATAGCCAAGGATTTCGGCGAAACGGTCGCGGATGCCCGCGCGCTCCAGATGCGCGAGCGCCGGGGTCTCGCCGTCATTCGTGGCAACCCCCAGCACCAGCCCCTGCCCCGCCAACCGGTCGAGCAGCGGCGCGAGGGGCACGGGTGGGACCATCTCGGCCTCTGCGGCGGTGTCGAGCAGAAACCCGAGCAGATCGGTGCGGGACATTTGCGGCAGATGGGGCACCAGCAGTTCCGCCGATTCCTCCAATGTGCCGGCAATCACCGGAGAAGTGGGGTCGAAACGCCCGGCCGCAAGGTCGAAGCGCAGCGCGCGGGCGAGCCTGACCTGATGCTCTGTATCCTGCGCCAGCCCCTGCAGCACCTTCTGCGCCCAGCCGGACCAACTGGCCGAGAAATCAAAGAGCGTGCCGTCCTTGTCAAAGAGCACGGCGTCAATCGCGTCAAAAGGCATGAGGTGTTCTCGCGTTGTGTCGGGCAGGATCAATAGACCATCGGCATGGCACGGTTCATCTGGTCGATGGCAGATCTGACCTCGGGCGAGATCACGACCTCTGCGCCTTTGAGCAGATGCGCAAGCTGATCCGAGGTCGTGGCCCCGATGATCGGAAGCGTCGGCGCCGGGCGCGTCAGCGTCCATTGCACGGCCATATGCACCGGATCAAGCCCGAACTCATTGGCAATCGCCAGATAGCCCGAGACTGCCTCGAAAACCCGCCCGGTGATGCGGCCACCCAGATCCGGGTTCAATTCGCGCCGCGAGCCATCGGGCGTGACATTGCCTGCGTATTTGCCGGTCAGCAATCCCGCGGCCAGCGGAGAGAAGGCCAGAAGCGGCACGTTCTCATTCCAGCATGCCTCGGCCAGATCCAGATCGAAGCTCCGGCAGAGCAGCGAATATTCATTCTGCACGCTCAGAACGCGCGGCAGCCCCTCGCTCTGCGCCAGATTCAGCCAGTTTGCCAGCCCCCAGGCGCTTTCATTCGAGAGCGCGAGGTGACGGATCTTGCCTTCGGCGATCAAATCGAACGCGCAGGTCAGGATCTCGCGCATATGCGCCAAGGTGGCGTCACGGTTCTGCCCGGAGGGATCGAAGCTCCAGCTTTTGCGGAAATGGTAGGAGCCGCGATTGGGCCAGTGCAACTGATAGATGTCGATGCTGTCGATCTGCAGCCGCCGCAACGAAGCTTCAACCGCCGAGCGCATCCGTCCCGCCGTGATCGGCGCGCCGTCCTTGACCGCGTTCGATCCGGCCCCGGTGATCTTGGTCGCAACCACCAGCCCCTGCGGCTTGCGCGCGGCGATCCAGCGCCCGATGATTTCTTCGGTGCGGCCCGCAGTTTCCAGCCGCACGGGATTGACTGGATACATCTCTGCCGCATCCAGAAAATTCACCCCGGCCTCAAACGCCATGTCCAGCTGGCGATGGGCGTCGGCCTCATCGGTCTGGGTGCCATAGGTCATCGTGCCCAGACAATAGTCGGACACCAGCAGGTCTGACCGGCCAAGTTTGCGTTTCTTCATCATCTGCCTCTGGATACCGTGTTCCAGCGCAACCTAACCTGTTTTGCGCGCAAGAAAACCCCGGATCGTCAGCCGCAAAAGATCCGCGTGATGATCCGGTTCTGGTCATGCTCGATATTCAGCCGCTCTTCGCGGTAATCCATTGTGACCGGCGTCATCGGGGCGATCACGCGGATAGGCTCTGGCAGAGTGTCCAGCGACAGGCGTGCCAGCGGCTGGCCGACAAAAGCCTGCAATTCAGCGGCGATGCAGGTTTCGGGCATGGTTTCTTCCTCTGCAATCTGGGTCTGGCAGGCGGTCAGGGCAAGCAGGCTTGCTGTCATCAGGATGGCGCGCATCGGGTCGGTCCTTTTCAGTCATGGCGCAGATCACCGCGCTGTTGACGCGAGCATAGCAAAGCCCTGATCGGGCTGCACATGGTTTCGCAAATTCTCTCGCGCAGTACGCGGGGACTTGCCATAAACGAACAAATGTGGAACATTGGATTTCCGCCAGACGCGACCCCCGGCTGCACAAGTCCGAGGCCTTGAGGCAAAGTTATCCCCAGTTTTCTGCGCAGTGCGTAAAATTTCCCTTTACAGACGCATTGTTTGACCACACCATATCTAGTAAGCGCACAGCAAGAGGCGCAAACTTGTAGCGATCTTCCTCTGTGTCTTGGGGTTCAGGGCACAGGCAACGCAAAGAGGCGGATATGTCAGCAGCCGAGTTCTATCTTTCCTCCGACAGCCTGCACCCGATCGATATGGTCGAAACCCTGGCCGAGCATCACGCCTGGGATTTCGACCGCATGAACGAGGACCAGATCGCCATGGCCGTCGAGGGGCAATGGCGCACCTATTCTGTCACGCTTGCGCTTGATCCCTGCGAGAACATGTTGCGGCTGGTCTGCACTTTCGAGATGGACCCGCCCGAAGCGGCCATGCCCGCGCTCTACGAGACGCTGAACCGCGCCAATGACATGGTCTGGTCCGGTGCGTTCAGCTTCTGGGACAGCCAGCGCCTGATGGTCTGGCGCTACGGGCTGCTTCTGAGCGAGGATCAGCCCGCCGGGATTGACCAGATCGAGCGAATGATCCGTACGGCACTGATGGCGGCAGAACGTTTCTACCCTGCCTTCCAACTTGTTGCCTGGGCCGACCACACCCCCCAGGACGCGCTGCGCATGGCCTTGGCCGAGGCGGTCGGTCGCGCATGATCCGCACCCCCTCTTGACCCTTGCGCGCGCCGCGCGCATCAAGGGGCCAAGACCAACAAGGGGGCTTGGCATGGATTTCGACAGGATTGCCCGCGACGGCATGGTGCTTCTGGGCTGTGGCAAGATGGGGTCAGCCATGCTGGCCGGTTGGCTGGCACGCGGAGTGCCACCTGGCAGCGTTCATGTGATCGAGCCCACCCCCTCGGACTGGCTGCGCGGCACCGGCGTCGCGCTGAACACGGATCTGCCCCCCGCGCCCGCTGTGGCAATCGTCGCGGTCAAACCGCAGATGATGGGCGACGCCCTGCCTGCGTTGCAGGCGCTGGGCAATGGGGCCACGCTGTTTGTATCCATCGCCGCAGGCACAACGATGGCGCGGTTTTCCGACGCGCTGGGCGCGCAAACCCCGATCATCCGCGCCATGCCGAACACGCCCGCTGCCGTGGGGGCCGGAATCACGGCGCTGATCGGCAATGCGCATGTGTCCGAGGACCAGATGGCGCTGGCGGAAGCCCTGCTGGCCGCTGTCGGCCAGACTGTGCGGCTGGAGGATGAGGCACAGATGGACGCTGTGACCGGCCTTTCGGGGTCCGGCCCCGCCTATGTGTTCCACATGATCGAGGCGATGGCCGAAGCCGGGGTCGCAGAGGGGCTTGCGCCAGAACTGGCCATGCAACTCGCCCGCGCGACTGTGATCGGTGCCGGACAGCTTGCCGCCGGATCGGAAGAGAGCGCGGAACAGTTGCGCATCAATGTCACCAGCCCCAAGGGCACGACAGCGGCCGCGCTCGATGTGCTGATGCCGGAACTGCCCCCCCTGATGGCCCGCGCGATCAAGGCCGCGACCGACCGCTCGAGGGAGCTTTCGGCATGAGCACGATCAACTTTGACGATTTCCTGAAAGTGGACATCCGCGCAGGCCGCGTGACCCGCGCCGAACCCTTCCCTGAAGCCCGCAAACCCGCAATCATGCTCTGGATCGATTTCGGGCCAGAGATCGGCGAGAAGAAATCCTCGGCCCAGATCACCACGCTCTATACGCCCGACGCGCTGATCGGGCGGCAGGTCATGGCGGTGGTGAATTTCCCGCCCCGCCAGATCGGGCCGTTCATGTCCGAAGTGCTGGTGCTGGGCGCGTCCGACGATCAGGGCCGCATTTCGCTGCTGGCCCCCGACCATGACGTGCCCTTGGGCGCGCGGATGCATTGACGGAGACGCAGATGGAACTCTACATCACCCGCCCCATGCCCGAGCGCGTGCTCGAACGCGCGCAGGCGCATTTCAACGTGACCGTGCGCGAACAGAACACGCCGCTGAAAAAGGGCGAAATGCGCGCGGCGCTGGTGCTCTATGATGTGGTCATCCCGACACTGGGCGATCTGTTCAGCGCCGAGGTGTTCGACGGCATGAGCGATTCCCGCTGCCGCCTGCTTGCCAATTTCGGTGTGGGCTACAACCATATCGACGTCGCCGCCGCCCGCGCCGCTGGCATCTCTGTCACCAACACGCCGGGTGCCGTGACCGAGGCCACGGCCGATATTGCGCTCATGCTGATGCTGATGACCGCGCGGCGCGCGGGCGAAGGCGAACGGCTGGTGCGGTCGGGCAAATGGACCGGCTGGCACCCGACGCAGATGCTGGGCCTGCATCTGGGCGGCAAGACCTGCGGCATTGTCGGCATGGGCCGCATCGGTCAGGCTATTGCGCGGCGCGCGCATTTCGGGCTGGGGATGAAGGTGATCTATCACAACCGCTCGGCCAAGGTGCTTGACATGCCATCGCGGCAGGTGGGCAGTCTGAACGAGCTGATGGTCGCCTCCGATTGCGTGGTCCTGGCCGTGCCGGGCGGGGCCGAGACGCGGCATATGGTGGGCGCGCCCGAGTTGGCCGCGATGCGCCCGCATGCGCGTCTGATCAACATCGCGCGCGGCGATGTGGTGGATGAAGCGGCCCTTGTCGCCGCCCTGCAAGCGGGCCAGATCGGCGGCGCGGGGCTGGATGTCTATGAGTTCGAGCCGAAAGTGCCCGAGGCGTTGCGCAAGATGGACAATGTGGTGCTGCTGCCGCATCTGGGCACAGCGGCTTTGGACGTGCGCGAGGAAATGGGTCTGATGGCGGTTGAAAACGCCATCGCGCATCTGGAGGGGCGGGGGTTGGTCAATCCGGTGTGAGAATATTATTCAAAAAGATCGTGTGAAGCAAACGGAGCCAGCGAGCGAGTTTCAAGTCACAAGATCAATCGGCAAGTCTGAAATATCTCTCAATCGTTTTCCTTCAACCATTGTATTCAACAGCTCCAAGGTTTCTTCACGTCCTTGTTGTATCAAGGCATTTCGCAGCTCATAGAGAGCAAAATGATATACACAATCGATATCGCCCGTTCCCAATGCCAATGACGCAATGCGACCCGGAGTAGGTTCACCTGTAATAACCGCAATATGCGGCAGACGTCCTTTACGATTTCGTACGAGATTGAGACCCTCTGACCGAGCATTTTGTGCACGATCACTCCGCAGAGTCCACTTACAACTTATTGATGCATGAAGGATTGAGTGGGGTTGATTGACAGACCTTAAGCTGGTCAGCCGTGCGCTAAATCCATCGACCAGTTTGCCTTTAGAGTTTATTGTTTCGTCTGTCTCAGGTGCGCGGGCAACAACGATATCAGGCTTGATCAGATAATCAGAACCAATTGCTGTCGCAATTTCACGATTTGACCTGGCGATCGCTTCCAACTCGTCAAGATGCGCATACTGATCGAAACTCGCGATACCACCGCCTTTATGGACACTGAAAACTCCGGGGCGCAAATGATGCATTCGTTCAAAACACACGCGGACAAAGCTCGCACACACGCCTTCAAAATCTGCGCCAGCTGTCTGACCCGGCAACTTGGTAGCCGTTGTTGCAGGCCCAAGTTGCTCAAGTATGGAGGAGGCAATTTCACAGCTTGGTCTGGATGACTTGTCGGCATTACTGGGCACCCCTGCACTGCTCTTTGTAAGGATACTTCCAAGTAGAGTTGCGTGAAACTCACGCCTTGCCGTTGTCAACCAAGCCTCGTCCATCAAGCCACAACCCGTACTGTTTTCCTGACTGTTATCGCCTCTCGGATTTTTTGTGCAACGGCCTCTGCCACAGGTGGAGGAAACGCATTGCCGACCTGACGATAGGCCGCAGTTTTTTTACCTGCGATTTCCCAAGAATCAGGGAATCCCTGCAATCGCGCGACCATGCGCACTGTGAGACGCGGCATTCCGACGAAATCAACGGCAGGTGCTGAGTCAGCTATACCTTTCCCGTCAACTCCCAGCGTCGCCCAAGCCCGTTTGGCACGCGTCGGCCCTAGATCTGGCCCTCCGTGTTTCTTTGATCCACCGACAATCGTAGGAGCAATATCATCAGCGTGTTTCATCCAGTGTGACGCACCATTCCAACCGTTCTGAGCCATTAAGTCAAAAAGTGTTTCACCAACAGTTTTTGGTGACGTTCCGCCCGAAACAGGCCACGAAAAAAAATCTGAAAACTCTTTCCGTATGGCTACAATGACGACGCGCGGGCGCAACTGAGCAACACCGAAATCCGAAGCGTTGAAGAGATGCCATTCTGTCTCGTAGCCGAGTTTTCGAAGCTCTTGTTTTAGATTCTGGCGGTAATCAGAGAATACTGCATCTAGGAAGCCACGCACATTCTCTATCATAACGGCTCGTGGCCTGATCTCATCCACAATTCGTAGCGCATCGGGAAAAAGATTACGCTCATCAGCATGGCCCAACTGCTTGCCCGCCACGGAAAACGGCGGACATGGAAGGCCGCCTGCAAGAACATCAATCCCCTTAAACGGACGTCCATCGAAGCGCGTAAGGTCTGCCTGATCCCCGCGAACGACGTTCCATAATGGGCGGTTCAAAGACAGTGTGTCGCGGCAATGCGGATCGATTTCGACGAGAGCCTGATGCTCGAAGCCCGCTCTCTCCATTCCAAGCGCTTGTCCCCCAGCACCAGCGCAGAGTTCGACAGATGAGAGATTACTTTTCATAGTTAGGAAATTTCATGACATTCAAAATCTTCCAGGCGCGATCAAGTACATGGACCCTTCCAAGACCTGTATTTTGTTCATGCAAAGTTCTAACCCGTTTTTGATGTCCTTGCAAGCTCTCGGGGCGAATAAGCAATGTCCAAATCCCCCCTCACCCCAACAACGCCCCCACAGCATCCCACACCAGCTTCACCCCCACCAGCGCGATCATGCCATACATCAGCGGATAGAACACCTCGGCCCGCATCCGCTTGATGATCCACGCGCCCAGCAAAGTGGACACCGCCGCCAGCGGCAGCATGGCGAAGGCCGAGACCAGCGTCACCCGGTCGAACTGCCCCAGCGCCGCATAGGGGCCAAGCTTGATCACATTCACGACTGCAAAGAAGATCACGCTCGTCCCGGTATAGACCTTGGGATCAAACCGCAACGGCAGCACATAGACTTGAAAGGGCGGCCCGCCCGCATGGGCCACGAAACTCGTGAACCCCGCGCCGATCCCCCAGAAACTGCCGCGCCCCCAGCTTTGCCCCTGCGCCCGGCCCCCGCCCCGCGCAAGCCACATCCGCGCGACAAATCCCAGCGCGACAAGCCCCACCATCAGCCGCACCACGGCCTCTGACGTATAGGCGGCGGTCGCCCAGCCAAGGCCGATGCCCACTACAGCCCCCGGCAGCAGATGTAGCAGTGTCGCCCGGTCAAACCAGCCGCGCCACGCCCACAGGCTGATCCCGTCCATCATCAGCAATATCGGCAGCAACAGTGCTGCCGCCTGCACCGGTGACATGACCAGCGACAGGATCGGCACGCCCATCAGCGCGAAGGCGCCGCCAAGCCCGCCTTTGGACAGGCCCACCAGAAACACTGCGATCAGCGCGGCAATCAGCGTGGCCGGGTCACCGAACAGGGTCAGCCCGTCAAGAAAGGGCATCACCCGATCCGGTAATTCGGGCTTTCGCGCGTGATCTGCACGTCATGCACATGGCTTTCCTTCAGCCCGGCATTGGTGATGCGCACGAACTGGCAGCCCTTGCGCATCTCTGCCACGGTTCCATTGCCCGTATAGCCCATCGCTGCGCGCAGACCACCGACCATCTGATAGAGCACCGTGCCGACCGCGCCTTTGTAGGGCACCTGCCCCTCGATCCCCTCGGGCACCAGCTTGTCGCTGGCCGCATCCTTCTGGAAATACCGATCCGCAGACCCCCGCGCCATTGCGCCAAGCGATCCCATGCCCCGGTAGCTCTTGTAGCTGCGCCCTTGGTAGAGGATCACCTCGCCCGGTGCCTCATCCGTGCCCGCAATCGCGCTTCCGACCATCGCGCAGGATGCCCCCGCCGCAATCGCCTTGGCGAAATCGCCCGACAGCTTGATGCCGCCATCGGCGATGATCGGCACATCGCCCGCAGCGTCCGCGCAGTCCATGATCGCGGTCAGCTGCGGCACGCCCACACCCGCGACAACCCGCGTGGTGCAGATCGAGCCCGGCCCGATCCCCACTTTCACCGCATCCGCGCCAGCGTCGATCAGCGCGCGTGTGGCCGCACCTGTCGCCACATTGCCCGCAATCACCTGCACGGCGTTCGACGCGGCCTTGATCCGCTCGACAGCCTTGGCCACCCCTTCGGAATGGCCATGCGCCGTGTCGATCACCACCAGATCGACACCCGCCTCGATCAGCGCCATCGACCGTTCATAGCCCGCGTCCCCCACGGTCGAGGCCGCCGCCACCCGCAACCGCCCCAGATCGTCCTTGCACGCAGACGGGTTCAGCACGGCCCGGTCAATATCGCGCAGGGTCAGCAGGCCCGTCAGCCGCCCCTGCCCGTCTGTGACCAACAGCTTCTCGATCCGCCGCGCCTGCATCAGCGAGCGCGCCTCGTCCCGATCGGCAGGTTCGCGCAGGATCGCCAGATTATCCTGCGTCATCATCACCTTGACCGGAGTGGCATCATCGCTGGCAAAGCGCATGTCGCGATTGGTGACGATCCCCAGCACACGACCCTGATCATCGACCACCGGAAAACCCGTCACATTATAGCGCGCCTGCAATTCCTTGGCGTCGCGCAGCGTCTGGTCCGGCGTCAGCGTGATCGGGTCGAACACGATGCCGGATTCGAACCGCTTCACACGGCGGACTTCCTGCGCCTGCGCCTCGATATCCAGATTGCGGTGGATCACCCCGATCCCGCCCATCTGCGCCATGGCAATCGCCATGCGCGCCTCGGTCACTGTGTCCATGGCCGAAGACAGAAGCGGAATGTTCATCCGGATGGATTTCGTGACAAAGGTCGAGGTGTCCGCCTGATTGGGCAACACGGAAGAGGCTGCGGGAACCAGCAGCACATCATCAAAGGTCAGCGCCTCGCGAATCTGCATGGGCATGCTCCTTATGGGGTGGATCGCTTGGCGCTTTCCCTTTTCACGTCCGGGCCGAAATGAAAACCCCTGTCACGCTTCTGCGGCATTCGTCTTGATGGCCAGCATGCCGCCCGCCCACATCTTCAGGATACGGTAGGCAATCACCGGAATGAAAAGCGTGCAGAAAGCCAGCAGGAAACCACCGATCCAGCCCATCACGCCCTCGCCCTGCGACACTAGGATCAGCGCTGTACTGACGGCCGCAAGCGGGAAGGTGAACGCTCCCCAAAGGGCCGAAAACCCCGCCGCCGTCAGCCATCGGATCGACACCATCAGCGCCAAAAGGATCGCCATAGCCAGCGCAAGGAAGCCATGCGCCGCCGCTTCCATCCCCGCGCCATGCGCGACAATCGTGAACAGGCTCGCCGGTGCCAGATGGATCGCCAGAAGCGGGCGCAGCGGCGCAGGCGGCAGTGCGCGGGTCAGTTGGCGCGCGGAAATCCCCCAGATCACCCCCGCCGGGATCAACATGGACCAGACCAGCCAGCGCGCGATGTCATGCTCTCCCAGCGCATTGGCGGCCACACCGCCGATGATGAACCCCACAAAGGTCAGGTGAAAGATCGGCGTGACCACGCGCCCTTCGGGCGGTCCGGCGCGCAGCACATGGATCAGCACCGCCAGCAACCCCACATGCAGGCTGAAGGCCAGAACCGCGAGGCCGCGCGCCAGCCCGGTCGCAAAGGGCGCAAGCGTTGCAGCCAGAAGCATCAGGCTCAGGGACGCCGCCGCCAGCCCCGCCCGCCCAGGCAGCACGCGCAATTCGTCCAGCACAACCGAAGGGCGGCGCAGGGGTTTTGCGACCCAGACCGCCAGCGCAAAGAGGAACAACAGCGCCACCGCCCCAAGGATCAGGTCACTGATCGCAGGCGACACCCCAAAGGCCGGGGCCGCCGCGCGCCAGCCCATGCCCAGACCAAACAGCCCCATGATGGGGGGAAAGATCGCAGGCGGCGTGCGCCGCCACAGACCCGGTTTCGGCATCGGCAAGGGGGGCGGCAGGGGGCGGCGCTCAGCCATGAAGCAACTCCGGCAACATCCGATAATCGCTGAAACGGAACTGGTGATAGAGCGCCTCGGGGGCCGACTTCCGATAACCTTCGGTGTAAAGCCCGAACCGCGCGCCCGCGCGCTCGGCGGTCTCGGCATCCGTCTCGCTGTCGCCGATATAGGCAATCTCGGTCAGGGTCATGCCCATGCCCTCCAGCACCGCCAGCAAAGGGGCAGGATCAGGCTTCGCCACAGGCAGCGAGTCGCCCCCGATCACGGTCTCGAATATGCCGTCCCAACCCAGATGCGCCAACACCGCCTGCGTGGGCCGCAACGGCTTGTTCGTGCATAAGCCCAGCCGCAGCCCCTGCCCGCGCAGCGAGTACAGCGTCTCGATCACATGCGGATAGACCTGCGTGCCTTGATGCGCACGCTCGTAGAAATGCAGGAAACGCGCATGCAGATGCGCCGTGCGTGCAGGCTCATTCGCGCCGAGCGCAGCCCGCTCCATACGCTCGACGAAAACCCGCGCGCCATGCCCGATAAAGCCGCGCGATTGCTCGAATGTGACCAGCGGCAGACCTTCGCCCTCCAGCACCTGATTGGCCGCACGCCAGATATCGGGCGCAGAGTCGATCAAGGTGCCGTCAAGGTCAAAGACAACCGCCCGGATCACACCGCAACCCCGATCGCACCCTCTGCCGCGGCCCGGATGCTGCGAATATTCGCGCCATAGGGGGCCGGGTCCGCCACTGACCCGCCCTTGAACACCGCCGAGCCCGCGACCAGCACATCCGCGCCCGCGCGCGCCATGATCGGCGCAGTCTCGGGCGTGATCCCGCCATCAATCTCGATATGGATGGGCCGCTCGCCGATCAGCGCGCGCAAGCGGCGCACCTTGTCCGACATGTCGATAAACGCCTGCCCGCCGAACCCCGGATTGACCGTCATCACACAGACCAGATCCAAGAGATCGAGCAGGTTCTCCACCCCGTCCAGCCCCGTACCGGGGTTCAGCGCCAGCCCCGCCTTGGCCCCGGTCGCACGGATCGCCTGAAGCGTGCGATGAATATGCGGCCCGGCTTCCATATGCGCGGTAATCACATCCGCACCTGCCTTCGCAAACCCCTCGATATAGGGGTCCACCGGCGCGATCATCAGATGCACATCCATCACGCCGCGGATATGAGGGCGGATCGCGGCGCAGGTCGCCGGGCCGAAGGTGATATTCGGCACGAAATGCCCGTCCATCACATCGACATGCACCCAATCCGCGCCCTGATCCTCAATGGCGCGACACTCGGCCCCGAAATTGGCGAAATCCGCAGCAAGGATCGAGGGTGCGATCTTGATCGCTCGGGAAAAACTCATGGCGCAGGCTCCTGAATCAGCATGGCGCTTCTCTTAGACCCCGGCAGAGCAAATTGCACGCCCTGCCGGTTTCATCTTGCCACAAATACTCCCGCCGGAGGCACCCGCACTTCCGGCTTTGCCAGCCTCCTGCGGATCAGGCCAGCGCCGCCTGCCGCACCGCCCGCAGCCGCGCGAAATCATCGCCCGCGTGATAGCTCGACCGCGTGAGCGGCGTGGCCGAGACCATCGAGAAGCCTTTGCCCCAGGCGGCTTTCTCATAGGATTTGAACTCGTCCGGCGTCACGAACCGGTCCACCCGGTGATGGCGCGGGGTCGGTTGCAGATATTGCCCGATGGTGATGAAATCCACATCGGCCGCGCGCATGTCATCCATGACCTGCAACACGCCCTGCCGGTCTTCGCCCAGACCCACCATGATGCCCGATTTGGTGAACATGGACGGGTCCAGCTCCTTCACCCGCTGCAACAGGCGCAGCGAATGGAAATAGCGCGCACCGGGGCGCACTTCGGGATAAAGCCCCGGCACTGTTTCCAGATTGTGGTTGAACACATCCGGTTTCGCCGCCACGACCGTTTCCAGCACCGAGGGGTCACATTTCAGGAAATCGGGCGTCAGGATCTCGATGGTCGTCCCCGGCGCACGGTGTCGCACCGCGCGGATGGTCTGGGCGAAATGCTCGGCACCGCCATCTTCCAGATCGTCGCGGTCAACGCTCGTGATGACCACATGCTTCAATCCCAGTTTCGCCACAGCATCCGCCACGCGCCCCGGCTCGAACACATCCAGGGTATCGGGGCGGCCCGTCGCCACATTGCAAAACGTGCAGCCGCGCGTGCAGATCTCGCCCATGATCATCATGGTCGCGTGGCCCTGGCTCCAGCATTCGCCCACATTCGGACAACCTGCTTCCTCGCACACGGTCGTCAGCTTGTGTTCGCGCATGATCTTGTGGGTCTCGGCATAGCCTGCCCCGCCCGGTGCCTTCACGCGAATCCAATCGGGCTTTTTCGGTTGCGCCTGCACTGGCTTGCGGGCTTTCTCCGGGTGGCGCTGGTCGGGCAGTTTCAAATCGCGCAAGGCGGGACCTCCTCCAAAATCTGGGTTTCACATATCCCTGAATCGCCCGAAAAACAACGCATCCCGCGCAAGACCGCCATGCGTCCCGCTCATGACAGGTTGCGGCGGGGGGCAATCACTTCGGCGCGTGCCAGCAACTCGCCTCCCGCAGCGCAGAGATGTGCCTGCAAATCCTCGAACCAGACCCCGCCCGCGCTGCCCTTGCGCCGCACCAGCGCGATCTGGCGCGCAGGTTCCGGCGCGTCAAACCGGCGCAGGCTCAGCGCCGGGCTTGCCGCTGTTTCCGAGGCCAGCGCGATTTCCGGCAGAAATGTCAGCCCGAAGCCTTCTGCCACCAGCCCGCAGAGCGTGGCGAGCGACGATGCCCCGAGATCCAGCCGTGTCTGTCGTCGGTCAAGTCGGCAGAATTCCAAGGCCTGATCGGCCAGACAATGTCCCTCATCCAGCAGCAGCAGATGCTCGGGCCGCAGCGCCATCGGACGCAGCGCTTCGGACCCGTCGCCCAGGGCCTCCAGCCGCGCCTGCGTGCCCGACAGCACAAACCGGTCCTCGAACAGCCGCGCGGCCTCCAGATCCGGGCTTGCAGGCGGATCGGCCAGCACAACCGCATCCAGTCGCCCGTCGCGCAGCGCGGCCAGCAAATCCGCTGTCTGCGCCTCGCGCAGCCGCAATTCACGCGTGATATCTGCGGCCCGCAACCGCGCCAGAGTGCCCGCCAGCAGGTAGGGCGCAACCGTGGGGATCATGCCGACATTCAGCGCCGCCCCCAGATCCTCGCGCCGTGCACTGGCTTCCAGTTCCATCGCTTCCGCCAGCACCCGTTCCGCGCGCTCCAGCACCGCGCGCCCCTCGCGCGTCAGCCGCACATCGCGCGGCAGGCGCTCGACAAGCTGTACTCCCAAAGCCGCCTCCAACTCCTTGATCTGCATGGACAAGGCTGGCTGCGTCACATTGGCGATCTCGGCCGCGCGGCCGAAATTGCGCGCTTCGGCCAGCGCGCGGAAATAGAGCAGTTGTTTTAGTGTGACTCTCATCGGCGGGTCGTCCTTTCACCGCGGAACGGGCATTTCTGCTGCGTGTCACAGTGATACCGCAGCTTCAATCCTCGCTGCGTGTCAATCGCACCCGGCCCAGCAGCAGCATAAACAATCCGGCTCCATTCTACGGATTGTTTTTTATGCCGAAACATACCCTTAACAATCTATTAAGATCTCTGCATGAGACACTGTTTTTATGTCTTTTTCCATCGGCTTTGGCTGTAATCTTCTGCCACGTCACGCAGCTCCCAACGCAAATACGCCCCGGGTTTGGCGAGTTCTGGTCGCGTATTGTTCCAACAGCTTCTGAATGAATGCCCGCATCCTTGCGGCCCAAGAGGAGACCGAAATGCCCAGAGTCTTTACCTATGAGGAAAACGGACTGTCCTACACTGTGACGGTCTACGAAAGTGACGGCCAGATTTTCGCCGATGTCACGGTCAATAGCGGCTTCATGGATGTGAACGCCGTCTATATTGCCGATGACGACTTTTCAGGGGCGAGCGCCAGTCTAGGCGGTCCGCTGAACATGAATGGAGGCGGATCGCAATTCGAAGGCGAAACGGTGCAATGGGACGATGCCATCGCTCTGAGCCGTCCCGGCCTGGGCAGAGAAGGCACGGACAAGCCCACCTTCCTGCAGGCGGGTGAAACTCTGACGGTCCAGTTGAATGTGGACAGCATCGAGGATGTCGATTTCGTCGGCATTCGCGCCACCTCGACCAGCACGCCGGAAGGGTCGATCAAGGGTGTCTCGGGCAACCCGGAAGACGAGGACAATGGCGACGACGATGACGACGATAACGGGGACGATGACGACGGCGATGCAACCTATTCCAAGGTGTTTTTCGTCTATGATCCGGATGCCGACATCCTTGGTGGGTTCATCTTTACCAACGACGATCTGCCGGAAGACGCAGAAGGCACTTTTGCCGATTACGTCGCCTTGATGGACAGCACCTCACCCAATGACATTCCTCTGTTCAATGCCGTGATCTTCTATCAGGGCGACGATCTGGAAGAAGTGTTCCGTCTTGAGGGGCCGTTCGAGGATGCAGATGCCCTGATTGCCGCCTATAACGAGGCGATCCAGTCTTTCGATGTCGACGGGCTGATGATTGCCTTCGTCGGGGATGAAGATGCGGCTCTGGAAGACGCGCCTGAAGAGGACGAGGTAGAAGTGATCTGACCTGACTCTGATCAGGCAAGCGCTCGACGGCCGGGGAGTGCCCCGGCCGTTTGCATTAACCAAAGCTCAGACGGCACCCGCATGCGCCGCCAGATCCCGCGCAATCGCGAAAGCGCCGCGCACGCGGTCCTTCTCGGTGGTCCAGTCGCGCTGCACGATGATCTTGTTATCCTTGATCTTCGCGAGCCCCTTCTCGCCCTGAATGAACTCCACCAAGCCTTTGGGCGAGGCGTATTTGTCGCGGTGAAACTGGATCGTCGCCCCTTTCGGCCCGGCATCGAGCTTCGCAATGCCCGCGCGCTTGCACTCGGCCTTGATCCGCACGACCGCCAAGAGCGTGTTCACCTCGCGCGGTAATTTGCCAAACCGGTCGATCAGTTCGGCAGCGAAACCTTCCAGATCGACCTTGCTCGCTAGCCCTGACAAGCGCCGATACAGACCCAGCCGCACGTCCAGATCGGGCACATAGTCTTCCGGGATCAGCACCGGCACGCCAAGATTGATCTGTGGCGACCATTGCCCGTCCAGATCCTCCAGCGAGGTGATCTCGCCCGAGCGCAGCCGTGCAATCGTTTCCTCCAGCATCTGCTGATACAGCTCGTAGCCCACTTCCTTGATATGGCCCGACTGTTCCTCGCCCAGGATATTGCCCGCGCCGCGCAGGTCCATGTCGTGCGACGCCAGATTGAACCCGGCGCCCAGACTGTCCAGCGAGGCCAGGAGTTTCAGCCGCCGCTGCGCCTGCGGGGTCAGCGGGCTGCGCGGTTTCGTCGTCAGGAAGCAATAGGCGCGGGTCTTGGACCGGCCCACCCGGCCCCGGATCTGGTAAAGTTGCGCCAGCCCGAACATATCGGCGCGGTGCACGATCATCGTATTCGCGCGCGGGATATCAAGGCCGGATTCCACGATGCTCGTCGCCAGCAGCACATCGTATTTCCCGTCATAAAACGCATTCATCCGCTCATCGAGTTCGCCTGCCGCCATCTGGCCATTGGCGATGACGTAACTGATTTCCGGCACATGGGTTTTCAGGAAATCCTCGATTTCCGGCAGGTCCGAGATGCGCGGCACCACGAAGAAGGACTGCCCGCCCCGGTAATGCTCGCGCAACAGCGCTTCGCGCAGCGTCAGCGTGTCGAACTCGGAAACATAGGTGCGGATCGCCAGACGGTCCACCGGCGGGGTCTGGATGATCGACAGATCGCGCACGCCTGTCAGCGACAGTTGAAGCGTGCGCGGGATCGGGGTTGCCGTCAGCGTCAGCACATGAATATCGCTGCGCAATTCCTTCAGCCGTTCCTTGTGGCCGACGCCGAAATGCTGTTCTTCATCAATGACTAACAGGCCGAGATTGGCGAATTTCACGCCCTTGGCCAGCAGCGCATGGGTGCCGATGCAGATATCTACGGTGCCCTTGCTCAGCGCCTCGCGCGTGGCATTTGCATCTTTTGCATTAACAAAGCGCGACAAGGGTCTGACATTTATAGGAAATCCCCGGAAACGTTCGGCAAAGGTCTTGTAATGCTGCCGCGCCAGCAGCGTTGTTGGCGCGATCACCGCCACCTGCACGCCTGACATGGCCGCGATGAAGGCCGCGCGCATCGCCACTTCGGTCTTGCCGAAACCCACATCGCCGACCACCAGCCGGTCCATGGGCCGCCCACTATCGAAATCATCCAGCACATCCTCGATGGCGCGCAACTGGTCATCGGTTTCGGAATAGGGGAAACGGGCGAGAAATTCCTCCCAAATCCCCTCGGGTGCCGTGAACATCGGTGCCTTGCGCAACTGCCGTTCTGCCGCAATACGGATCAGCTTGTCGGCAATCTCGCGGATGCGCTGCTTGAGCCTGGCTTTCTTCGCCTGCCAGGCACCGCCCCCCAGCTTGTCGAGAAGCCCTTCCTCATGGCCATAGCGCGAGAGCAGTTCGATATTCTCGACCGGCAGAAACAGCCGGTCCCCGCCCGCATATTCCAGCGCGATGCACTCATGCGGCGCGCCCATCGCGGTGATGGTCTCCAACCCCGTATAGCGGCCCACCCCATGCTCGACATGAACCACCAGATCGCCGGGGCTAAGCGTTTGCGCGTCCTGCAGGAAATTCTCGGCCCGTTTGCGCCGTTTGGTGCGGTTCACCAGCCGGTCGCCGAGCACATCCTGCTCCGAGATCACGGTCAGGCCGGGCGCTTCAAATCCCTCCTCCAGCGGCCAGACCGCGAGATACAGCCCGCTCTTGCCATCCAGATCGCGCGCTGTGGCAATCGCCGTGCCCAGACCCGCGCCGTGATCTTCCAACAGCCCCGACAGCCGCTCGCGCGCGCCCTCGGAATGGCTGGCCAGAACGACATTGCCCTGTTTCAAGCAGTCGGTCACATGCGCGGCCAGTGCATCGAACACATTCGCCCCCGCCTGACGCTCTGGCGCGAAACTGCGCCCCGCGCGCCCGCCTGCATCAACCACCCCCGGCCCCGGCGCGGTCTTCAGCGGGTTCAACTGCACCACCCGCCGTCCCGCCAGCGCGCCTTGCCAGCCTGCATCATCAAGATATAGCAGATGCGGCGGGCAGGGCTTGTAAACCGTGTCTAGCCGCCCCTTGGCGCTCATCGCCTCGCGCCGCGCGTCATACTGATCGGCGATCCCTTCCCAGCGGGCCGCGCGCGCGCCCTGCAACTGGTCATCCAGCACGACCGAGGCCCCCGGCAGATAGTCAAACAGCACCTCCATACGGGCATGGAAGAAGGGCAGCCAATGCTCCATGCCCTGATGCTTGCGCCCCGCGCTGACGGCCTCATAAAGCGGATCATCACTGCCCGCCGCGCCAAACTCGATCCGGTAATTCTGCCGGAACCGTGTGATCGCCGCATCGTCCAGAATGATCTCGGACACAGGCGCGAACTCGACCACCTGCAACTTCTCCAGCGAGCGTTGTGTTTCCGGGTCAAACCGCCGCGCACCGTCCAGAACATCGCCGAACAGGTCCAGCCGCACCGGCCCACCCTCGCCGGGCGGATAAATATCGAAAATCCCGCCACGAATCGCAAAATCACCCGGTTCGGTCACTGTGGGCGATTGTGAAAACCCCATGCGCACCAGCCAGTGCCGGAGCGCGTTCTCATCCAGCCGCTTGCCGACCACCGCGCGAAACGAGGCTTCCGCCACCACATCGCGCGCAGGCAGGCGCTGGGTTACGGCCGAAAGTGTGGTCAAGAGAACGAACCGCCCCGGCACCCCATGCGCCAAAGCGGCCAGCGTGGCCATCCGCGCGCTGGCAATCTCGGGATTGGGCGATACGCGGTCATAGGGCAGACAATCCCAGGCCGGAAAGCGCAGCACCGTCAGATCAGGTGCGAAAAACGCCAAGGCCTGCGCCATCGCTTCCAGCCGCTTGTCATCGCGTGCGACATGGATCAGGCTCGCGCCCGATTTCTCGATCTCACGCGCCAGCAGGGCGGCGTCAAACCCTTCGGGCGCACCGCCCATCAGGACCGTCTGTAGCGAAGCAGCCATGTTCACGATATTCCCGTCTGACCAGGGTCGGCTCTTAGCGGACCTCTGCCCCCGTTAAAACCCCAGCGCCGAGCGCGACATTACCAGCAACATGCCCCAGACAGCGGTCACGAAAATGGAAATCACCCCCAGCACCTGAATCCACAGCCGGTGGGTCAGCAGTGCGCGGCTCAGTCGACCGCCCTCCATATGTTCGCGCTCGATGCGAAAGGCAAGCCGCAGCGCCAAGAGACGCACAATCGTCATCGGCGTCAGGATCAGCATGACGGCTTGGGCAAATTCCAGGCGGTACACCACGGCCAGAACCCCGATGGTTGTCAGCCCGGCTGCGCTGAAGGCCACGATCCAATGCCCCACCCGGCGCATCAGCGACAGTTTGCGCCGCACATGAATCGCAACCAGATCCTGCAGATCCTGCGCGTTCTGCGGATTGTCCCCGCGCCGCGCCCGGACGATCAGATCATAGGGCGCGCCCAGTATCGTCTGGCTGGCCGAGGACCAATACAGCGCCAGCACGATCCAGAACCAGACCGAGGAAAACGACCGCATGTCGATCAATCCGAAGATATTGTCCAGAAAGGCCAATCCGTGCCCGCCATCTTCCTGTGTTTTAATCTTGTCACTTCATGCAACGCCGCGCGCGCAGGCGCAAGCCGCCAGTCGGCAGCGATCCGCGCAGCCTGCGTTGGCGCTATCATGCGACAGATTGCGCTAACGACTTTATTTGCAACGGATTTCGCCCTTTTTCTGACGGGTTTCGATGGGTATAGAAACCCCAAGCCACAGCAAGCGCGGAGTAGCTCTCATGACCATCACCATCGGGATCAACGGGTTTGGCCGGATCGGGCGCTGCACGCTGGCGCATATCGCCGAAAGTGCGCGCAATGATGTCGAGGTCGTCAAGATCAATGCGACCGGCCCGATCGAGACCAATGCGCATCTGCTGAAATACGATTCCGTGCATGGTCGCTTCCCCGGTTCGATCCGGGTCGAGGGCGACACTCTGGACCTTGGGCGCGGACCGATCAAGGTCATGTCCACCTACGAGCCGTCCGAACTCGACTGGGAAGGCGTCGATGTCGTGCTGGAATGCACCGGCAAGTTCAACGACCGCGACAAGGCCGCTGTGCATCTGTCGCGCGGGGCCTCGCGCGTTCTTGTCTCGGCCCCGGCCAAGAATGCCGATGCGACCATCGTTTACGGTGTGAACCATCGCAGCCTGCGCTCGGAGCATCTGGTCGTCTCGAACGGCTCTTGCACCACGAATTGCCTGGCACCGCTGGCCAAGGTGCTGAATGACGCCATCGGCATTGAATCGGGCGTGATGACCACGGTGCACAGCTATACCGGCGACCAGCCGACACTGGACCGCCGCCACAAGGATCTGTATCGCGCCCGCGCCGCTGCGATGGCGATGATCCCCACCTCGACCGGCGCGGCGAAAGCCTTGGGCGAGGTGCTGCCGGAACTTGCAGGCAAGCTCGATGGGACCGCCCTGCGCGTGCCCACCCCCAATGTCAGCGCCGTTGATCTGACCTTCTATGCCGGGCGCGACGTGACCGCCGCCGATGTGAATGAAATCGTGCGCGAAGCGGCTGCCGGGGCGATGGGGGCGGTGCTGTCCTATGACCCGGAACCGAAAGTCTCGATCGATTTCAACCACACGCCGCACAGCTCGATCTTCGCGCCCGATCAGACCAAGGTCGTGGGCAAGCGCATGGTCCGCGTGCTGGCCTGGTATGACAATGAATGGGGTTTTTCCTGCCGCATGGCCGATGTGGCCGGTGCGATGGGGCGGCTGATTCACTAAAATCCTGCCGCCAGACCAGAAACGCATGACCCGCCCGCCGCAAGGTTGGCGGGTTTCGTCATTGTGATCTTTTGTCGCCTTTGCACCACCTGCAAGGCAGGCTACACATTCAAAAAATCACGAAGGTCTATATATGCTCCGCCTCCTTGCCGCCTGCCTTGCCCTTTTGCTCGCCCAGCCAGCCCTTGCCCAGCAGGTCTATACCGCCCAGCCCTCGGCGCAGCAGATACAGGATGCGCCCATGCTGGTCGTCGATATCCGCCAGCCCCATGAATGGGTCGAGACCGGCGTGCTGCCCAATGCCCTGCTTTTGCCCTTCGACAGCCCCGAGCAATTCCTGACCGATCTTGCCCCGCATCTGACCCCCGGCCAGCCTGTCGCGCTGATCTGCCGCACCGGCAACCGCACCGCCCGCGCGGCCCGGATCATCGCACCCGCGCTGGATGTCCCGGTGATCGACATAGCCGGTGGCGTGTTCCGCCTGATGGGTGCAGGCTATCAGCCCGCACGCCCCAATCGCGCGCAAGGCTGCACCATCTGCTAGCGCTGCCCCCTGCTTGCCTCTTGCTTTTTGTCACGCAACTATGTTAGCGCAAACGCAATTTATGAACTCAGCGCCACTTTCGGGGGGCCATTTTCGGGGGAATGTCCCATGACAACACGGCTTGCAATCAACGGTTTCGGGCGGATCGGTCGCCTTGTGCTGCGCGCACTGGTCGAACAGAATCGCGATGATCTGGAAATCGTGGCCATCAACGACCTTGGCCCGGTCGAAAGCAACGCGCATCTGCTGCGCTTCGATTCGGTGCATGGCAAATTCCCCGGCGAAGTGACGGTCGATGGCGACACGATCAATGTCGGCCGCAGCCTGATCAAGGTCACGGCAGAGCGCGATCCGGCGAACCTGCCCTGGGACGATATCGACATCGTGCTGGAATGCACCGGCATCTTCTCGGATGCCGAGAAAGCCCGCGTGCATCTGGGCAAGGCGGGCAAGGTGCTGGTCTCTGCCCCGTCCAAGGGTGCGGACAATACCGTGGTTTTCGGTGTGAATCACCAGACTCTGAAGGCCAGCGACAAGATCGTGTCGAACGGCTCCTGCACCACCAACTGCCTCGCCCCCGTCGCCAAGGTGCTGAATGACACCGTGGGCATCTCGCGCGGTTTCATGACCACGATCCACAGCTATACCGGCGACCAGCCGACGCTGGACACGATGCACAAGGATCTCTACCGCGCCCGCGCCGCCGCCATGAGCATGATCCCCACCTCGACCGGGGCCGCGAAAGCCGTGGGTCTGGTGTTGCCGGAACTCGCGGGCAAGCTTGACGGCGTGGCGATCCGCGTGCCGACCCCCAATGTCTCGGTCGTCGATCTGACCTTTGAAGCCGCGCGCGATGTGACAGTGGACGAAATCAACGCCGCCATCATCGCCGCCGCCAGCGACGGCCCGCTGAAAGGCATTCTTGGCGCGACCGATCAGCCCAATGTGTCGATGGATTTCAACCACGACCCGCGCTCGTCGATCTTCCATCTGGACCAGACCAAGGTTCTCGAAGGGCGCATGGTCCGCGTGCTGTCCTGGTATGACAATGAATGGGGCTTCTCGAACCGGATGCTGGACACCGCCGCCGCAATGGCCAAGGCAGGCTGAAACACGGGCCATTCCGGACCAGAAGCCGCATCCCCGGATGCGGCTTTTCTTTTTCCTCAGACCCACCCCGATGAAACAGTCTTGCATCCGGTGAAATTTGGCATTTGATCTTCACATTTCTTTCAGCGCAAATACCCAAGCCTTCGGACAGGATGTGGCCATGTTGCATGCCCTGTCTGACACTTGAGGGAGGACAAGATGGGCAAAACACTGAATTTCGCAAAACTCGCCGCAGTTGCGTCTGCGTTCTGCGCGACCCCGGCCCTTGCCAATGGCGACAACGACGAGGCGTTCGACCCGCAAGCCTATTTCGCGGCAGAATGCAGCCAGTGCCACGGTCGCGCGGCGCGCGGCATGGCCAGTTTTCCATCGCTCAGGGGCAAGACACCCGACTACCTGACGCAACGTCTGGTAACCTATCGCGCCGGAGATGCCGTCGGTCCGAACTCGATGCTGATGTATCCCATCGCTGAAGAACTTTCGGACGAGATGATCGAAAACCTGAGCGCCTATATCTCCGAGAGTTTCAGCTAGGATCAGTCCTGACCGCCAACACGATTTCAGCGCGCCTTTCGCGGGCGCGCTGGAATATTGGGTTTAAATCTCTGATTTACTGAATTAATTATTTATTTCACATGCAAATTAAAAAAGTTGACGCAAGGGAAACGCAATGTTTACCCTGAAGCCTGTCGTCTGTGGGGGAGCGCGGGCGACTCAACCCTGGGAGGAGTTAAGCACATGAAACGTCGACTGAGCACGCTATCGGCATCCTGTCTTGCCGTATCCGCCACCGCCCTCGCGCTGACATCCGGCATCGCCCTCGCTGCAGGCGCACCCGATCTGTCAGCCGAAACAGTCCTGTCCGATCTCGACAATCCGTGGGACATGGCCTTTCTGCCTGATGGCACCATGTTCTACACTGAAAAATGCCTCGGCCTGTCCGTCCGAATGCCATCGGGCGATGTGAATGCGCTTCTGGGCATGACCGGGAGCGATGGCTACGCCTCAACAGCCGATGACCTGTTCTGCGAAGGTCAGGCCGGCATGATGGGCGTCGCGATCGATCCCGATTTCGACAACAATCGCCGCATCTATGTCTATTCCACCTCCAGCATGACCGCGCCGGGGAGCAACCGGGTCATGCGCCTTGTTGTCAATGACGACCTGACCGCTGTCTCGGACCGCACCGACATTGTCGATTCGATCCCATACAAGCCACAGGCCAGCGACCATCCCTTCGGTGGTCCCGGCGCGCATAACGGGGGCCGGATCCGCTTCAATCCGGGCGACGGGTTCCTATATGTCACCACAGGCGATACCCATAACGGCGAAGTCCCGCAATCGCCGACACTTCTGGGCGGCAAGGTGCTGCGAATCGACACCGATGGCAATGCCGCGCCCGATAATGGCGCCCCTGATGGCTTCGACGCGCGCATCTATGGCTACGGGTTCCGCAACGTACAGGGCATCGCTTTCCGCCCCGGCGACAATCGCCCGATCATCGCCGAACACGGGCCATGGCACTCGGACGAGATTACAGCCCTTGTGCCCGGCGGCAATGGCGGTTGGGATCCGCGCCCGAACATGGCCGGACGCGAGGATTGCCCGGACAATTACTGCGGCTACTCGCCCAACCAGATGGAGGGCATGAACCCCGAAGAACGCGCGGCCTTCATGCCGATGACTGATTTCGCCACCTATCCTGACGCCATGCCGCCTGCATGGACGAATAACGGCCTGTCGCAGGGCACCTCGTCTGCCGAGTTCCTGACCGGCGATCACTGGGGCGAGTGGAATGGCAGGATGGCGGTCGGCATCATGGGCATCGGTTTCGGCGGCACGCCTGTCGGCCAGCGCATCGACATCGTGGACCTGACCGATGATGGGCTTTCGGTTCATTCCGTCATCGAAATGCCGCTGCCAATGGGGTCTGGGCGCTTCCGCTCGCTGGTGCAGGGGCCAGATGGCGCGCTTTATGCCGCCATTGACGAAGGCGACATCTTCCGCGTGACGCCGAACTGATGCAAACCTCTGCCCCGCATTCCGATGCGGGGCAGACCTGTCGCATGCGCCGCGTGTCCTTCGCGCCTCGGATGCGGTTTTTAACGGCCGTCGCGTCTGGCGGGCAGACGCTCAATACATTGATTTCGCATAGGCCTGTTCCAGATCCGCCTCGGCCTGCGCCATCTCCTGCGGATCCACCGCGACCTCTGATGTCTGCTCGTGGATGATCTGCGGCAGCGAGGGCATGGTGCGGCGATCCTGAAACTTCTCAGGTTCCCACAGCCCAGAGCGCCGGAAGGCCTTGGCGCAATGGATGAACACCTCGGCGATATCGACCACAATGCCCAAACGCGGCAACCGCCCCTCGACCGCGCAGAGCGCCAGCAATTCCGGATCACGCGTCAGCCGCGCGGTGCCATTCACACGCATCGTCTCGTGAAAACCGGGGATCAGAAACAACAGCCCGACCGCAGGGTTGCCGATGATATTCGACAGGCTGTCCAGCCGGTTATTGCCGGGGCGATCCGGGATCAGCAGCGTCCGGTCATCCAGCACCTGCACGAAGCCCGGCGCATCCCCCCTCGGGCTGACATCGGCGGTGCCATCGGCAGCCTGCGTGCCCAGACATAGAAACGGCGCGCGTTCAATGAAACTGCGCGAATGGCGTTCGAGCCGCGTCAGGGATTTGCGCTGCGCCAGATCATGAACCGGCGGAAAAATCTGCCGCAGCGCCGCTTCCGATGCGATCACATGCGCATCGCGCAAAGTATAGGCTGACATTTGCGCCCCCTGTTCCGGCAATGCTGTTAGCGCTGCCAAGGGACATCAACACAGCAAAGGAGTCAAGCATCTGGGTCAGGCGTCCACTGGATTGCCCGCGTTCAGCCCTGCATTTTCTGCAAGGCGGCTCTGCGCCAGCCCCACTTGTGCTGCATCGCAGCATGCCCCATCTTTCCCCCAACGAGCATGAAAACACGAAAGGGGAAACCCATGAGCACCATTCTGACCACGATTCAGACCCGGCTGAAACAGCGCGCCGCCTATCTGCGCACCAAGGCCGAACTTGAAGCCATGCCGCTCGACGTTGCCATCGACCTTGGCATCTACAAGCCCGATGCGGCAAAGATCGCCGAAAAGGCTGTCTACGGTCGCTGAGCCAGTTTCGCGATCAGCGCCTCACGGATCGCGGGTGAGACAAATTTCGACACATCGCCCCCAAGGCGCGCAATTTCCTTGACCAACTTCGATGCAATCGCCTGATGGCGGACCTCCGCCATCAGGAAGACGGTTTCAATCGAATCGTCCAGCGCCCGGTTCATGCCGACCATCTGGAACTCGTATTCGAAATCCGTGACCGCGCGCAGCCCGCGAATGATGACTTTCGCGCCCACATCACGCGCGCAGTCGATCAGCAGATTCTCGAACGGATGCGCCACGATCTCGACGCCCGTGCGGGCCCGCAGATCGGTCACTTCCTCCTCGATCATCGCAACCCGCTCTTCCAGCGTGAAAAGCGGGCCCTTGTCGCGATTGATCGCAACCCCGATCACCAGCCGATCCACCAGTTGCGCCGCCCGCGTGATGATATCGCGATGCCCCAGTGTCAGCGGATCGAACGTCCCCGGATACAGACCGATGCGCATGCTGCCCCCTTATGTGTCCCTCAGGGGGCACGCAACAATATTGCGCGCAAAGATGCAAGCCCCGGTTGCGCGCTCAATAGCCCATGATCATCCCGGTCAGCGCGTCTTTTTCCAGCTCCAGCTCCGCCAGACGTGCCGCCACCACATCGCCGATCGAGATCAGCGCAATCATCCTGTCCCCTTCCATCACCGGCAGGTGGCGGAAACGCTTCTGCGTCATGGTCTGCAGGACCAGATCGGCATTATCCTCGGGACTGCACCCGAAAACATTGCGCGTCATCACGGAATCAACGCTTTCGGACAGCGCCGCAGGCCCCCGCTGGCCAATCACGCGCACGATATCGCGCTCGGACAGGATACCGGCGACTTTCGCCCCGTCGGACGAAACCACCACAGCCCCGATCCGCTTCTCCGAGAGCAGCTTCGCGGCCTCACCCAGCGTTACGCCGGGCTGGAGTGTGACCACACCTTGCTGCGCCTTGTTGCGAATGATCTGACTGACTAGCATCGGGACCGCCCTCCTCTGACCGATTGCGCCTGATCCAAGGGTCAGACACGGCACCCGCCCTGTCAAGCGAAATCCGGTCAATAAGATGAAAGGCTTATGCCTCGACCTGGCTTGCTGCAATGGCGGCCTCGAACTCGGCACAGAGCAGCTCGGGCGGCTCCATCCCGACCGAGACCCGGAAGAACCCTTCTGAGATCCCCAGCGCCGCGCGCCCCTCCGGCCCCAGCCCGCGATGCGAAGAACTGGCCGGATGCGACAGCGTCGTGCCGATATCCCCCAGCGTCGGCGCAAAGGCGATATTGGGTGCGCCGCGCGTCAAACGGTTTGCCGCCGCGCGCCCGCCGGTGATCTCGAAACTGACCATATGCCCGCCCCGCGCGCGCAGCAGCGCCACAGCGCGGTTGTGATCGGGGTGATCAGCGCGTGTCGGGTAAAGCACCCGCTCGACACCGGGCAGCTTCGCCAGATGATCGGCCAGCGCCTGCGCGCTCGCCTCGGCCCGGTCATAGCGCAGATCGAAGGAATAAAGCCCTCGCTCGGCCAGCCAGCAATCAAACGGGCTGGGCGTCATGCCAGTCGTGGTCGCGAAATCATAGATCGCCTTGCCAAGTGCCGGATCGCGCGTCGCGACATAGCCGAGCGTCGCATCCGAATGCCCCGCCAGCAGTTTTGTGACCGAATGAATGACAATATCCGCGCCATGCGCGAAGGGCTGAAAGCCGCGCGGCGTGGTGAAGGTGTTGTCGATCACGACCAGCACGCCCCGCGCCTGTGCGCCTGCGATGATGCCCGCGATATCGGCCACCCGCAGCGTCGGGTTCGACACCACTTCCAGCAGAATCAGCCGCGTCTCTGGCCGGATCGCCGCCACAAATCCCGCCGCGTCAGTCGGATCGGCCAGCGAGGTCGCGACCCCCAGTCGCGGCAGATCATCGCGCATCATCCGCAAGGAGCGCCCGTATAGCTGATCACCGCCCAGCACATGATCGCCTGCCCGGCACAGCCCCATCAGCACCGCTGCCACCGCCGCCATGCCCGACCCCAGCACGATCCCGCCTGTGGCCCCTTCCATCTGGTCGATCTTGCGCGCCAGCACAGTTGCATTGGGATGGCCCTCGCGCGCATAGGTATAGCCCTCCAGCCGCCCCTCATATTGCGCATCCAGCATATCGGGATCGCGCGAGGCATAGACCACCGAGGGCTGAATCGGCGTCCCCACCGGGCGCGAGGCACTCTCCGGCCATCCCATCCGCCGCACCAATACCGGTTTCTCGTCCATTCCTTCACCCCTTCGCTGCGAGCCTATCCCATGCTCGTTTCAGTCTTGCCCAAATATCCTGGGGGTCCGGGGGCAAAGCCCCCGGCCTTCGCCCTCACGTCAAGCATCTGCGGGCTGCGCCCGCGCAATAGCGCCGGCCCCCCGCCCCCGC
>JAFIEM010000168.1 GCA_020832555.1 Natronohydrobacter sp. | reverse complement strand
TGTTTTTCGGCGAGAAGGTCGGCTGGCGGCGCTGGAGTGCTATTCTGGCGGGGTTCATCGGCGTCCTGCTGATTGTGCGTCCTGGCATGGCCGGGTTCGAGCCTGCGAGTATCCTGGCCGTGATCGGGGTGCTGGGGCTGGCCGGGCGCGATCTGGCCACGCGGGCCGTGCCGCGCAGCATTTCCAGCTATCAGCTGTCGACATGGGCCTTTTTCATGCTGATCCCGGCGGGGGTTTTCATGATGCTGGTGATGGGCGAGGCTCCGGTCGGGCTGGAGCTTGCACAACTGTCAAAACTGGGGGCCGCATTGGGCATCGGGGTTTTCGCCTATTACGGGATCGTGGCCGCAATGCGGGTGGGCGAGTTGTCTTTCGTGACACCATTTCGCTATTCGCGGATGCTGTTTGCGCTGATCATCGCCGTTCTGGTCTTTGATGAGCGCCCGGATGGGCTGACGCTGATCGGGGCGGGCATCATTATCTGTGCGGGCCTGTTCACCTTGTGGCGCGAGCGCAAACTGGCCTAGAAACTGCGGCTGAGGGGCGCTATAGAGCCTGTAACTTTTCACGCGAAGGGACAGGCGCATGAGCACCATCATCGACATTATTGGCCGCGAGATTCTGGACAGCCGGGGCAACCCGACGGTCGAGGTGGATGTGATCCTGGAAGACGGCACGATGGGGCGTGCGGCTGTGCCCTCTGGTGCATCCACGGGCGCGCATGAGGCAGTCGAGAAGCGCGATGGCGACAAGGCGCGCTATATGGGCAAGGGCGTGCTGGACGCCGTCGCGAGCGTGAATGGCGAGCTGGCCGAGGCGCTGGTGGGGTTTGACGCGACCGAGCAGGTGGCGATTGATGGCGCGATGATCGAGCTGGATGGCAGCGCGAACAAGGGCCGTCTGGGCGCGAATGCGATTCTGGGCGTGTCGCTGGCGGTCGCCAAGGCTGCCGCCGAGTATACCGGTCAGCCGCTGTTTCGCTATGTCGGCGGCACCTCGGCGCGCACGCTGCCGGTTCCGATGATGAATATCATCAACGGGGGCGAGCATGCCGATAACCCGATTGATATTCAGGAATTCATGATCATGCCCGTGGCCGCCGCGAATATGCGCGAGGCGGTGCGCATGGGTGCGGAAGTGTTCCATACGCTGAAAAAGGAATTGTCGGCGGCGGGTCTGTCTACCGGCATCGGCGATGAGGGGGGCTTTGCGCCGAACCTGTCCTCGACCCGCGATGCGCTGGATTTCATCCTGAAATCCATCGAGAAGGCAGGCTATCGTCCCGGCGAGGATATCGCGCTGGCGCTGGATTGTGCGGCGACCGAATATTACCGCGATGGCAAGTATCACATGGCGGGCGAAGGCGCGGTAATGACCCGCGACGAGAATGCGTCCTATCTGATGGGGCTGGTCAAGGATTACCCGATCATCTCGATCGAGGATGGCATGGCCGAGGATGACTGGGACGGCTGGGCCAAGCTGACCACGCTGCTGGGCGACAAATGCCAGTTGGTGGGCGACGATCTGTTCGTGACCAATCCGGTGCGTCTGGCCGACGGGATCGAGAAGGGCTGCGCCAATTCGCTGCTGGTCAAGGTCAACCAGATCGGCACGCTGACCGAAACGCTGGCGGCGGTCGATATGGCGCATCGCGCGCGGATGACCTGCGTCATGTCGCACCGGTCGGGCGAAACCGAGGATGCGACGATTGCCGATCTGGCGGTGGCCACGAATTGCGGTCAGATCAAGACCGGCTCGCTGGCGCGGTCTGACCGGCTGGCGAAGTATAACCAGTTGATCCGCATTGAGGAAATGCTGGGCGAGACGGCTGTTTTCGCGGGACGCTCGATCCTGCGCTAAACGACTGACTTCGGATTTCTGGCGGCCTGCATCCCCGGATGCGGGCCGTTTTTCATTCAAATACTACGCATTTCGGCGGCCTGGACCCAAAGGCCTTTAAGACTTTCTTAGGGGACAGATGGCATCGTCCAGAGTGGGGAAAAGTATCTTGTCAGAAGGTGGGTCCGCCATGTCTGGATTGCCAATCACGTCGACGCTGAACAGCCTGCCGGGTCATATGAAAGCCGCGACGGTCAGCAGCGCCGCGCCGCCCGTGTCAGCCGCGCCCGCAGTCGCCAAGACCATGACCGCAACGGCGGTGCAACAGATGCGCGATATGGATGCCAGCGCCGCGATGCAGCGCAACCCTCTGCCGACCGCACAGGAAAAGCGCGCGCGGCTGGTTGGGCCACCCCCGACATTCGAGGTGAATGTGCTTCAGCATATGCGGGAAACGCTTGATGTGACAGAGGCCCCTGCCCGCGCGGAGAGCAACAACGCGACGCAAGACATGGGCGGCACGCCGATGCCCGAAGAACATGCGGCGCAGATGGTCTATGACACGCTTGGCGGGCTTGGAACCCGCGCAGAGGAGAGCGCGCGGGCGACCATCGACAAGGTGATCTGACTTTCGTCGCGGCTGTCGGATCGGGCAGAACTGTGCCGTCAGGCGGATTGCAGGATGCCGATCAGGTCAGACAGATCCAGATCGACCGGATTGGCCTTGTAAGACGACGATTGTCGCGCGTCTTGCGCAAGCTGCGCGTGATCTTCCGGAGCAACGCCAAGCGCCGCGAGGCTGGGCAAGCCGTGGTCCGTGCTCCATGATCGGAAGTCGGCCAGACTGCCATATTCCGCGCTGATCTGGTCCAGAACCCAGGCGATGCGGTCCCGCGCGGGGCTGTCCGGGGCCGTGGCGCGCTGGTTGGCCATCAGGACCGGGACAAGAAGCGCGCCACAGATTGCGCCATGCGCCGCCCCGGTCTGCCCGCCGATGACGCCCGCGAAACCATGCACCGCGCCCAAGCCCGCATTGGCCAGCGCAATCCCGCCGCACAGGCTGGTCAGGGCCATGTCATCCCAGGCGGCCGTATCACCCTGATGCATCAGCCTGCGCAGGGCCGACAGGCCACGCGGGATCGCCTCGCGGCACAGGGCATCGGTCAGGGGATTTGCGCGGGCGCTGATGAAAGGCTCGATCACCTGTGTCACTGCATCCAGCCCCGAGGCCAGAATGACCGGTTTCGGGCAGGACAGGCACAGGTCGGGATCGACCAGTGCAAGCGCAGGATAGAGGCGCGGGTCGCGCAGGCTGACCTTGCGCCGCGCGTCTGGAACCTGAATGACGGCGTTGCGCGTGACTTCGGCCCCGGTGCCTGCGGTGGTGGGAATGGCGATCAGCGGCAGCGGGGGCATATCGAGCGGTTGGCCTTCGCCCACCACTTCGAGATAGCGCAGCGCGCCATGCGGGGCGGGGATCAGGGCCGCGAGGGCCTTGCCATGGTCGATCACGGCCCCGCCGCCAAGTGCGATAACAAGATCAGGCGCGAAGGGGCGGGCAAGGGCCAGATTGGCCTCGATCGCAGGCAGGTCGGGTTCACCGCGTGCAATCAGATCCAGCACAGCGCCGGTCTGGCGCAGGGCGCGCGCCAGATCTTCTGCCTGCGCGACCGAAGCCGAACGCAAGAGAAGGACTCGCCGCCCCTGCCCTGCCGCGAGGCTGGGCAGATCGTGGAACGTGCCGCGCCCGAAACGGATGGTGCTGGCGGTCGCGAAGGCGAAAGGGGTCATGCTCAGACGCCCAGCACGGCGTTTACCGCGCGTTTCCAGCGGCTATAGCGCTGGTCGCGGCTGGCGCTGTCCATTTGTGCGTTGAACTGGCGTTCGACCGCCCAGCCGGTCGCGAATTCCTGCATGCCTGGCCAGACGCCCGCGCGCTGCCCCGCAAGCCATGCCGCGCCCAGCGCTGTGGTTTCCAGCACTTGCGGGCGGTCCACTGGGGCACCGATGATGTCGGACAGGAATTGCATCGCGTAGTCATTCGCGGCCATGCCGCCATCGACGCGGAGCGAGGGTTGCGCGCCTTCGCGGGTCCAGTCGGCCTGCATGGCTTCCAGCAGGTCGCGGGTCTGGTAGCCCACGGATTCCAGCGCGGCGCGGGCAAATTCTGCAGGGCCGGAATTGCGGGTCATGCCGAAGATGGCACCGCGGGCTTCCGGCTTCCAATAGGGCGCACCAAGGCCCACGAAGGCGGGCACGAGGATCAGATCCTGTGACGGGTCGGCCTGTTCGGCCAGGCCTTGCGTTTCGGGGGCGGCGCGGATCACTTTCAGCCCGTCGCGCAGCCATTGCACCACGGCACCCGCGATGAAGATCGAGCCTTCGAGCGCATAGGTGGGGGTGCCGTCGAGTTGATAGGCGATGGTCGTGAGCAGTTTGTTGGTCGAGGCGACGGGGGTTTCGCCGGTGTTCAGGACCGCGAAACAGCCCGTGCCATAGGTCGATTTCATCATGCCGGGGGTGAAACAGGCCTGACCGATGGTCGCGGCTTGCTGGTCGCCCGCGACGCCGAGAATGGGGATTTCATGGCCGAAGAGATCGGCACGGGTATGGCCGAAATCGGCGGCGCAATCGCGCACTTCGGGCAGCATCGCGGCAGGGATGTCGAACAGATCGCAGATGGTCTGGCTCCAGCGGCCTTTGTGGATGTCGTAGAGCATGGTGCGCGCTGCATTGGTGGCGTCGGTGGCATGCACCCGGCCCCCGGTCAGGTTCCAGATCAGCCATGTATCGACCGTGCCGAAAGCCAGTTCGCCGCGTTTGGCGCGGTCGCGCGCGCCGTTAACCGTGTCGAGGATGTATTTCAGCTTGGTGGCCGAGAAATAGGGGTCGGCGAGCAGCCCGGTGCGGGCGGTGATCATCGGCTCATGGCCCTCTGCGCGCAGTTGTGCACAGAAATCGGCGGTGCGGCGGTCCTGCCAGACAATCGCGTTATGGATGGGCTTGCCGGTCTTGCGGTCCCAGACCAGCGTGGTTTCGCGCTGGTTGGTGATGCCGATGGCCGTGATCTCGCGGGCAGAGAGCCCCGCTTTCTCGATGGCGGCTCGGGCGGTGGCAGCGGTGGTGGCCCAGAGGTCCGAGGGGTCAT
>JAFIEM010000167.1 GCA_020832555.1 Natronohydrobacter sp. | reverse complement strand
ACGGCCAGACCATCGGCCCGCTGGACCCCACCTTCCAGATGTTCGGCGGCATCAATGGCACTTTGGGCGAATTCTGGTCCTGGGTTCTGGGCTTCGCCGCGACCGCCGCAGCACTTGCTGCGCTCTGGGCCAAACGCCGCGACAAGACGCGCCACGGCTTCCCGGTCAAACCGCTCTGGGCCGAAATCGCTCTCGGCGCGATCATCGCAGGCGCAATCCTTGGCTTCATCAAGATCCTGAATTCCTACGAAGTGCCCGTCGCCCGTCTGCGCCGCGAATTCGAGGCGCGCGGCGAAGTCATGCCCGAAGGCTATACCGAAGTCTATGGCCTGCCGATCTCGGTGCTGCTTCTGATCGTCGTCGCGGTCGTGATGACCGTCATCGCCCGCAAGACCCGGCTGGGGCGCTACATCTTCGCCGCTGGCGGCAACCCGCAGGCCGCCGAACTCTCGGGCATCAACACGCGCCTGCTGACGGTCAAGGTGTTCACGATCATGGGCATCCTCTGCGCCATCTCGGCGGTCGTGGCCTCGGCCCGTCTGACCAACCATTCCAACGATATCGGCACGCTGGACGAATTGCGCGTCATCGCCGCAGCCGTCATCGGCGGCACGGCACTCGCCGGGGGCCTTGGCACGATCTATGGCGCGATCCTTGGCGCGCTGATCATGCAGTCGCTGCAATCGGGCATGGCCATGGTCGGTGTCGATGCGCCCTTGCAGAATATCGTCGTGGGCTCCGTGCTTGTGCTCGCCGTTCTCATCGACATCATCTATCGCCGCCGCACCGGGAAAGGGTAAGCCATGACCCCGCTTGTAGATATCCGCAACCTCTCGATTGCCTTTGGCGGTGTGCAGGCCGTCGATGACGTCTCGCTCGACCTCTATCCGGGCGAAGTCGTAGGGCTTCTGGGCCATAATGGCGCGGGCAAATCGACGCTGATCAAGATCATCTCCGGGGCCTACAAGGCCGATAGCGGCGAGATCTGGATTGACGGCAAAAAGGCCACGATCAACAGCCCCCGCGACGCCCGCGCCTATAATATCGAGACGATCCACCAGACGCTTGCACTGGCCGACAACCTGCCCGCGCCTGCCAATCTGTTCCTGGGGCGCGAGTTGCGCACCATGTTCGGCTTTCTCGATGACAGCCGCATGGAATCGGAAACCCGCAAGATCATGGCGCGGCTGAACCCCAACTTCCGCAAGATCGCAGAACCGGTCAGCGCCCTGTCAGGTGGCCAGCGGCAATCCGTAGCCATTGCGCGCGCGGTCTATTTCAACGCGCGCATCCTGATCATGGACGAACCGACGGCCGCATTGGGTGTGCATGAAACCAAGATGGTCGCCGATCTGATCAAGGAGTTGAAGGCCCAGGGCCTTGGCATCTTTCTGATCAGCCATGACACGCGCGAGATGATGGAACTTTGCGACCGCGTGTCAGTGATGAAGAACGGCCAGCTGATCGGCACCGAACGGGTCGAGGATGTGACCGAAGACGACATCCTGTCGATGATCATCATGGGCAAGAAACCCGAAAAGGCCGCGTGATGTATCTTGGACTTGATCTGGGCACATCCGGCCTGAAAGGGCTGGTCATCGACGCAGGCGGCGCGGTGGTGGCAGAAGCCAGCGCGCCCCTGACCGTCACCCGCCCGCATCCGGGCTGGTCAGAGCAGGTTCCGGCAGACTGGATCACAGCGGCGGAAGCGGTGCTGCGCGCGCTCGCCAGTCAGATCGACATGGCCGCAATCGCAGGCATCGGGCTTTCGGGCCAGATGCACGGCGCGACCGTGCTCGACGCCTCGGACAAGGTGCTGCGCCCCTGCATCCTGTGGAACGACACCCGCGCGCATGTGGAAGCGGCGGAACTCGACGCCGACCCGCGCTTTCGCGCCATCAGCGGCAATATCGTCTTTCCGGGATTCACTGCACCCAAACTCGTCTGGATGGCACGGCACGAACCTGACCTCTTCGCACAGGTCGCCAAGGTGCTCTTGCCCAAGGATTACTTGCGCCTGTGGCTGACCGGCGATCATGTCGCGGAAATGTCGGACGCCGCTGGCACAAGCTGGCTGGATGTGGGCACACGCGACTGGTCCGACGACCTTCTGGCCGCAACCAACCTGACCCGCGACCACATGCCCGCGCTGGTCGAAGGTTCCGCCCCCTCGGGCGGGTTGCGCGCCACCCTCGCGCAGGATTTCGGCCTGACCCCCGGCATCCCCATAGCCGGTGGTGCGGGCGACAATGCCGCCACGGCCATCGGCCTTGGTGTCGCGCATGGGGGGCAAGGCTTCGTCAGCCTCGGCACCTCGGGCGTTCTATTCGCCGCAACCGATGGCTATGCTCCCGCACCGGAAACCGCAGTCCATACCTTCTGCCATGCCCTTCCCGGCACATGGCACCAGATGGGCGTGATCCTTGCCGCCACAGACGCGCTGAACTGGTTTTCGCGCGTCGCAGGTGCAAGCCCCGCCCAACTGACCGCCGATCTCGGCCCCTTGGAAGCCCCCGGTCGCGCGCTATTCCTGCCCTACCTCGGCGGCGAGCGCACGCCGCTCAATTCCGCCAGCATCCGCGGCGCGTTCATCGGCCTCGACCACGCCACAGACCGTGACGCCGCAACCCGCGCTGTGCTCGAAGGGGTCGTATTTGCGCTCAAGGACTGTCAGGACGCCCTCAGCGCCACCGGCACGAAACTCGACACGCTCATCGCCGCAGGCGGCGGCGCGCGCTCCGAATACTGGCTCTCGGCACTCGCCACCGCGCTCGACCTGCCCATCCTCGTGCCAGAGGCAGGCGATTATGGCGCAGCCCTTGGCGCGGCCCGGCTTGGTCTGATGGCCGCAACCGGGGCCAACACGGAGGCCATGCCGCTGCCCCCCATCGCGCGCGAAATCGCCCCTGTTTCCCAACTCACCCCGGCCTTTGCTGACACGCATCAGCGCTTCAAGGCCGCCCAGACAGCCATCAAGGATCTGATATGACCGATTTCTTCGCAGGCATCCCCACCCTCACCTATCAGGGACCGGACAGCGACAGTGACTTCGCCTTCCGCCATTACAACCCCGATGAAATCATCCTCGGACGCCGGATGGAAGATCACCTGCGCTTCGCCATCTGCTACTGGCACAGCTTCGCCTGGCCCGGCGGCGATCCGTTCGGCGGGCAGACCTTCCTGCGCCCGTGGTTCGGCGACACGATGGAGCTTGCAAAACTGAAGGCAGACACAGCCTTCGAGATGTTCCGCATCCTGAACGCCCCCTTCTATTGCTTCCACGATGCCGACATGCGCCCAGAGGGTGCCAATTTCGCGGAAAACACCCGCAATCTGGAAGAAATGACCGACTATTTCGCCGCGAAAATGGAGGCAGGCGGGCCTAAACTGCTCTGGGGCACCGCCAATCTGTTCAGCAACCGTCGCTTCATGGCTGGCGCGGCGACGAACCCCGACCCCGATGTGTTCGCCTTCTCGGCAGCGACCGTCAAAACCTGCATGGATGCGACCCACAAACTGGGTGGCGAAAACTACGTCCTCTGGGGCGGGCGCGAAGGCTATGAGACGCTGCTGAATACCGACATGAAGAAGGAACTGGACCATATGGGCCGCTTCCTGTCGATGGTGGTGGACTACAAGCACAAGATCGGCTTCAAGGGCACGATCCTGATCGAGCCGAAACCGCAGGAACCCACCAAGCACCAGTATGATTACGACGTGGCGACCGTGTTCGGCTTCCTGCAACGCTTCGGGCTGGAAAAAGAGGTCAAGGTCAATATCGAACAGGGCCACGCCATCCTTGCAGGCCACAGCTTCGAGCATGAAATCGCGACCGCATCGGCCCTTGGCATTTTCGGCTCGATCGACATGAACCGCAACGACTATCAATCCGGCTGGGATACCGACCAGTTCCCCAACAACACCCCCGAAGTGGCCCTGGCCTATTACGAGATCCTGCGCGCAGGCGGCTTCACCACAGGCGGCACCAATTTCGACGCGAAACTGCGCCGCCAGTCGCTCGATGCCGAAGACCTGATCCTGTCCCATGCCGGCGCGATGGATGTCTGCGCACGCGGGCTGAAAGCCGCCGCCGCGATGCTGGAAGATGGCCGTCTGGAAGCCGCGCGCGCCACGCGCTACGCCGGGTGGGACCAGCCAGAGGCACAGGCGATGCTCGCCTCCGATCTCAATAGCATCACCGCCGATGTGATCGCGCGCGGGGTTGACCCGCAGCCGCGCTCTGGCAAACAGGAGAAACTGGAGAATCTGGTCAACCGCTTCATGTAAGGAGAGCCCATGCCCGCCGCCACGCCCCCTGTCTGCGATTTCGGCTGGAAAGCCCCCGGTTTCAGCCTGCCTGCAACCGATGGCCGGAGCTACAGCCTGTCCGATGTCGCGGGGCCAAACGGCACGCTGGTCATGTTCATCTGCAACCACTGCCCCTATGTGCTGGCTGTGCTCGACCGCATCCTCCGCGATGCGCGCGATCTGGCCGCACATGGGATCGGCGTGGTGGCGATCTGCGCCAATGACGCCGAAAACTACCCCGCCGACAGCTTCCCCAAGATGCAGGAACTGGCGGAAAAGCACGGTTTCCCCTTCCCCTACCTGCATGATGAAACGCAAGCGGTCGCCCGCGCCTGGGGTGCGGAATGCACGCCCGATTTCTTCGGGCTGAACGCGGCAGGCGAATTGCAATATCGCGGGCGGCTCGATGCCTCTGGCCGCACTCCCGGCCCGGCAGACGCGCGGCGCGAACTCTATGACGCAATGGTGCAGATTGCGCAGACCGGTGCAGGCCCGCGCGATCAGACCCCGAGCATCGGCTGTTCGATCAAGTGGAAAGCGGCCTGAACAGCGCAGACAGGACACATCCGCTCCCTCAGGGCGCTGACCGCTAATCCGCCGCCCACGGATTGACCAGCGCCACTCCGGTCGCCACAAAATCCGCTGTGTTGCGGGTGACGACCGTCAGCCCATGCACCAGCGCCGTGGCCGCGATCAACGCAT
>JAFIEM010000030.1 GCA_020832555.1 Natronohydrobacter sp. | reverse complement strand
CGGGATCGCCCACCAGAAGCGGGTTGTTCTTGCGGCGGCGGCACAGAACCTGAATGCAGCGTTCCACCTCTGACGCGCGCCCGATCAGCGGATCAACCTCACCCTTGCGGGCCTTCGCGTTCAGATCGACGCAATACTTGCCCAGCGCGGTTTCCTTGGCTTTCTCCTCGGCCTTGCTGGTCTGTTCGGCTTCTTCCTCTTCCGCGCCGGATACCGGGCGCGTTTCGGAATATTTCGAATTCTTCGCCACCCCATGCGCGATGAAATTCACCGCATCATAGCGCGTCATGTCCTGTTCCTGCAGGAAATAGGCCGCGTTCGATTCGCGCTCGGCAAAGATCGCGACCAGCACATTCGCGCCGGTCACTTCATTGCGCCCCGAGCTTTGCACATGGATAGCTGCCCGCTGGATCACGCGCTGAAAGGCCGCTGTCGGCACGGCTTCCGACCCTTCGATATCGGTCACAAGCGAGGAAAGCTCCTCCTCGATGAACTCTTGCAGGGTCTTGCGCAACTCGTCCAGATCGACATTGCAGGCCAGCATCACTCGGCTCGCATCGGGTTCGTCAACCAGCGCAAGCAGCAGGTGCTCCAGCGTGGCGAATTCGTGCCGCCGGGTGTTGGCCAGCGCCAGCGCCCCGTGGATGGATTGCTCCAGAGTGTTTGAAAAGCTCGGCACGTCAGACGCTCCTGTTCCTGGGTGGTCATCGGGCAGGGCCCGATTTCCAGCATCGCCTCTTCTTCTTAAATTTCGGTTTTATTCACCGACCTTCAAGAGCTTTTTCTTCAACTTTGCCGGATGCAACGGAATCTGGCAAGTTTCGTGATGATCTGCCTGCGAGATGGTCGTTCAGAACGTGTCTTTCAGGTCGCGCAGCCAGGCAAACATCTCGGCATCGGACGCGCTCTCACGCCCATGCGCCTGCTTCAGATAATGCTGCCCGGCGCGAAGAAAAGGGTTTGTCGCTTTCTCCAGGCCAAGCGGCACCACCGCCATCGGCCGCCCCGCCGCGCGGTCAGCCTCGAATCCGGCGACACGCGCCTTCAGATCGGCATTGTCAGGGTCCACATGCAGCGCGAAAGCCGCGTTGCCGCCGGAATAATCATGACCTGAACAGATCAGCGTGTCATCGGGCAAGGCCATCAGCTTGCACAGGCTCTCCCACATCTGCACAGGCGTCCCTTCGAACAGCCGGCCGCAACCCAGCGCCATCAGACTATCCGCCGTGAACGCCAGACGGCTCTCGGGAAAGTGAAAGGCGATATGGCCGACAGTATGGCCTGACACCTCGATCACCCTCCCCTGCGCCGCACCAAGGGTCACGCTGTCGCCTTCGACCAGCGCATGATCCAGCGGCGGCAGGCGGTGCGCATCGGCGCGCGCGCCCCAGATCACGGCTCCGGTATCTTCAACCAGCCGCATCACCCCTCCGATATGGTCGTCATGGTGATGCGTGATGAAGATATCACTCAGCCGGTAGCCCTTTGCATCAAGAACGTCATGGATCGGGGCCACATCCGGTACATCGACAACGCCTGTGCGTCCAGTCTCTGGATCATGCAGCAGATAGGCGTAATTGTCGCGCAGACAGGGAATGGCGGTCATCTCCAGAGGCATGGCATTTTCCTTGGATTGCGATAAGGTCAGGGACAGTCTGGGGCATTCGGCTCCCCGGCGCAACCAACAGGACCGGACAGGGCCGCATGCATCAGGACGTCTATTTCCTGCGCGACTTCTACTACACGACCCTGCTGGGCCGTGCGGCGCAAAAGGCGATGCGCGATCAGTTGCAGGTGCGCTGGTCCTCGGTGAAGGGGCTGTCAGTGGCCGGGTTCGGTTTTGCCGCGCCGCTGCTGCGCCCCTGTCTGGAAGAGGCCAGTCGCGTCATCGCGCTGATGCCCGCACAACAGGGCGTGCTGCATTGGCCCGCCGAAACCGAAAACCATTCCGTGCTGGTCGAGGAGACAAGCTGGCCGCTTGCGTCGGACAGTATCGACCGGCTGGTGGTGCTGCATGGGCTGGAAACCTCGGAACGTCCTGCTGCGCTGATGGAGGAAATCGCGCGCGTGCTGAAAGTCGGTGCGCGGGTCATGCTGATCGTGCCCAATCGCTCGGGGCTCTGGGCACGCAAAGAAGGCACACCTTTCGCTCTGGGCCGCCCCTATTCGCTGCGCCAGATCGAAGCCCTGCTGCGCGAACATGGATTCGCACTCAACGCGACCTCCGGTGCGCTGTTCTTTCCGCCGAAGGATCGCAAGAGCTGGCTGAACTGGGCCATGATGCTCGAAAATCTGGGGCAACGCCTGCCGCGATATCCCGCAGGCGGCGTGCTTCTGGTCGAGGCCACGCGTGTTGCCGATGCGCCGGGCCCCTCGGGTCTGGCAGTGCGCGACCGAAAACCGCTGCGCATCCTTGATCCGGTGCGTCCGACTGTCACCCGCCCGGCCTGGCGCGGCGGCGCGACAGGCGGATCGGAACATGGGTAACAGAATCAGCTTTTCCGGAACGGTTGCCTTGCGCCCCGTATGCTGCGCCGCCGAAATTTGCGCGCGCCAAAGGGCAATGGTAGCGCAAGCCTGAGGCGGTTTGTCGCAGAAGCGTGTGAATTAATCGTCTTATGGCTTACAAGAACGTGACCTTGGCGGTTGCAGCATCAAAACCCCTCTGCTAAACCCGCGCCGAATTCACATGCCGCGTCGTAATTAGCAGTCATCGCATCAGGCCAGCGCGAGGTCTGGGTGCAGAACAGATGGAAGGGTGGACGTGTCCGAACCAGCTTCGATCTCCTCTGGTGTAGCGCAACGCTATGCCACGGCAATTTTCGAATTGGCCAAAGAGTCCAAATCTCTCAAATCCCTCGAAAGTGATGTCAATGCGCTTGAGGGCGCGCTGACCGAAAGCGCCGATCTGCGCAGCCTGATCACCTCGCCGGTCTATTCGCGCGATCAGGTGGCGAATGCGATTACAGCGGTTGCTAAGAAAATGAAGCTCTCGCAGACCGTCACCGGCGCGCTGGGGCTGATGGCCACCAAGCGCCGTCTGTTTGCCCTGCCACAGGTTCTGTCCAGCCTGCGCGCGCTGATCGCCGCCGAAAAAGGCGAAGTCACGGCCGAAGTCACCTCGGCCAAGCCGCTCACCGCTGCGCAGCAAGCTGATCTTGTCAAGACGCTGAAAGCGCGTATCGGCAAGGACATCAATCTCAAACTGGCCGTCGATGAAAGCCTCATCGGCGGTCTTGTCATCAAGGTGGGCTCGCAAATGATCGACTCGTCGATCCGCGCGAAGCTCGCGGCCCTCAAGAACAGCATGAAAGAGGTCGGATAATGGGTATCCAAGCTGCTGAGATTTCTGCCATCCTCAAGGAGCAGATCAAGAACTTCGGTCAGGATGTCGAAGTCACCGAAGTGGGCCGCGTGCTCTCTGTGGGTGACGGTATTGCCCGTGTCCACGGCCTCGACAATGTGCAGGCCGGTGAAATGGTTGAATTCCCCGGTGGCATCCGCGGGATGGCACTGAACCTTGAAACCGACAACGTCGGTATCGTGATCTTCGGCGATGACCGCGGCATCAAGGAAGGCGACACTGTCAAGCGCACCAAATCCATCGTGGACGTGCCGGTGGGCGACGAGCTTCTGGGGCGCGTTGTGGATGGCCTTGGCAACCCGATCGACGGCAAAGGTCCGATCGCGACCACCAAGCGCGCGATTGCTGACGTGAAAGCGCCCGGCATCATCCCGCGGAAATCGGTGCATGAACCGATGGCAACCGGCCTGAAATCCGTGGACGCTATGATCCCGGTCGGCCGTGGCCAGCGCGAGCTGATCATTGGCGACCGTCAGACCGGCAAGACCGCCATCGCGCTCGACACGATCCTGAACCAGAAAAGCTACAATGAAGCCGCTGGCAGCGATGAGAGCAAGAAACTCTACTGCATCTATGTCGCTGTCGGCCAGAAACGCTCGACCGTCGCGCAGCTGGTGAAGAAACTGGAAGAAACGGGCGCTATCGAATATACGATCGTCGTGGCCGCAACCGCGTCTGACCCGGCACCGATGCAGTTCCTGGCCCCCTATGCGGCCACATCGATGGCCGAGCATTTCCGCGACAATGGCCGCCACGCGCTGATCATCTATGATGACCTGTCCAAACAGGCTGTGGCTTACCGCCAGATGTCGCTGCTGCTGCGCCGTCCGCCGGGCCGCGAAGCTTACCCCGGCGACGTGTTCTACCTGCACTCCCGCCTGCTGGAGCGCTCGTCGAAGCTGAACGAAGACTTCGGCTCGGGCTCGCTGACCGCGCTGCCGATCATTGAAACGCAAGGCGGCGACGTGTCGGCCTTTATCCCGACCAACGTGATCTCGATCACCGACGGGCAGATCTTCCTGGAAACCGAACTCTTCTATCAGGGTATCCGTCCGGCCGTGAATACCGGCCTTTCGGTGTCGCGCGTTGGCTCGTCGGCGCAGACCGATGCGATGAAATCGGTCGCAGGCCCGGTCAAGCTGGAACTGGCGCAGTATCGCGAAATGGCGGCATTTGCGCAGTTCGGGTCCGACCTCGACGCTTCGACGCAGAAACTGCTGAACCGCGGTGCGCGCCTGACCGAGCTGATGAAGCAGGGCCAGTATTCGCCCATGACCAACGCAGAAATCGTCTGTGTGATCTTCGCGGGCACTCAGGGCTATCTGGACAAGGTCGCGGTCAAGGATGTGGGACGCTTCGAGAAAGGTCTGCTGGCGCATCTGCGCGGCAAGCATCATGCACTGCTTGACGACATCACCAATAATGACCGTAAGGTCAAAGGCGAGCTGGAAGAGAAGATCCGCGCAGCACTTGACGAATTCTCGAAAGACTTCGCCTGAGGGCGGGTAAGAGGGATAGCTTATGCCGAGCCTCAAGGATCTCAAGAACCGGATCGAAAGCGTCAAATCGACGCGCAAGATCACCAAAGCCATGCAGATGGTCGCGGCGGCGAAGCTTCGCCGCGCCCAGGAGGCGGCGGAAGCCGCCCGCCCCTATGCCGAGAAGATGGCAGATGTGGTCAATGGTCTGGCGGCTTCGGTCGCCGGATCGGACACTGCACCCAAGCTTCTGGCCGGAACCGGCAGCGACCAGACCCATCTTCTGGTGGTGATGACCGCCGAACGCGGGTTGTGCGGGGGCTTCAACTCTTCGATCGTGAAGATTGCCCGCTACCGCGCCGAAAAACTGCTTAGCGAAGGCAAGACCGTCAAGATTCTGACGGTCGGCAAGAAGGGCCGCGAACAGCTCAAGCGCGATCTGGCCGCTCATCTGGTCGCCCATATGGACCTGTCGGAAGTCAAGCGCGTGGGCTATGACAATGCCGATGACATCGCCAGGCAGATTTTCGCGATGTATGAGGCGGGCGACTTCGATGTCGCGACGATCTTCTATAACCGCTTCGAATCCGTGATCAGCCAGGTGCCGACACCGCAGCAGATCATTCCCGCCGAAGTGCCCGAAGATGCCGAGGCTGGCGCGCTTTACGACTACGAACCCTCGGAAGAGGCAATTCTGGAAGACCTGCTGCCGCGTTCGGTGACCACGCAGATCTTCACGGCGCTGCTGGAAAATGGTGCCTCCGAGCAAGGCGCGCGGATGTCGGCAATGGACAACGCCACGCGCAATGCAGGCGACATGATCGACCGGCTGACGATCCAGTATAACCGCTCGCGTCAGGCTGCGATCACCAAAGAGCTTATCGAGATCATTTCGGGCGCGGAAGCGCTCTAGAAAACCCGGAGAGAGATGACAATGGCAACCAAAGGCAAAATCACACAGGTGATCGGCGCCGTCGTGGACGTGCAGTTCGATGGCGACCTGCCCCCGATCCTGAACGCGCTCGAAACCGACAATAACGGCAAGCGTCTGGTTCTCGAAGTGGCCCAGCACCTTGGCGAAAACACCGTCCGCACCATCGCGATGGACGCGACCGAAGGTCTGGTCCGTGGCCAGACAGTAACCGACACCGGCGAGCCGATCATGGTTCCCGTTGGCGACGCCACCCTCGGGCGCATCCTGAACGTCGTGGGCGAGCCTGTGGACGAAGGCAAGCCGGTCGAGGCATCCGAGCGCCGCGCTATCCACCAGCCTGCCCCCGGTTTTGCCGAACAGTCGACCGAGAGCGAAATCCTCGTGACCGGCATCAAGGTGATCGACCTGCTTGCCCCCTATTCCAAGGGCGGCAAGATCGGCCTTTTCGGTGGTGCCGGTGTGGGCAAGACGGTTCTCATCATGGAACTGATCAACAACATCGCCAAGGTGCACTCGGGCTATTCGGTGTTTGCCGGTGTGGGCGAGCGTACGCGCGAAGGTAATGACCTCTATCACGAGATGATCGAATCCGGGGTTATCAACCTCGAGAAACTCGAAGAGTCCAAAGTGGCGCTGGTCTACGGCCAGATGAACGAGCCTCCGGGTGCGCGTGCGCGTGTGGCTCTGACCGGTCTGACCTTGGCCGAGCAGTTCCGCGACCAGTCCGGCACTGACGTTCTGTTCTTCGTGGACAATATCTTCCGCTTCACGCAGGCAGGTTCCGAGGTGTCGGCTCTGCTGGGCCGTATCCCGTCCGCCGTGGGCTACCAGCCGACGCTGGCGACCGACATGGGCGCGCTGCAGGAACGCATCACCTCGACCAAAGCCGGCTCGATCACCTCGGTGCAGGCCATCTACGTTCCTGCCGATGACTTGACCGACCCTGCACCGGCGACCTCGTTCGCGCACCTCGACGCAACCACCGTGTTGTCGCGCGCGATTTCGGAACTCGGCATCTACCCGGCTGTGGACCCGCTCGATTCCAACTCGCGGATTCTCGATCCGCAGATCGTGGGCGAAGAGCATTATCAGGTGGCGCGCGACGTGCAGGGGATCCTGCAGCGCTACAAGTCGCTTCAGGACATCATCGCCATCCTCGGGATGGACGAATTGTCGGAAGAGGACAAGCTGACCGTGGCCCGCGCCCGGAAAATCCAGCGTTTCCTGTCGCAGCCTTTCGACGTGGCCAAGGTGTTCACCGGGTCGGACGGCATTCAGGTGCCGCTCGAGAAAACCATCGCCTCGTTCAAGGCGGTTGTGGCCGGTGAGTATGACCACCTGCCCGAAGCCGCCTTCTACATGGTCGGCGATATCGACGAAGTGATCGCAAAAGCTGCGCGCCTGGCCGCTGCGGCCTAAAGGGGGTCCATCATGGCCGATACGATGCAATTCGACCTCGTCAGCCCCGAGCGCAAGCTTGCCTCAGGTGCTGTCCGGGCGGTGCAGATTCCCGGCGCTGAAGGTGATCTGACCGCCATGCCCGAGCATGCGCCGATGATCACCACCCTGCGCCCCGGCATCCTCACGACCGAGGGGCCGGATGGCGAGACGCGGTATGTCGTGACCGGCGGCTTTGCCGAGATCACGCCTGCGGGCACCACGGTTCTGGCCGAACGCGCCTTCGCCGCTGGTCCCGAGGGACGCACCGTGCTTGAGGCGCTGCTGGCCGAGACCCGCGAGAAGGCCGCTGGCCTGTCGGGTCCGGAAAAGGATGTGCTGGACAAGGTCGCAGGCGATCTGGAACGCACCATCGCGGCGCTGGCCTGAGCCTAGGCTGAATACCTCTCCCAAAGCCCCGGCCCGCAAGGCCGGGGCTTTCTCATGCGCGCGTCACATGACGGCAATAGACCCGGATCATCCAGGCCAGCATCACGGCATTCAGGATATGCCACAGGAAATGCGTGCCGATCGGAAAGACATCACAGATCGGCCCGTCCAGCATCCGGAACCCCAGCGAGACACACAGGATGCCTGCCCCGACCAGAAGCCCCTGCCCGGTCGCCGTCGCGCGCAAATAGACCCCATAGCCCGCGATCAGCACAGCGACACTCAGATAGGCCGCATTGGCCCCCAGCCCCGGCACGATCAGCCCCAGCGCCCAGCCAAAACCCATGGCATAAGGCAGAAAGCCCAGCGTGACGATTCCTGCCACCACGCCTGAAGAGCCCAGATAGTCCCGTGTGGCGGCAAAAAGATACAGCAGGATAAAGCCCAGGATCGGCAGCACATCCGCCAAGCCCGCCCAGCCTGTGGCATGGGTATGCCACAGAAACGAACCGACCCCGATCACCGCCAGCATGACCGCCATGGCCCGCGCCAGCGGCAGTCCGCGTGTCATCGGCCAGACCCAAACTGCGGCCAACAGGAACGCCCCATTGGTCACAGCATTGACCGGCTCGCTCCAAAGCCCGAAATCCGTGCGCTCGCAATAGACAATGACCTGTTCCATGGCACCTAACGTAGCCGCGCGAAAAACGCCTGCAAGAGCGCCACCGCCTCCCCCGCCCCGATCCCGTCATACACCTCCGGCACATGATGGCATTGCGGATGGGCAAAGATGCGCGGCCCCTGCGCCACCCCCCCCGATTTCGGGTCTGCAGCCCCGTAATACAGTCGCGCAATCCGCGCGTTCGAAATGGCCGCCGCACACATCGGACAAGGCTCCAGCGTCACATAGAGATCGCAGCCCGCAAGCCGCTCCTGGCCCAGAACATGACAGGCCGAACGCAACACAAGAATCTCTGCATGCGCCGTCGGGTCACATAGTTCCCGCGTCCGGTTGCCTGCGCGCGCCAGCACCTCCTTCCGAGGGGACACCAACACCGCCCCCACAGGCACCTCATCCCGCGCAGCCGCCGCCCGCGCCTCCTCCAGCGCCAGATCCATGAAGCTGCGAAACCCGCTCATCCTTGCTCCTGCGATGCCAGTTTCAGTCTTGCACAAATATCCTGGGGGAGTCCCGCTTCGCGGGACGGGGGCAAAGCCCCCCAAACAAAAAGGAACGGGGCGCAGCCCCTCCTTCAGATCCCTCGGACCCAGCGTTGCATCACATCCACGCCGACCGCCTGCACGTCGACCAGATCGAAACGCGGCGCTTCCGCAAGAACTTCCAGCCCCATCATCCCCAAACCTGCGCGCCCCTCGGACCCGATCACCTTGCCCGCTGAGAACACCACCAGCTCATCCACCAGCCCCGCCCGCAACAAGCTCGCCGCGAGTGCCCCGCCGCCTTCGCACAGCACCCGCGTCAGCCCGCGAGCGCCGAGCGCCTGCATCATCGCCAAGGCCCCGAACCCCTCGTCAAGCGCGATCACCTCCGCCCCGGTCGCAGCCCAGGCTGTGCGGCGCGCCTCTGGCGCCCCGGCCCCATGCAGCAGCCAGACCGGTGCCTCGCGCGCCGAGCGCCCAAGCCGTCCGGACGGGTCCAGATCCAGCCCCCGCGCCGCCACGATCCGCACCGGCTGATGGGCCACACCCAGACCCCGCACCCGCAGATCCGGGTCATCCGCCCGCGCAGTCCCTGCCCCCACCAGCACAGCGTCATGGCGCGCGCGCATCGCATGCACGATATGCCGCGCCTGCGCGCCGGTGATCCAGCGGCTCTCGCCCGAGGCGGTCGCGATCCGCCCGTCCAGCGTCAGCGCCAGTTTCAGCGTCAGATAGGGCCGCCCTTCAGTCACGCGCAGCAGAAACCCCGCATTGGCCGCGCGCGCGGCGGCAGCCTCAACCCCCTCGACCACCTCAATCCCTGCGGCGCGCAGCATCGCATGACCACGGCCTGCCACGCGCGGGTCCGGGTCCGTCAGGGCCGTCACCACCCGCGCCACGCCTGCGTCAATCAAGGCCTCGGAACAGGGCGGGGTCTTGCCGTGATGCGCGCAGGGCTCAAGACTGACATAGGCCGTCGCGCCGCGCGCATCGCACCCATCCAGCGCCATTCGCTCGGCATGCGGTCTGCCGCCCGGCTGGGTCCAACCCCGCGCCAGCACCCGGCCCTCACGCACCAGCACACAGCCCACCGCCGGATTGGGCCAGACACGCCCCAAACCGCGCTGCCCCAGCGCGATGGCCAGCCGCATGAACCGGCGATCCGTCTCACTGGTCACAGCCTACCCGGCATCCTTGGGATCAGGGCGCAGCTCCGACACGAATTTGTCGAAATCATCGGCTTCCTGAAAGTTCTTGTACACGCTCGCGAAGCGCACATAGGCCACCGTGTCGATCCGCGCCAGCGTTTCCATCACGATCTCGCCGATCATCTTCGAGGGGATATCGGTGTCGCCCATGCTTTCCAGCCGCCGCACGATACCGGAAATCATCTGGTCGATCCGCTCATGCTCGATCGGGCGCTTCTGCATGGCAATGCGCACCGAGCGTTCCAGCTTCTCACGGTCAAACGCCTCGCGCCGCCCGTTCGACTTGACCACCACCAGATCACGAAGCTGCACACGCTCATAGGTGGTGAAGCGCCCGCCACAGGCCGGGCAGAAACGCCGCCTTCGGATCGCGCCATGATCTTCTGCGGGGCGTGAATCCTTCACCTGCGTATCGGTATTGCCGCAAAACGGACAGCGCATGTCCTCTCCCTCGGGTTTGTTCTTGACTTCTCCGCAAGGACTATAGGCAAACCCCGATGCTTTGGGTAGCACGAATGACGCCCCACCAGATCATGGGGGGTACCATGTTGCCTTCGGGACTCAGAGGCAAAGCGCGTTCAGCGCACCACGATCACACGAGTCTGCGCCATGCCCTCGGCCCGCACCATATCGAAGAAGGTGCGCGCATTGCTCGGATGCAATCGCACACATCCCGCCGATGCCGGTCGCCCTAGACGACCCACCTCATCCGTGCCGTGAATCGCATAATGGCCGGAATAAAACACGGCATAGGGCATGGGGGCGTTATTGTAGCGGCTGGAACGATGATTGCGTGACAGGAATTGCGGTCGCCAGGTGCCTGTGGGCGTGATCTTGCCGCTACGCGCGGTCGAGACTGGCCATTCATACAGCAACTGGCCGTGGTGATAGACATGCATGACCTGCTCCGAGATGCTGACACGCGCAACAAGCCGATCAGCCTGCGCGGGCAAGGCAGCCAGGGTCAGGACAAGCGCCGAAAAAAGCACTGAAACCAGGGATCGTGACATGGGGCCTCTTCCGAAAATCCGAGTTCAAATCTGCCCGAAACGGACCCAATCCAATCCGGAACAGGAAAAGATTCGAGTCAAGCGGATTCTTGCCGAAAGACAGAGTGACGCGGGCTTTTCGAAAACTGTCTCTGCCTCTTGCCGAATCTGGCGCAAGGTGGGATTGGAGCGGGCATGAACACAACATCCGACAAGAAAATTGCCCTCGTCACCGGCGCGTCGCGCGGGTTGGGGGCGGCACTGGCTGAAACACTCGCCGCGCGCGGCTGGCATGTCGTGGCGCTCGGGCGCACAATGGGCGCGCTCGAAGAGCTGGACGACCGCATCAAGTCGCGCGGCGGCAGCGCGACGCTGGCCGCCATGGATATCACCAAGGATGACGCGATCCGGCATCTGTGCCGCGACATCCATGACCGCTGGGGGCATCTTGACCTCTGGGCGCATACGGCCATTCATGCCCCGCCCATGAGCCCCGCAGATCACCTTGCGCTCAAGGACTGGGACAAATGCGTGGCGATCAATATCCGCGCAACAGGGTTTCTGATCCCGATGGTGGCCCCGCTTTTGCTGGCCGCCCCTGCCCGTGCCACAGCGCTTTTCGTCGAGGATCAGATCGCAGGCGGGAAATTCATGGGCGCTTACGGCGCATCGAAATCCGCTCAGTTCTCTCTCGCGCAAGCTTGGCAGCAGGAATGCGTCAAAACCGGCCCCCGCGTGCTGATCGAACGTGCAGCCGCCATGCCCACCGCCCTGCGTGCCCGCTTCTATCCGGGCGAGAACCGCGCGACACTCACGCCTTGCATGCAGGAAGCCGAACGCCTGGCAGGTCTGATCGAAGGCTGATCCGACAACCAGAAACCCATAAAAAAAGCCGGCGCAATGCCGGCTTTTCTTGTTGTATTTGCGTGGTTGCGCGGCTCAGTTGGCCTGACGGCGCAGGAATGCCGGAATCTCGATCCGGTCTTCCGAAGCAGCCGGAGCCACATCTTCATCATAATGCGAGACCGGAGGCGCAGCGCGGCGTGGCTGCGCATGGGCCTGCTGCGGCTCGTGGCCGTGGCCTGCCATGCGGCTGATCAGCGACCCGATCCCGAAACGCGATCCTTTCTCAGGCTCACGCTCGGCCACCGGCTGAGGGCGGGGGGCCGGTGCCGCCATGCGCGATTGTGCATGTTCGGGCGCTTTCTGAACTGCGCGCTGCAAACGTGCCAGTGTTTCAGGTGAGGGCGTGCCCGCCATCTGGCGGCGCGGTGCCGTGAACGACGCCTCGGATGCATGGCCATAGGCCTGCGCGCCCGCATGCGCCTGATCGGCCAGAACCGAGTCAATGTCGAAGCTCTCTTCGCGCGCATAGGTCACGGGTTCATGGCGCGGCTCTTCGATCTGCTCGTACTGAACCGCCGTACGCTGCGGCATCTGGGCCGTGCGGCGGGTGGTTTCTTCCGAAAACAGATTCTGCTGCTCTGGCGCAGCTTCCGCGACCGGCTGGGGGGCAGGTTCGGCCACGCGCACCGGTTCCGCACGCGCAGCGACAGCGGCTTCCTGACGTACAGGCGCGGGCTTCTCGGCCAGGGGCGCACGCACCGGCTCGGAATAGCTGCGGCGCGGCAGTTCTTCAGCATGCGTTTTCTCTGCAACATCAATCCCGGTGGCGACGACCGACACACGCAGCGTGCCTTCCATCGACGGATCAAGCGTGGAGCCGACGATGATATTTGCTTCCGGGTCCACTTTCTCGCGGATACGGTTCGCGGCTTCATCCAGCTCGAACAGGGTCAGGTCATAGCCGCCGGTGATGTTGATCAGCACACCGCGGGCGCCATGCAGGCTGATTTCATCCAGCAGCGGGTTGGCAATCGCCTTCTCGGCAGCATGGATCGCGCGATCTTCGCCCTCTGCCTCACCGGTGCCCATCATGGCCTTGCCCATTTCGTCCATCACGGCGCGCACATCGGCAAAGTCGAGATTGATCAGACCCGGACGCACCATCAGATCGGTCACGCCCTTGACGCCCTGATAGAGCACATCATCGGCCATCGCGAAAGCATCGGTGAAGGTGGTGCGCTCATTGGCCAGACGGAACAGATTCTGGTTGGGAATGATGATCAGCGTATCGACCACCTTTTGCAACGCCTCAATGCCCTCTTCGGCCTGGCGCATGCGCTTGTTGCCCTCGAACTGGAACGGCTTGGTCACGACACCCACGGTCAGCACGCCCAGTTCACGCGCGGCCTGCGCGATGATCGGGGCCGCCCCGGTGCCGGTGCCGCCACCCATTCCGGCGGTGATGAAGCACATATGCGAGCCAGCGAGATGGTCGATGATTTCTTCGATGGTTTCCTCGGCAGCGGCAGACCCGACAGAGGGGCGCGCACCTGCACCCAGACCTTCGGTGATTTTCACACCCATCTGAATGCGGCCGCTGGCACGGCTTTGCTGCAGCGCCTGCGCATCGGTATTCGCAACCACGAACTCGACGCCCTCAAGCTGCTTGTCGATCATGTTGTTGACAGCATTACCGCCTGCACCGCCTACACCAAAAACCGTGATGCGTGGGGCAAGATCACCTTGCTGGGGCGCTTCCGAAAAATTCAAAGCCATGTCACTCACTCCGCCTCTCTTTTGCCGACGCTCTTGCCACTGGAGCGCTCCGGGTGCCTGATTTTTCTTGAATCCTACAGCGGTTACAAGCCGAGGTCATCAAAAATCTCACAAATTCCCACCATATCTGGCATTTTTTCTGCGGTTTTCCGCCGAATTTCGGCGTTCCTACTTGATTTTGCGATCACCAGTTGTCTTTGAACCATTTGACCGCCCGTTTGAATGAGCGCGCCGGATAAGTGTCGACCGGAAGATCGAAATCCCACCATTCATCCTGCGGCCGCGTGGCCAGGAGGCACATGCCCACCGCGCTGGAAAATGCCTGCCCTGACGCGGCTTGCGGCAGGCCACGCACCCGCATCGGACGGCCAAGCCGCACCTGCTGGCCGAAGATACGCGCCGCCAGCCCATCCAGCCCCGGCACCAGCGCCGCGCCCCCGGTCAGCACGACCTGCTGGCTGGGCAAATGACTGAAGCCCGCCGCATCCAGCCGCGCGCGGACCTCTTCCAGAATTTCCTCGATGCGCGGGCGCATGATCCCGATCAGTTCGGCTCGGCTCACGCGGCGGCGGTCCTTGTCCCAGTCGCCACTATCGCCTGACAGCGCGATCATCTCGCGATCATCCATGGATGTCGCCTGCACGCCGCCATGCACAGTCTTGATCCGCTCCGCCGTGGCAAAGTCGATCTGCAACCCTTTAGAGATATCCGAGGTCACATGCCCGCCGCCCATGCGCACACAATCCGTGTAGATCATGTGTTTCTTGATGAAGATCGACACGCTGGAACTGCCTGCGCCAAGGTCGATACAGGCCGCGCCAAGCTCCTGTTCATCCTCGACCAGCGCCGACATGCCCGAGGCATAGGCACTGGACGCGATCCCGGCCAGTTCCACATCGCAGCGCTTGAGCACATTGCAGATATTCTGCACAAGACTTGCATCCACCGTCACCAGATGCATGTCGCAGGACAGCTTGCGCCCGGATTGACCGCGCGGGTCCGACAGGCCAGAGCGGTGATCCAGCACGAAATTGATCGGCTGAGCATGCAGCACTTCGCGCCCTGCCCCGAAATCGGGCATGTCGCAGGCGGCCATCACCCGCGCGATATCATTCTCGCCGACCAGCCCATCCTCGATGGCGATATCGCCCGCCAGCCCATAAGAACGCGGATTGCCCCCCGACAGGCAGACCATCACATGATCGACACGGGTCTGCGCCATCTTCTGCGCGGCCTGAAGCGCGGTGCGCACAGCGCTTTCCGTCTCGGCCATGGCCGACACCTCGCCATAGCGCACCCCGCTGGACCGCGTTGTACCCGCACCGATCACCCGCATCCCGACCTGCCCGGCCATATTGCCGATCCCTGCACGCGACAGATCCTCGGCCCCGGCTTCCAGCTTCAGGACAAGGGCCGCGATCTTGTAGGTGCCGATATCCAGCACGGCAATCACGCTGCGTTGCATGGCGGTGCGGCGCATCTGGCGCATGGCACGTTGCGAGGCGTAGGGATCCATCATCATCGAGAAGACTCCAGGGATTGCAGGCGAATGTCGCGCAGGGTTTCCATCGCCCCTGCGCTGATCTGAAGAACGGGTCGGGCGGGGTTGCGCAGATCCGCCACAAGCAGATCGCGCGTCAGCAGATCCTGCGCCTGTTCCAGCGCGATCACGCGCTCCAGGGCGGCCAGCGCATCGGCTTCGGGCAGGCGGATGCGCTGGTCACGGTCCAGCACCACATCCCAGCGCCGCTCACCGATCCGCACCAGTCCGATCAGCCTGTCCCCGAGCGGTGCGGCCGCATCAAGCAGGTCCAGCGCCTCGCGGATATGCTCATTCGCGCCCGCACCTGCAATCAACGGCAGGTCAGGACGCAGGTCGCGGCTGGCGACATAGGCCACACGCACCCCTTCCGCGTCGAGCAGTTGCAACCCGCCATCATAGCGCCACAGGATTGCAGGCACGCGCTCGGTGACGCTCAGCGCCAACACCCCGTCGGACATGAGCCGCAGATCGGCGGAACGCACCCAGTCGAGTGCCTCGATTTCAGCGCGCAACGCATCCAGATCCAGACGGAACGAGGATTGCGGCAGGTCCAGATCAAGCCGCGCCGAAAGCGCCGCATCGAGTTCCGGTGTGACCTCATGCCATTGCAATTCCGTCACCATGAATTCGGGACGGTCCACGAAGGCGGAATAGACGGTCTCGAATGTCGCGTTCAGCGCCGCGCGATTGTCGGGGTTGGAGAAATAGAGCGCGATCGCGGACACCACCGCCAGCGCAGGCAGACCGTATTTCAGCAAGGCGCGATAGCTCGGCGTCAGCCAGATACGCTGCATGCGGTAGCCGACACGCCCATCGCCCAGGCGTCGGCGTCTGTTGCGCGCCTTGCCCCCACCCGGTGCCGCCGGTTGCGCGACCATCGCGAAACCGGCAATCTGTTCAGGCGCGACGGGCTGTTCCAGCGCCGCAGAAATCGCCGCCATGCTGACATCGCCTCGCGCCATGTCAGGCGCTTCAGCTCCTGATGCCTCCATGGATTGCAACGTATCGTCCAGACTGCCCAGACGGCAGTCGGCAATATCAAAGGCTTCGGTTACGGCTGGACGCGCGGGCGCGCGCGCAAGGGGAACGGCACTGATCGGAAGAATATCTTCCTGCGCGTATTCCTCGGCGCGGGCCGCGCCCAGATGGTCCCAGAACCCCTGCGCATCGCTCAGCGCGGACAGGGGCGCGTCGCGATCATCGGGGTCTAGCGGTCGCATGAGGCATCCTCCACCATCCAGCGACACAGATCGGAAAAGCTGATCCCGCAATGCCCGGCCTGCTCCGGTACAAGCGAGGTTGGCGTCATGCCCGGCTGGGTGTTCACTTCCAGAATGATCAACCCGTCAAGGCCGCGGCTCTCATCCCAGCGGAAATCGGTGCGACTGACACCCCGGCAGCCCAGCACCTGATGCGCGCGCAGCGCCAGATCCAGACAAGCGTCGTGAATTTCAGCCGGGATATCAGCAGGCACCACATGGCGCGACCCACCGGCCTTGTATTTAGCATCATAATCATACCAGCCATCGGTCAGGATATCCGTGACCGTCAGCGCCCGGTCCCCGACTACAGTTGTCGTCAATTCGCGCCCCGGCGCGAATGCTTCGACCATTACGGTTTCGGGCATGTCCTGCGACAAGAGGGGCGGGCTGTTCGCGCCTTCCTGCACCAGATAGACGCCAACCGAACTGCCCTCATTATTGGGCTTCACGACATAGGGCGGCGCCATCAGATGCGCGGCCATCACCTCGGCCTTGGGGGCCAGTCGCGACTCCACCACCGGCAGCCCCGCCACCCGAAACGCCGCTTTCGACCGCTCCTTGTCCATCGCAAGGCTCGATGCCAGCACACCCGAATGCGTATAGGGGATGCGCAGCCATTCCAGAATGCCCTGGACACAGCCATCCTCGCCGAACCGACCATGCAGCGCGTTGAAAACCACATCCGGTGCGATTTCGACCAGACGCTGCACGACATCGCCGCGCGCATCCAGCTCGATCACCTCATACCCTGCCACCCGCAGCGCTTTCGCGCATTCATGCCCTGACGACAGCGATACCTCTCGCTCTGACGAGAGTCCGCCTTTCAGCACACATATCCGGGGGGCTGCCCTGCTCGACATGCCCATTCCCACTGCCTCTGGGCCTTTGCGGCCCTTGTTTGCCCGAATTTCCGGGCGTTATTCTTGGTTTGCCGCGCTTAATTGAAGCTCAGGCAGTTGCGCGTCCGGCGTTGCCTCACCGACCCGCATGATTTCCCAGTGTAGCGAAATACCGCGCGCTTGCAAAACCCTTTTTCGCACTTCTTCGCCAAGGGCCTCAAGTTCCGTCGCCGTGGCCCCGCCCGCATTGATCAGGAAATTCGGATGTTTGGGAGACATCTGCGCGCCCCCAAGCCGCGCACCGCGCAAGCCCGCATCCTCGATCACCTTCCAGGCTTTCAACTCATGCGTGTCATCCGCGCGCCCGGTCGAGGAAAACCCCGCCGGGTTGCGAAAGGTCGATCCGGCGCTGCGCTCTTTCGTGGGCTGGGTCGCGTCGCGCCGCGCAAGCTGGTCTTCCATTCGGGCATGCAGCGCCGCCGGGTCGCCCTCGGGCGCTTCAAACCGCGCGCCGAGAATGATCATCCCCTCGGGCAAGTCCGAATGGCGATAGGCAAGATTCAGATCGCTTGCGGGCAGAACCTGCCGCACACCGCCGCGATCCATCACCTCGATCTCGATCAGATGATCCGCGACATAGGTGCCATAGCAGCCCGCATTCATTCGCACAGCGCCCCCGATACTGCCCGGAATGGTGCGCAAAAAGGTCAGATCGCGCCCGCCATCCGCCGCTTTGCGCGCCACATGCGCATCAAGTGCGGCTGCGCCTGCGGTGATCGCCTCGCCGATCTCGATCCCGTTGAAGCCTCGCCCCAGCCGGATCACCACCGCGCGAATGCCCCCATCGCGCACGATCAGGTTCGACCCCACGCCCATCGGGAAAATCGGGATTTCAGGGTCAAGCGCGCGCAGGAAATCGCTCAGATCTTCGGCATCGGCAGGCTGGAACAACCAATCCGCAGGCCCGCCCACGCGGAGCCATGTCAGACTGTCGAGCGGCTTTTGCGGCGTCAGCGTGCCGCGTACTTGGATCAGGTCAGGTGTCATGGCGCTCAGGTAACGTGATTGCCGGGGGCTTGTCGAGTGTCCGCTTCAGGCAAGGATCACGAAGTCCTTGGTCAGCTCCTCGATCACCTCGAAGGTGCCGGAGAAACCGGGGCGGATGATATGCCGCCCGCCCGGTTCCAGTAGGGTCGCCTGCCCTGCCGCATCGGTCAGGGTGCCGCGCCCGGTCAGGACGTGGAAATATTCCCATTCGTCATAGCTGACCCGCCACTTGCCGGGACTGGAGCGCCAGACGCCCGCAAAAAGCGGCGCGCGGTCTTCGGCCAGCCAGGTAGAGTGCACCGGATCGCCTGCGATGAGTTTCGAAGAGTCCGGGCGCGAGACCTCATCAGGTGCGCGGTCAAGGGGGAGGGTCAGGTGAAGGGGGGACATGGGCAGCTCCTTGGCGTGAAGGATATGCAGTTGTGTTAGCACGGGCAGCGACCTACCGAGGGCGGGAAAGCGAAGCGCCCTACCCTCGTGTGAACCATTCGCGCAAAATAGCCCAAAGTCCACCAACCGTTTTGACGCGATTATCGACAGTCACGAGTTTATCGGCAATTTGCCCCAGAGTATTCGCCTTTTCGCGCCCCGTCACAGCATATAGCGCCAATGACACCTGCAACTGCGCACTCTTGAAACTCAACTCTCGGAGCAGACTGTCAACAACCCTCGGGTCGGTTGCCACGAAATGCGCGCGGATATGGCGGTCAAGATCATCGGCCATCGCATCCAGTATGGCCCAGCCTTCGGCGTCAAGCGGCGTGATCTCGGTCTCGCTTGAGTCTTTCAAAGCACGGATTGCATCGCGCAACTCTGAAAACATCTCATGCGGGTCGTCGTCTCCGAGTTCCAATGCGTGCAAAGGTTCAAAACGCAGAAAGGTCGAGGCGAAATGCCGGTGTGTTACCGCCAGCAATTCATTGACCAAATCATCCAGAGCCTTGTCGAAAGGTGCGAGTTCAGCGCGCGACGTTTCATCCAGACAAACAGTCTGCAAAGCCTGTCCTTGTCGGATGAGTACACCAACACGCAACTCGCCCGTTTCCTCGGCGCGCGTAAACTCACTCAGAACCCGTTTGAGATAGACTGACACCGCCCCTGCATTTCGCCGCGTTCCTTCTGCTGCTAGTGCGTCCGCAAAGGTCTCGATTTCGTCACGGATCGCGCCCACATCATCCATGACCCGCTTCAAGGCGTCCGCGTCCCTCATGAAACGAATGTCTTCGGCGAAAGGCACAATCCGCATCACCTCTGCCATCGCGTCAAAGGTAAAATTTCCGATGGCGGCACGGATCAGGCGGTCAGCGGCGATTTCGGCGGCCTTGTCGCTTGGGTTTTTTTGGGCGGGTTCGTGGTCGCGGATTATGTTTGCGATCAGCGCATTGACGTGATCTGCACCTTCGTCCCAGTCCTTGGGGTCGATCAAGGCGATCTTGGTAAGAAGGTCGTAGTCCTGCGGGCGACCGTGGAGGGCGTTGTCATACCAGTCCACCCAGAAGCGCCAGCCATCGCTTTGGGCAAGGATTCTGGGACGGATCTCAGCCCAGAGGCTAGCGAAAGGGTTATCTCCGTCCCAAAGCGGGCGGCGTTCAAGCGCGGCGCCATTTATCAGAACGGCGCAATCGCGCCGGATCAACTCCCAGATAGCGCCGGCGGCGTGGGCAGTGGCGGCAGCGCGGGCGGCGGCGTTGGCAGCACTACGAGCAACGTAGGTGTTGTCGAGGGCAGCAGCGGCGCGGACGCCGAAAGCGGCGTCGGCAGCGCCGGTGGCGGCAGCGGCGTTGGGAGCGTCGAGAGCAGTGTCGGCGGCACGGGCGTTACGGAATGCCGCGGCCTTGGCGGCGGCCTTGATTTCGAGGGTCGAACAAACAACGGTAATTGCGGCAATCAGACTCGGCTGCAAAATCGGCAAGGCTGTCAACGCACGTTTGCGCGCGTTCTCCCCAAGGCTCCATTCCCAGAACCACGGCAAAACCCGCATCGCTGCGCGATGCGCAATCGCCACGGCCCAGCGCCGTGCCTCGTCGCGCTCGGCCTCAGTGTCCTGCGGCAATGCCTCCAGCCAAGCCTTTAGGCTATCCGCATCCCTGATCTCCGAAACCTCCCTCAATTCCCGCCCCCCAGCAACCGCTGCAACCGATTGCCGATCTCCTGCTCCACCCCGCGCCGGATCGTGTCCTGCACGCTTTCACCCTCGTCGCGGGTCACGCCCAGTTCCCGCTCCAGCCGCTGTTCGACCTGCGACCGCGCGCGCTCTTCCAGACGCCGGGCTTCCTCGCGGGCGATTTCTTCCAGCCGCTCCTGTTCCGCCCGCATCTGCTCGCGCGCCAAAGCCTCCAGATCCAGCCGGAAACGCGGCTCGGACCAAGGCCCGGTGATCATCAGCGGCACGCGGAATGTGTCATCGCCGCGCACTGCGGCAGGCACGACGCGGTAATCCAGATTGCGCGCGCCAAGCCCGACCGCGCCTTCGCCAGTCACCGAAAAGCTTGATGCCTCCAACCGCAGGTCGGAATTGCGCAAAACCCCGTCTGATATCGCAAATGTGCCAGTAATCCGGTCGTAAACCGTGCGATTGCGCTCTCCCATGTAGGACATGTCCAGATTTCTCAACATTCCGGCCAGATCGAAGCCGATTATTTCACCCTGCGAAAAATCAATTCGTCCGTCACCGCGCAGCGATTGCATGATTGCGTGCAGCGAATTGCCCACACCAAGGAATTGCAGATCCAGATTGGCCTGCCCCTGAAGCCGCCGATACTCGGCCATTTCGGTCAGCAGGGGCAGCAATTCGACCCCCCGGAACCGCAGATTGCCACCCACCGACAGGCCGGAGCGGTTGTTCATCACGAACTCGCCGCCGAGCTGGCCGCCAAAAAGCGCCACCTCGCGCAGGTCCACCACGGCCCGCGCGCGGTCGATGGTCAGGCCAAGCCTTGTGCGGCCCAGCGTGGTCAGATCGGTGCGCAGACCGTTCAGCGTGATCGAGATATCGGCATCCAGCGCGCCGAGGGCCGAGGCATCGATCGGCGCGCGCGACCAGCCCTCGGATGTCGCAGTCTCTCCGGCGCTCGCCCCACTGGCCGCGCGCAGATCCAGCACATCGCCGGTGAACTGCCCGGTCAGGCGGGGGCGTTCCGACCCCGGTGCCAGATCAGCCGCGCCAGAGAGCCGGATTCCGCCCGCCCGAAACTGCGCCTCGCGCGCGAAAAGCCGCCCGTCGGCTGTGCGCGTGACTTGGCCATTCAGCCCAAGCGGCAGGTAAGCCGCGTCCAGATCGCCCCCCACTTCGCCGACAAGCTGCATCAGCGGGCGCAGCGCCGGAATATTGGCGGCAAGCTGACCTTCGAGCGCCAGAGCTTCCAGCCCGATACGACCTGCGAATGTGATAGAGGCCCCGGCTGCGGTGGTGTCGAGCATCACCTGCGTCACCGCCCCTGACAGGAACCGTTCGGCATTGTCGGTTGTGGCACTCACTTCGAAAGGCTGGCCGTTCATCCGACCTGCGGCGCGCAATTCGGCGGGGCCGGTCAGCGCGGGCATGCGCAAGGTCGCGTCCAGCCCGGACAGGCGCAATTCGCGACCCGATTGCGCATCCTCGATCCGGGCCGTGCCGCCGATGATACGCGCTTCGGCCAGTGAGACATTGCGCGCGCGCGCCTCGGTCGGCACGGCATCAGTGGGGGTGCCTGCGCGGGTGAAATCCCAGTTCGCACGGCCCTCGCGGTCACGGATCAGGTGCAGGCGTGGGTTCTGGATCACCACGCGGCTGATCTCGATATCGCCCCGGATCAGCGCGGCCAGATTCAGGCCGATATCCATTTCGCCCGCATCCAGCATCGGCCCCGCCCCCGCCCAATCGGGATTGCCGATAGAGACATTCTGCGCTGTGGCCCCGATCACCGGGTAGAAACTGGGCGTCACATCACCGCCAAATTCGAGCGTGCGCCCCGTTGCGGCTTCGAATTGCTGCGCGGCAAGCGTGGCGATGCGCTGGGTCGGCAGCAGAAAGAGTGCGGCGGCCAAGAGCACGACCAGACCGACACACATGGCAATCAGGGCTCTGATCAGACGCATTTTTCCTCCGAACCGAAACTGTCACACCCGCGCGTTTGACGCGAATCTATCGCTGCAAGGCCTGCCTGTCTTGGCCAAAATCCCATGTGGCGGGATTTCGCCCATGGGTCGGGACTTGCAACAGGTCCGGCCATATGAAACAGGAAGGCTGGTTTTTCTCAAAGGTGGCTCAGGTCATGTCCGGCATCATCACCCGCTTCGCGCCCTCGCCTACGGGCTATCTGCATATCGGCAATCTGCGCACAGCGCTGTTCAATTATCTGATAGCCCGCAAATCCGGCGGGCAATTCATCCTGCGGCTGGATGACACGGATCAGGAGCGCTCGAAACAAGAGTATATCGACGGGATTCAGCAGGATCTGGACTGGCTGGGTCTTGGCTGGGACCGGATCGAGCAGCAGTCGAAGCGGCTGGAGCGCTATCAGGCAGCCGCCGATCAGATGCGCGCGGATGGGCGGTTCTATGAATGTTTCGAGACACCGACCGAGTTGGATCTGAAGCGCAAGAAGCAGCTGAACATGGGCAAGCCTCCGGTTTATGACCGGGCGGCCTTGGCGCTAGATGAGGCCGCGAAGGACAAGCTGCGCGCGGATCGGGCGGGGTATTGGCGGTTCCTGCTGGATCAGGAGCGGATCGAATGGGAAGATGGGATTCTCGGGCCACTCTCGATTGATGCGGCTTCTGTCTCGGACCCGGTGCTGATCCGGGCGGATGGGCAGGTGCTGTATACGTTGGCCTCTGTGGTGGATGACATGGATATGGGGGTCACGCATATCGTGCGCGGGTCCGACCATGTGACGAATACCGCGACGCAAATCCAGATCATTCAGGCGCTTGGCGGCACGCCGCCTGCCTTTGCGCATCATTCGCTGCTGACCGGTGCGCAGGGTGAGGCGCTCTCGAAGCGGCTGGGGACGCTGAGTTTGCGGGACTTGCGCGCGCAGGGGGTCACGCCTGCGGCGCTGTTGTCGCTGATGGCGCGGCTGGGGTCGAACCAGCCGGTCGAATTGCGCCTGACGCTGGATGAGATCGCGGATGGGTTCGATCTGGCGCAATTCGGGGCTGCGCCCACGAAATTTGACGCCGAGGATCTGTGGCCGCTGACGCGCGCGGATTTGCAGGCGCGGCCCTATGCGGCGGTCGCGGATCAGATCGCTGCTTTGGGCGTGCCCGATGCGATTGCGCCGCAATTCTGGGATGTGGCGCGCGAAAATATCGGCACGCTGGACGATCTCGGTGCGTGGTGGGCGCTGTGTCGCGATGGGGCCGAGCCGGTGATTGCGCCCGAGGATGCGGAATTTGTGGCGCAGGCTTTGGAGATGCTGCCGCCCCCGCCCTATGGGCCGGAGGCGTGGAAGGACTGGACCGGGGCGGTGAAAGAGGCCACGGGGCGCAAGGGCAAGGGGCTGTTCATGCCGCTGCGGCTGGCGCTGACGGGACAGGCGCAGGGGCCGGATATGGGGGCGCTGATGCCGCTGTTGCAGAAAGTGCGCGCGAAAGGTTAAGGGGAATCGTAAGGTGCGTGCTGAGCACGCACCTTACCTGCACCTCAACGCAGGATCAGTTGACAAGGGCCGCTGTCCAGACGCGGCATCTCGCGTTTGAGCCTCACTCGGCCTGATCTGCCGGTTTCGCATTCAGAAGGCCGTATTTCTCTGCGCCGAGGCGGTCATGCAGGGCGATCTGGGTTTCCAGAAAATCGATATGGCCTTCTTCATCCGCGATCAGCTCGTCAAACAGGCTGCGGGTCACGAAATCACCGACCGCATCGCAATGTTTGCGGGCCTCGATATAGAGGTTGCGCGCGTCATGTTCGCCTGCGAGGTCACATTCCATCGTTTCGCGGACTGTCTGGCCGATCCGGAGCGGGTCGAGTTTTTGCAGATTCGGGTGGCCTTCGAGGAAGATGATCCGCGCGATCAGCTTGTCGGCATGGTGCATTTCCTCGATGGATTCGGCGCGGGATTTGGCGGCGAGATGGCCATATCCCCAATCCTCCTGCAAACGGAAATGCAGCCAGTACTGGCTGACGGCGGTGAGTTCCGAGCGTAGGGCCGCGTTGAGATAGTCGATAACCTTGGCATCGCCCTTCATGAGCAGTTTTCCTTTTCTGTCAGGTGTTGCCTGGCTTGACCATGATGGTCTGGCTTGGTTTGCGCAAGCTTAGGGTGCGGCGCAGGGACCGTCAAGAAACGGGGTTTGTCCAGGCGTGGTCGGGTCGCGTCCGGTCAGTCGGCGCGGGCGCGGGCGCGCGGCCTCTGTCGCAGGGTCGGGGGCGTTGCCGCGCGGGCATCGACGGGAAATTCGGGACTGCCGCGCATGGTGTCGATGAAGAGCGGCAGGCACCCACCGCAATCGGCGCGTTTGCCGAGCGCATGATAGATTTTTCCGGCGGTCACGATCGTATCGGGGTCGGCGGCGCGCATCCAGCTGATCGCGGCGCGGATGTCATGGTCACTGATTGCGGTGCATTGACAGACGATCATGGCCTTGCCCCTATTTGTTCAGGATCAGTTTGCCGTTGCGCGTCAGGCGCAGGCGATAGGTCTCGCGGCCCAGCACGATCAGCGCGACTTGCCCCTGCCCCAGCAGATCGGCGGCATCATGCACTGGTGGGTCAGATCGGTCCGGCGCATGCCCTTGCAGAAGGGTGGATATTTCGGGCCTGTTTTCCGGGCAAGACATTGGGATCTCCGACGCGGGCTGGTCAGAGGATAAATGCGACTATTTTTGTCGGAAGTAAAGACCGATTTTTTTAGTCGGGTTTTTCAGGACTACAGCCCCGTCAGAAACTCTTCGCGCAGCGCCGCGACAACCGCGCGCAGGGCTTCGTCATTCTCTGCCCCTGCGTCGCGGGCCTGTTGATAGACGGCGCGCTGGCGTTCGGCGCTGGTGCCGTGGGCCAGAATATCCTGCGCGCCGCGCAATTCGTTCAGGCAGCCCAGCACGATGGCGTCGGCTTCCACTAACTCGATCAGCTCGGCCATCAGCTCCGGCACCGGCTCGACTGTGCCCCTGCCAATGTCCAGAAGCCCCTCGCGCGGGCCATAGCGCTGCGCGCGCCAGCGGTTTTCGGCGATCAGGAACCGGTCATAGATGCGCCAGCGCTGGTTGCGGCGGCGGAGTTCGACCAGCATCCGGGTGATGGATTGCACCAGCGCTGCGATGGTCAGCGTGTGTTCCATGATCGGCATGACATCACAGATTCGCGCCTCCAGCGTCGGGAAGCGGGCCGAGGGGCGGATGTCCCACCAGATTTTCGTCGTATCCTCGATCAGCCCGGCCTGAATGATCGTATCGACCGAGCGGCGATATTCCCCGTAACTGACGAAATCGGGCGGCAGGCCAGTGCGCGGCAGGTTATCGAACACCGACAGGCGGTAGCTGTTCAGCCCCGTATCCTGCCCGCCCCAGAAGGGTGAAGAGGTCGAGAGTGCAAGCAGATGTGGCAGGAAATAGGTGATCTGGCGCATGATATCGATGCGCAGATCATCATCGGGCAGGCCGACATGGACATGCGTGCCGCAGATCAGCATGCGCCGCACCACGCCGCCCAGGTCGCGCGCCAGATCGTTATAGCGGTCCTTTTCGGTATGTTTGCGCGATTGCCAATCCGCAAAGGGATGACAGGAGACCGCCAGCGGTGCGAGACCATATTCGGCGGCGCAGCGTGCGATGGCGCGGCGCAGATTGCCGAGGTCCCGGCGGGCGTCCTCAAGATTGGCACAGACCCCGGTGCCAGCCTCGATCTGGCAGGCCAGAAATTCCGGCGAGACCTGATCGCCCAGCGCTGACACGCAGTCATGCATCAGCGCGTCGGGCACATCGGTCAATGCGCCGGTCTCGATATCGACCAGAAGATATTCTTCTTCGATGCCAAGGGTATATTCAGAGTCCATTCTGGCAGAGTAACGCCGCGTCGCGATCCCGCAAGAGATAATTGACGCGGGCAAAGGCGCGGCTTAGCGATGACGCATGGAGATCCTGAACGCCACTCTGCCCTATGCCCCCTGGGTCATGCCTGCGCAGCGCCGTCTGCCGGGGGTGATGCCCCTGCCCCGCGCCGACTGGCTGTTTGTCGATGATGCCCATGCCGCGCAGATGGCCGAGCGCGCGCGCTTGCTGGACGCGCATCCGGCAGATGTGCTGGCCGTGCTGCCAGAGGCTGAGGCGGCGGCGGCGGAACTGCTGGTGGAGGTGCTGCGCGATCTGCCTGCGCATGGGTTCCGGATTTCCGGCGCGCAGCTGCGCAGGCCCGACGGGGTGGAGGTCACGCTTGATCCCGCGCGCCCGCTCTGGTCGCTGGGGCATTTGTTGCAGGCGGATTTCTGCATCCTGCAGAAACAAGGCGCGGAGCATGTGCTGACCGGGGCCGTGCTGTGCTTTCCGTCAAGCTGGACGCTGCGCGAAAAGCTGGGCAAGCCCCTGATGCGGATTCATATGCCGGTGGACAGTTATGATACGGGCTTGGGCGCGCGGGTGCAGCGCATGTTCGATCTGATGCGTCCCGAACAGCCGCTCTGGCGGGTCAATCTGTTGCGCTACACCAATCCCGCACTCTATCAGCCGCGCGCGGAATTCGCGCCCAAGGACAAGTCCGGGGGGGGCGATTATATCCGCTCCGAACGCCAGACGCTGATGAAGCTGCCGCGCTCGGGCGCGGTGATCTTCGGGATCCATACGGCGCAGGTGCGGCGCTGTGATCTGACCGGGCCACAGCGCGCGGCGCTGGCTGAGATTGACGGATCAGCGTAGCCGGTCGCGGGCGCTGAGCATGCGCGCACGCTCGGCGGGCGAAATGATCGGGCCGCGCAAGCGGGCGGCGCGGGCCTGAAGGGCGGCCGCGCGCGCCTCTGGGGCGGCGGTCAGGCGCGGGGTGTTGGGCGTGTCGGCGGCGCGCGCGACGATTTGCGAGAGTGGCAGCAGGCCGGGGCTTTCGGCGGTGGCGGCGGCGCTGCGCGGGGGCAGATCCGCGGGGGGGTGGCAGGCCGTCAGGGCGAGTGGCGCGAGAAGGAGAAGCGCGCGCAGGCAGCGTTGAGGCGTGGCGGTCGCGTGCACTTTGCAGCCCTCGTTTCGTGATTTGCACAAGTCTAGAATGCGGGGCGCGTGGGCGCAAGCGGGCTTGCGCCTGTGCCGCATTCGCGGGCATTAGGGGGCATGGCACGCAAGAAGAATTCCTCGGGCGAGATTACCGGCCCGCGCATCCGCGCGGTGGCGCTCGATCTTTTTGCGCAGCATGGCTATGCGGCGGTGTCCATGCGCCAGATTGCGCAGGGTGTGGGGGTGCAGGCAGGCGCGCTCTATCTCTATACGCCGGACAAGCAGACGCTGCTCTTTGATCTGATGCAGGCGCATCTGGCCGAGTTGCTGGAAGCGCTGGACGCCTTGCCGCCCTGCCCGGATGCGCTGGCAGCGCTGGAGCAATTCACCCGTTTCCATATCCGGTTTCACCGCGCGCGCGAGAAGGCGGTGTTCATCGCTTATATGGAGTTGCGCAATCTGGAGCCTGCGAATTTCGCCCGGATCGAAGAGATGCGCCGCAGCTATGAGGCGCATCTGGAGGGGATATTGCGGCGCGGGATTGAGGCGGGTCAGTTCAGCTTGCCCGATGCCAAGCTTGCAGGCTTTGCGCTGATCGCCATGCTGACCGGGGTCAATACCTGGTATCGCGAGGGCGGGCGGCTGAGCCTGGAGCGGGTCGAGGAGATCTACTGGGACATGGTGCGCAAGGCCGTGGGGGCCTGACGCTCAGTAGCGCTCGAAGCGCAGGTCGGTGTTGCAGGCGCCCGAATTGTAAATACCCATCCAGATATGGTATTCTCCGGTTGCGGCATGGCCGAGATTTATGCGCGCATTGAAGTCATTGGCCCCCCATGTGGTGGAGATCGTGTCGTTGTAATACCACTGACCGAAAGGATCTCGGATCAGGAGCGACGCGTCGCAGCTTTGCCCGGAGTTGTTGTCCTGCGTCCTGATGCGCAACCGGTTTCCGGTAATGTCGCTGGTATCATTGGTGTAGTGCAGCACCATCGTCGGAGAAGAGCGGATGAAACGGCTGGCGCCGGGAATACCACAGTTTCCGGCCAGTTGCGTCCCGCCCGCCACGCGCCGCATCCGCACCGGCTCTGCCAGGTTGGAATTGCGCATGGTCATGGTGGCCGCAGCGATGCGGAGGTCAGGGCAGCCGGAATAGGTTGCGAAACGGGTCAGCGGGTCCGTCCCGATCAGGGCCGCAGCATTCGGCACGAAATGCGCCGCACCGTGGCTGCCGCGCTCTGCGGTGATCCGGAAATTCCGGAAGCCGAAGGATTCGTTGCTGATATCCTCGTCGAGACGTGCTGCAAAGCCCAGCGTGAATTGGGTTGCGGGGTTTTCCACCTCGATGCGGACGCGCCAGATCTGATCGTTCCAGCTGCTGCCATAGAGGTTGGGTCCGTTCTGGACCAGTTCCATCGTGGTGGTGAACCGCCCCTCGGTCCGCGACGCGACTGTGCTGCGGTCAAGGCGCATCATCACATTGGGATCGACCTGAAAGGCGTCCAGCGCGATGGATGTGCCATTGACGAGAATGGTCAGGAATTCCCCTTCGGGATGCGCCCATTGGGTGCTGAAACTGTCCCAGCTGTCGATCACGAACAGATCGAATTCGATCACCGCAGATTGCGACGTCTCTCCGAGATTGACTGCATAGGTCACGGGGGTGGTCCAGGTCTCGCGACCAAAGGGACCGAGGAAGGCATTCGCGCCGCTGCCGTTGATGGTGGTGCGTGACCAGCCCGCAGCCACCCCGTCGCTGAAATCGGTATCGACGATGGTCGCGGTGGTGGAAACCGGCTCTTCGGGTTCGGGTTCCGGCTCCGGGGCGGGGCCTTCCGGCTCGCCCACAGGCGGGAGGTATTCGGGCGGACCTTCGGGGAAAACGTTATTGTCGAATTCCGACCGGATGAAGGGCGAAAAACGCGGGCGCGTCACGGCAATCGGGCTGAGGCGCGTGTCATTGAGAAAGTTCATCCCCATCCAGCTTCTGATCGGGCTTTCCCAGATCGTGAAGGCTTCGACAAGGATCAGCGCCTCGCCGGGCAGAACTGCGGGAATGCGCTGCGCGAGATCCTCGCGCGGGATCATGTTCACGAAATTGCCAAATCCCGGCCCGTCGGGCAGACCGGTTGCATCCGGGTCGCCGCCATCCGGGCCAAGGAAGCCGAGATTCATCAGCATATCGGACAGTTCGAGCAGCGAGGGAAGCCCGCGCGTGCCGTGGGACCATGCAATCACGGGCTGCTGAAGGTCAATGTCCCACATGACCGAGGAAATCCGCAGCCGTGTATCCTGCGTCCGCGTGGTCAGGAAATCATAGACGTCATTCATCCCGTCGAGATAATCCGCCGTGATCGTGCCGGTTTGCCGCGAGATCAGGTCCGCGACATTGAGCGCCGCGGCCTGGGATTCCATGCGGGCGCGGTACGCATCGAAGAAGATGACCATGGCGAAATAGGCCCAGAGCAGGATCGGCACCACCAGCACCATTTCCACGCTCATCGACCCGCGCGCATCGTCGCGGTATCTGCGCAACCGCTTCAGGAATGAGGTCTTTGGATACTGGCTGAACATGTTTCTAACTCAAGGTTCTTTGACAAAGATGTTGGTGGAGACCAGAACATAATCTCCATCGGCATTGATCGGCAGTTGGCTGATAAAGCCCGTGATCCGGATGAACGGGTCGGCAACGACACAAACCTTGACCAGCATCAGTTCCTGCTCGCCCGGCACACCGGTGTCGAAATCCACCTGCGGGATCAGTTCCAGCTCGCGGTTGATGCAGCGGATAGGCTCGTCCAGACCGGTGAAGTTGATCGTGTCGACAGGCCGCATCTCGACGGTGATGTTTTCAATGCAGTTGCGCAACATGGAGGTGCGGTTGCAGATGAGTTCCTTGATGCTGTCCGACTGGTTCTGACGGCCCAGACGCACATCGCGCATGACGATATCGACCGACCGGTTCAGAAAGGTCTGACGCAACTGGGTCACACCCGCGTCGATGGCCATGAGCAGGATGGACAGCACGAAGGGAAAGACGACCACGAATTCCACAGTGACAGCGCCATCCTCGGCTCGCCAGCGGCGGGACAGGGTCTGGAGGAAACGGGGCAGACGGATCATTGGGTGAGCCTCAGCGCCTGGGTCTGGATATGGGTGGCGATGTTCTGGAAGGCGGCGACAAGTTCCGCGCCGGAGCTGTTGAAATAGAAGGACGGCGCAGAGGCGCAGGCTTCCATCAGGGCCTCGCCCGCCGGAGGGGCCTCGAATGCCACGGCATAGACACTGATATTCCGGGCCTTGAGCGCACTGCAGACACTGAGCGTATCGGCATCCTGAACCGCGAGGGACGGTTTGCGCACAGCAGGGTGATTGCTGGCCACGTCCGGCGGGAAGCAGCAGTTTTCGCCATCTGTCATCAGGACCATCGCGCGGTAGACCAGCGGCTGGTTCCACGCGAGCGGGCGGTTGCTGAAGATCTGATCGACTTCATTATTGTCGATCATATGCCCGATTACCGGGTTCAACGTCGGATCGAAGAACAGACCGCCCACGCGCACGCCCAGATCGATCGAGGTGCCCCAGCTTGGGCCGAGCGAATTGATGTAGTTGATCGCCTCGGTGCGCGAGCGCACATAGGGCTTGACCGGTGTCTCGGTGAGCGACACGAATTGCGGCAGATGCCCGCGCTCCGGCACCCCGAGCGAGCAGTTCCGGCGGAACATGGGCGTTGCGATGCTGTTGGTGATGTTGGTCCAGTCCGTGAAATCCAGACAAAAGGCGCCGTTGTTGTCGCCGGACATCGGATCGTTCAGGTTCTGGAAGTAGCTCAGCACCCCCGGCGGCATGATGACCTCGGTGCTGTAGGGAACGAAGGTGATGGCCACGCGTCCGTCATTATCCTCTGGCAGCATGGTTTCGACAAACTCGATGGCAGCCTGGCGCAGGTTCGTCATCCGGTTGTTGGAATCCATCGACCAGGACACATCCAGCACCATGACGATCTCGAACTGGATTTCGGCGAGCGCTTCGGTCGCGGCGGAGAGCAGGTTCATGTCCAGATGATTGATGCCGCTGAGCCGCATGAAGGTCGTGTCCAGCCGTGCACGCGGCGCAACCCGGACTTCGCGCGCGCCGGTGCCGTTGTCCGGGATCACCGCAATGGAATTGGGGCCAGAGACATAGTCCAGCAGACCTTCGGCCGCGAAATAGGAGCGCACCACATCCTCTGGGTCCGGGTTCGCGGGGTTGTCGCGCATCATCGCTGCGGCCAGCACGGCGCGGTCAGCGGTTCCTTGCAGCCGCACCCGTTCGCTTTCATAGCGCATCATGTCCACTGCAATTCCGCCGACCATGAGAATGATCACAAAGGCGATGAGGCCGAAAATCAGGATGGCCCCGTCCTCTTCACGGCGGTAGCGCTGCATGGCACTGCGAAAGTCAGCTTTCAGGGTCTTGAGGCGCAGCCGGGTCATCTGGATCACCATCTTTCATCGAACAGACACAACAGCCCGGTGCCACAGAGGCGCGGCACGGAATTCGGGTTTCGGTAATCACGTTACCTCTGGCCTGTGGCAGCATTTGGGCAGACCGCCCCTGAATTGTGGCGGAATTCAGATGGATTGTTGCCGCGGCGCGCGGGCGGATCGGTTAACCATGATCAATGTCGCCAATCGGAGGAAAAAGGGGGATTTCGCTGCACAATTAACCTGATAGTCTGAAATACAGGCAAAAGGTGCAGACGTGCTGCAAAAACAGGGAAGGGACAAGGACCATGCTTGACATCAAGGAGCCGGGATTTCGCGAGAATGTGGATCTGATGTTCCGGCGCGCGGTCGCGCATCTGGACCTGCCACCGGGGCTGGCCGAGAAGATCCAGATCTGCAACTCGACCTATACCGTGCGCTTCGGGGTGCGGTTGCGCGGCAAGATCGAAACCTTCGTGGGCTACCGCGCTGTGCATTCCGAGCATATGGAACCGGTGAAGGGCGGTATCCGCTACGCCCCCGAAGTGCATCAGAACGAGGTCGAGGCGCTGGCGGCACTGATGACCTATAAATGCGCGCTGGTGGAGACGCCTTTTGGCGGGTCCAAGGGGGGCCTGTGCATTGATCCGCGCAAATACGAGGAACATGAGCTGGAGCAGATCACCCGCCGTTTTGCCTATGAGCTGGCCAAGCGCGACCTGATCCACCCGGCGCAGAACGTGCCCGCCCCGGATATGGGCACGGGCGAGCGTGAAATGGCTTGGATCGCGGATCAATATGCGCGGATGAACACCACCGATATCAATGCGCGCGCCTGCGTGACCGGCAAGCCGCTGAATGCGGGCGGGATCAAGGGGCGCGTGGAAGCCACCGGGCGCGGCGTGCAATATGCGCTGCGCGAGTTCTTCCGCCACCCCGAGGATGTGGCCAAGAGCGGGCTGAAGGGCAGCCTTGCGGGCAAGCGGATCATCGTGCAGGGCTTGGGGAATGTGGGCTATCACGCCGCGAAATTCCTGCGCGAGGAGGATGATGCGCGCATCATCGCGGTGATCGAGCGCGATGGCGCGGTGATGAATGCCGACGGGCTGGACCCGGACGCGCTGCGCGACTGGATCGGGCAGAATGGCGGCGTGAAGGGCTTTCCCGGCGCGGACTATGTGGCCGAGGGCGCTGCGGTGCTGGAGGCCGAGTGCGACATCCTGATCCCGGCGGCGCTGGAAGGGGTGATCAACATGGGCAATGCGGGCCAGATCCGCGCGCCGCTGATCATCGAGGCCGCGAATGGGCCGATCACGGCAGGTGCGGATGAGATCCTGCGCGAAAAGGGGATCGTGATCATTCCCGACCTTTATGCCAATGCGGGTGGGGTCACGGTGTCCTATTTCGAATGGGTCAAGAACCTGAGCCATATCCGCTTCGGCCGGATGCAGCGGCGCAATGAGGAAGCCCATGCGCTGCTGCTGGTGTCGGAACTGGAAAGGCTGTCCTCGGACAAGGGGCTGGGCTGGGAGTTGAAGCCGGATTTCAAGAAACGCTACCTGCAAGGGGCGGATGAGTTGCAACTGGTGCGCTCGGGGCTGGATGACACGATGCGCAATGCCTATCAGAACATCTCGGAAGTCTGGCACGCGCGCAAGGATGTGACCGATCTGCGCACGGCGGCGTTCATCGTGGCCATCGAGCGGGTGGCGGCGAGTTATCGGGCGAAAGGGTTGTGATCTGCGGACGGCAGGGCGCTTGAGCGGCCCTGTTGCAGGCTGAGGCGGGCGCGTTTGAGCCCGCGGCGGGCTCACAGGACCACTTCACATGCTGCAGGTGCAGAGCGGGCGGCTACCGGTCTCGTTGCGGGCGGCTGCCAGGCTTGTTGCGGGCGGCTGCCAGGCTGGTTGCGAACGGCCAGGCATGCTGTAGCGTGCGCAGGGAGATCGACAGGCAGGGCGGAACGCAATTGCGCCATGTGCGGGGCACGAATGGCGTAAGTGTATCGGGAGAGGACTGTTCGAAAATACTCCGAGAACCCTGTGAGCCCAATTCTGCGCTGCCTCATTTCCTTGCTCACAACCCCGCCACTCCAGTCGCAACATCCCGCCAAACAGCCCCTGCCCTTTCATCGCGGGATCCAATGTCAGCCTCTGGACCCGCAACGCTGCTTCACCCTTTCACAACTCGCCATTTCTGGGTCAAAATGACGGGGTTCTTCAGCGGGCCGCCCTCTAGCCGGTATCCGGCCGCACCGGCCCGGTCGGCGATCCCTTGCACGACATCCAGAAGCGGAACGCCAAGCTGATGGTTCAGCACGCGCAGGCGCTTGCGCCCCGTTCGCGGCGCCGGATGCACCCAGATGTGCTGTAACCCGCGATGCTTCGCGCCAAGATCAATGCGGTCGAGATCGCCCCAAAGCAGTTTTTGCCGGGGCTTGGCGAACGGACCACTAGTGTCGATCACGAGACCGTTGTCGGTCAAGGTAATCACCACCTTGGTAAGCACCTTGCGGACCGTCAGAATAGAAAGCGCGGCCAGCGCAAGCGCGATAACGAGTAACCCCGCCGCTGACGGCAAGGCGCTGGTGTCGCCATGTTCAAGCCAGACACTGAAAGGGATCCATGCCAAGGCCACAAAAACACCGGGAGGCAGCAGCCCTGTGACGGCAAGGACATAGGCAGCATGGTTTTTTCCGGGACCATAAACGAGGGGCGGGTGGGCAAAATCACTGGACATGGCACGGGCCTATCAATCGAAACTGGCGATTTCAGGGCGCCATCAGGGCAAATCAAGCCCTCATTCTGCCAAGGCTTCTCACGGCGATAGCGACAGTCGGGCCAGCAGACCCACGTCCTGCGCCTTGACCTCGGTGATGACTGGGTGATTTTCTGTGTCAGCCAGAGTCTTGTGCCCGAAAACAGTGGCGTCAGCAAATCGGTCAGTCTGCCCATGTTTCAGGCGCAGCGCATGACTGAAAGCTCCCGTGTAACGGACCGTCCAGCCGGAACCGCCCGCCCGCTACCCGCGCTCGATCTGAACCGCCTGCCGTGCGCGCGCCGAGTCGCGGTCGGACAGCCCGAGAAGGTTGCTCACCAAGCGCATCAGCCCGTCCTCATAGGGGTCGCGGCGGTCGT
>JAFIEM010000166.1 GCA_020832555.1 Natronohydrobacter sp. | reverse complement strand
TCCTGACCGCCAATGCCGATGTGAGTTTCGAGATCCGCAAGGGCGAGACCTTCGCGCTGGTGGGCGAGAGCGGCTCTGGTAAATCGACCATCGCCAAGATGATCGTGGGGCTGCTGGAGCCATCAGCGGGTGTGATCCGCTTTGATGGCGATGTGATGGATTTCAACTCGGGCGCGGCCATGCGGCAGTTGCGGCGGCGCTTTCAGATGATCTTTCAAGACCCGTTTGCGAGTCTCAATCCGCGCTGGAGGGTGGGGGACATTATCGCCGAGCCGATCCGCACGTTTGATCTGATGAAAGGGGCAGCGATCCGGCAAGAGGTTGGGCGGCTCCTTGATCTGGTGGGGCTGTCGGCAGCGGATGCCGAAAAATTCCCGCATGAATTTTCCGGCGGCCAGCGCCAACGCATCGCGATTGCCCGTGCGCTGTCATCCAAGCCTGAATTCATCGTCTGTGACGAACCGACTTCGGCGCTCGATGTGTCGGTGCAGGCGCAGATCCTGAACCTGATGCGCGATTTGCAGGACGAGTTCGGCCTGACCTATCTCTTGATCAGCCATGATCTGAGCGTGGTCCGTCACATGGCGAACCGGATCGGCGTTCTGTATCTCGGTCGGTTGGTCGAGATAGCCGACTCCAAGCGGCTGTTTCTGGAGCCCCAGCACCCCTATACGCGGATGCTGCTTGATGCGGTGCCGGACCTTGCACTGTCGGGGCGGCGCAGAACGCCTGTCACTGGCGAGATCCCGAACCCGATCAACCCGCCGCCCGGCTGCGCGTTCCATCCGCGCTGTCCGCATGTTATGCCAGTCTGCAAGGAAATCATCCCCGACCCGCGCGAAACAGCGACCGGGCGCGCGGCCTGTCATCTGCTGGCCCCGACCCCTGCTTGAATTGACCCCTGCCTGACATGCAAACACCGCCCCTGCGCGCAGGGGCGGTGCTGTTCTCAAACCGAAAGCTTCAGAAGAAGCCAAGCTTGTTCGGGTTGTAGCTGACCAGCATGTTCTTGGTCTGCTGGTAGTGGTCCAGCATCATCTTGTGGGTTTCGCGCCCGATGCCGGACTGCTTGTAGCCGCCAAAGGCCGCATGTGCGGGATAGGCGTGGTAGTTGTTGACCCAGACGCGGCCCGCTTCGACGGCGCGACCGAAGCGATAGGCGCGGGTGCCGTCGCGGGTCCAGACCCCGGCGCCCAGACCATAGATCGTGTCATTGGCAATCGCGAGCGCTTCCTCATCGGTCTTGAAGGTCGTGACCGACACGACCGGGCCGAAGATTTCTTCCTGAAACACGCGCATCTTGTTGTGGCCCTTCAGGATCGTCGGCTGGATGTAATAGCCGCTTTCCAGATCACCGCCCAGATGGGCCGAGTCGCCGCCGGTCAGCACTTCTGCGCCTTCTTCACGGCCAATGGTGAAATAGGACATGATCTTGTCATGCTGCTGCTTGCTGGCCTGCGCGCCGACCATGGTGCTCATGTCACGCGGATCACCTTGCTGGATTGCCTTCACACGCGCGATGCAGCGGGCGATGAATTCCTCATAGATATCCTCGTGGATCAGCGCACGCGACGGGCAGGTGCAGACCTCGCCCTGATTGAAGGCGAAGAGCACGAAACCTTCCACCGCCTTGTCCAGAAACGCATCATCTTCATCCATGATATCCTTGAAGAAGATGTTGGGCGATTTGCCACCCAGTTCCAGCGTGACCGGGATCAGGTTGACCGTCGCCGCTTCCATGATCTTGCGCCCCGTGGCGGTCGATCCGGTGAAGGCGATTTTCGCAATCCGGTTCGAGCGTGCCAGTGCGTCACCGGCTTCGGCCCCCAAACCGTTCACGATATTCAGCACGCCTGCAGGCAACAGATCGGCGATGACTTCCATCAGCACCATGATCGCGGCAGGGGTCTGCTCGGCGGGTTTCATCACGATGCAATTGCCCGCTGCCAGTGCAGGGGCCAGTTTCCATGCCGCCATCAGGATCGAGAAATTCCACGGGATGATCTGCCCCACCACGCCCAGCGGTTCGTGGAAGTGGTAGGCTACCGTGTCATTGTCGATTTCCGACATGGTGCCTTCCTGCGCGCGCAGAGTGCCTGCGAAATAGCGGAAATGGTCCACAGCCAGCGGAATATCAGCGGCGGTCGTTTCGCGAATGGGCTTGCCATTGTCCCAGGTCTCGGCGGCGGCGATCAGGTCGAGGTTCTGCTCAATCCGGTCCGCGATGCGCAAGAGCACATTCGAGCGTTCCGCAACACTCGTCTTGCCCCATGCCTCTTTCGCAGCATGAGCAGCGTCCAGCGCCAGATCGATATCGGCCTTGTCGGAACGCGCGACTTCGCAGACCTTTGCGCCGGTGATCGGGGTCACATTGTCCATGTAGCGCCCGGCGACCGGGGCCACGAATTTGCCACCGATAAAATTGTCATAGCGCGCCTTGAAAGGCGAGGCTGTGCGGAAATCGGCTTGAGTCATCTGGTTCATGGGTATCCTCCTGAAAACGCCGCCTCCTCGTGACGGCATGAGTGATCGGTCACGCGGGGCGCTTTGCCCTGCGCTTTGTGCCTTGGCTATCCAGTTCGGGGGGCTGCCGCATAGGCGGGGAAAGCTGCCTTGAACATGGGCCGTGTCGGGCTTGTGCCGTAGTCGGGCATGCCGTCCGGGTAGGGGCATAAACACCACAAACCCGCCTTTGCACAATTGGACCAAAGGCTATCAGACCAAAGGATGACGTCCGCGCGACCCTGGTGACGTCAGAACATCGGTGCGTATTTCCACGCATCCGCATCGGGTGTCACGGCGTCGAGATCGTAATCTGCATCCTGCAACCGCCGCGCGATCCCCAGACCCTGCGCTGCCGCCTGATCGACCAAGGCGCGCCCGCGCTCTACATCCTGCGTGACACCGCGTCCGCGCATCATGTCGATCCCGTGATTATAGGTGCCGACCGGATCGCCCATTTCGCCCGCCTGCCGGCTCCATTCCGTCGCGCGGTCGGGGTCTTCATCTGCGCCAAGGCCGTTGTGATCGAGCTGGCTCATCCAGTTCATGGCCTGTGTCCAACCCGCCGCCGCACAGGCTTCAAAGATGATGCGCGCCTGTTCATGGCGTCCGGCTTTCGTGGCCAGATAGCCATTGGCGCAGACCATCATATCCACATCGCCGCGCTGGGCGCGTTCAACCAGCCGTTCCAGTGTCATCTCTTCGGGGTTGGTCGTGCCATATTGCGAGAAATCCTCTTGCTCAGCCAAAGCGGGCAGGGCGAGCAGCAACAGGGGGGCGAGCAGACGCATATCAGATCCTTTCGATCAGCGGGTCTTGCGGGTCATGATACCACGGGCAGGGTCGAATCCCCAAAGCGCAAGTGCCAGAAACACGGCAAAGGTCAGAGCGACCCAGCCGAATGCCTCCAGATTGAAGCGCATGTAAAGGGCGAAGCGGATCAACTCGACCGCGTGGCTGAACGGGTTCCATGCACATATATCGCGCAACAGGCGCGAGGATTCCGCCATCCGCCAGAGCGGATAGAGCGCGGTGGACAGAAAAAACACCGGGAAGATCACGAAATTCATCACCCCCGCGAAATTCTCCAACTGCCGGATGGTCGAGGCAAGGAACAACCCCACAGCCCCCAGCATCAGCCCGGCCACGAGCAGCGCGGGCAGCACCCAGAGATAGCCCATCGGCGGCAGTCTGATCCCATAGAGATACGCAATCGCCAGAAAGGCATAGGCTTGCAGGATCGACACCAGCACACCGGCGAGCAATTTGCAGAACAAGAGCCACCAGCGGGGCAGGGGGGCGGTAAGCAAAAGCCGCATCGACCCCATTTCGCGGTCATAGACCAGCGACAGCGCCGATTGCATGGCGTTGAACAGCAGGATCATCGCCACCAGACCCGGCACGATATAGACCTCATAGGTGATATAGGTCTGATAGGGGGCCGTGATCGACAGGCCGAGTGCAGCACGAAACCCGGCCGCAAAGACCACCAGCCAGACAAGTGGGCGCACAAGGGCCGCCAGAAAGCGTTCGCGCTGGGTGACAAAGCGCAACGCCTCGCGCAGCAGGATGGCCGAGAGAGCACGCAGATGGGGAATCATATAACGGCATCCTCGGTCAGCGCCAAGAAATGCGCGGCCAGCCCGTTTTCCTGGGCAATTTCGCCCGCACGTCCGCTTTGCAGGATCTCGCCACGATGCAGGATCAGCACGGTATCATCCGGGGCCACTTCATCCACCAGATGCGTGGCCCAGAGGACGGCCAGACCATCTTCGCGCGCCAGCGCATGCACATGGGCCGTGATCGCGACGCGCGCGCGCGCGTCCAGCCCGACTGTCGGTTCATCCAGCAAAAGCAGGCGAGGGCGGTGCATCAGCGCGCGCGCGATTTCCAGCCGCCGCCTATGCCCGCCATTGAGATCCCGCGCCTTCTCGCCCGCGCGCTCAAGCATATCGAGCCGTTCCAGCACCTCGACCGCGCGCAGGGCCGCTTCACGCCGCGACAACCCGTGCAAAGCGCCGAAATAGGCCAGATTGCGCGCGACACTCAGATCCAGATCCAGCGTCATCTGCTGGAACACCACCCCCATTTGCGCCAAGGCCGCACGCGGCTTCGCTTGCAAATCCTGCCCCATGACAGCGATCCGCCCCTCGCGCGCCACAAAGAGCCGCGTCAGCAACGCAAAGAGCGTCGATTTACCCGCCCCGTTCGGGCCAAGCAGTGCGCAGAACTCGCCCGGCTGAACGGCAAAAGAGACGCCCTTCAGCGCCTCTTTCTTGCCATAGCGAAAGCTCAGATCTGCGACGTCAAGCGCGGCCATCAGCTATCCGCAGGCCGGTAAGCCGCCCCCCAGGGGAAGCGCCCGACCTTGACCGTCTTGACCGGCTCGCCCCGTTCCAGATCGATGATCGTCACATCGCCCGAAACCCCATTCGTGGTGAACAACAGCTTCTCGTCATCCGACATCGCCATGTGCCAGACCCGGCGGCCTACCAGATGATAGTCCAGAACCTCGTAATTCTCGATATCCAC
>JAFIEM010000165.1 GCA_020832555.1 Natronohydrobacter sp. | reverse complement strand
GCGCTGATGCTGATCCCGCTGGCGCAGCTTGTGGCGCTGGAATTCACCATGCCGATCTGGGTGGCGCTGCTCGCGCCCTTGCTGCTGGGCGAGACATTTACCCGCACGCGGATCATGGTGGCGCTGCTGGGCTTCGTGGGCGTGCTGATCGTGGCGCAACCCGGAACGCAGGCGCTGAGCATCGGCCATCTGGCAGCGCTGGGGTCTGCCGTGGGCTTTGCGCTGAACATCATGCTGACGAAACGGATCATGCGCGCGGACGGGGTGCTGTGCGTGCTGTTCTGGATGTCGCTCAGCCAAGGGCTGATGGCGCTGGTGCTCAGCCTGTGGGGCGGGTTCACATGGCCCTCTTCCGCGCTCTGGGGCTGGATTGCAGTCGTAGGCGTCACGGGCCTGAGCGCGCATTACGCGCTGACCTCGGCCTTGGCGCTGGCCCCGGCCACGACGGTTGCCCCGATGGAGTTCCTGCGCCTGCCATTGATCGCGCTGGTGGGGCTGTGGCTTTATGCCGAAGCACTTGATCCGTTCGTGTTTCTGGGGGCGGGTGTGATCCTGCTGGCCAACTGGATCAACCTGCGCAAGTCCGATGCAGTTTTGCCGCGCCAGACGCTGACACGCGGGCCGTAGCGAACCCGACCGGCCAGCCGGTCGCGGGAATTTCAGGAATGATCCGCAAAAACCCTGTTCACAGGGGGCCGGTTCTGTGGTTTTTAACGAATGCTCGTCTATCTGACGCGTCAAGACAAAAAACCATGGGAGGACTACATGGATCGTCGTTCATTTCTGAAAACCTCGGCACTCGGGGGCACGGCTGCTGCGGCATCGACGCTGGCGGCACCGGCTATCGCGCAGGGCCGTATCACCTGGCGCATGGTCACGACATGGCCGCGCAATTTCCCCGGTCTGGGCACCGGCGCGCAGCGCGTCGCCGACCGGATCAACGCCGCTGCCGATGGCGCGCTGACCATCGAGGTCTTTGCCGCAGGCGAAATGGTCCCCGCGCTGCAATCGCTCGATGCCGTGATCGACGGCTCTGCTGAGATGAGCCATGGTGCCGCCTATTACTGGCTGAACAAGTCGCAGGGTCTGGGCTTCTTCACCGGGGTTCCGTTCGGGATGACCTCACGCGAATTGGCGGCCTGGGTGCGCTATCTGGGCGGTCAGGAGCTTTGGGACGATATCTATGATGATTTCGGTCTGGTCGGTTTCCTGTCGGGCGATACCGGCACGCAGGCGGGTGGCTGGTTCCAGAATGAGTTGAGCGGCATCGAGGACGTTCAGGGCATGCGCTTCCGCACGCCGGGTCTGGGCGGTCAGGTCTGGCAGAAGATGGGTGCCTCGGTGACGAACATGGCGGGCGGCGAGATCTTCGCGGCGCTGCAATCGGGTGCGCTGGATGCAGCCGAATTCGTCGGCCCCTATAATGACCGCGCACTGGGTTTCCATCAGGTGCGCAAGCATTACTACACCTCGTCCTTCATCGAGCCGGGTCTGGCGACCGAAGTTGCCATCGACAAGGAAAAGTTCATGGCGCTGCCTGCGAACCTGCAAGGGATCGTGCGCGATGCCTGTCAGGCCGAATACGATCAGGTGCCGTCGGAATTCTACGCCAACGATCCGATCGCACTGGCGGATATGATCGACAATCATGGTGTGATCGCACATAAGGACTGGCCTGAGAGCATTCTCGAAGCCGGTGCTGCGGCATCGCGCGAATTGCTGGTCGAGATCCTGGATGGTGGCGATGCCAAGACCAAGGCCGTGGCGGAAAGCTTCGTGCAGAACCTCAACCTGTTGCGCACCCGCACCGAGAATACCGACCTGACTTTCGCCATCGCGCGCGAGAAGTATTTCGACATCTCGGATCTGGGCTGAGTTGGATCGCTTAGCCTGATATTGGCGGCCCCGGATCTGATCCGGGGCCGCAATTTCACACCCGCCCCCCTGACAGACGAGGCTGGCATGACCGCGCTTTCCTATCTGATGCGCCTGATCAACCTGATCAACCGGATCATCGGCAACACCTTCATGTGGTTGTCGGTGGGGATCGTTCTGGTCTGTTTCTGGGTGGTGGTGGAACGCTATGTGTTCCTGAACACACGGCTCTGGATGCAGGATCTGTATCCGTGGATGAACGGAGTGATGTTCACCGCCGTCGCCGGATATGCGCTTTACCGTAATGACCATGTGCGGGTGGATATCTTCTACCGCCCGGCCTCGACATTGCGCAAGGCATGGCTGGATTTGCTGGGGGTCTGCATCTTCCTGATGCCCTTTGCCTGGGTCGTCTGGTCCTATTGCTTCACCTTCGTCCAGCGCTCCTGGCGGCTGGGCGAGGCTTCGGCCAATCCCGGCGGGATGCCGGGGCTGTGGGTGCTGAAAACCTTCATTCTGGTGCTGGCCGTGGTGATCGCGCTGCAGGGGATCGCCATGGCGATCCGGTCGATCCTGATCATCGCCGGGCGCTATGATCTGGTGCCCGAGGATTACCGTTACAAATACGACACGGAGACCGCCTGACATGGATCCAGTTCTGATCGGCGAGATCCTTGCCGGGCTGATGTTCTTTGCCGTGATCGGCTTTCTGCTGATCGGTTTCCCGGTGGCCTTCACGCTGGCGGGCACATCCGTGCTCTTCGCCTATCTCGGCCTCTATTTCGGCGTGTTCGACCTGTCGAACCTGCGCGCGCTGGCCGGGCGTTACACGGGCTACATGATCAATGAAGTGCTGGTCGCGGTGCCCTTGTTCATCTTCATGGGGGTGATGCTGGAGCGCAGCAATATCGCGGAACAATTGCTGACCACGATGGGCAAGCTTTTCGGCAACATGCGCGGGGGGTTGGGGATCTCGGTGATCCTTGTGGGCGCGCTGCTGGCGGCCTCGACCGGGGTTGTGGGGGCGACCGTGGTCACCATGGGGCTGATCTCGCTGCCTGCCATGCTGCGCGCGGGTTATGATCCGAAACTCGCGTCTGGCGCGATCTGTGCTTCCGGCACTCTGGGGCAGATCATCCCGCCCTCGACCGTGCTGATCTTCATGGGCGACATGATCGCGGGCATGAATTCTCAGGTGCAGATGAGCCTTGGCAATTTCGCCCCCAAGACCGTTTCGGTGGGCGACCTGTTCGCAGGCGCGATCATTCCGGGGCTGCTACTGGTCACGCTTTATATCCTGTATATTATCTACAAGGCGATTTTCGATCCCGAAAGCTGCCCTGCAACGCCTGTGCCACCTGAAGAAAAGCAAGGGCTGTGGAAGGAAATCGTTTTCGCGCTGATCCCGCCACTGCTGCTGATTGCGGCTGTTCTGGGCTCGATCCTAGGCGGCATTGCCACACCGACCGAGGCCGCATCCGTGGGGGCCGTGGGGGCCACATTGCTGGCGGCGCTGCGCTGGCGGCTGAGCTTGGGCGTGTTCGTCGAAGTTGCACGGCGCACGGCGGTCATCACCTCGATGATCTTCATCATCCTGTTCGGCGCGTCGGTCTTTGCCATCGTGTTCCGCCAGATGGGCGGCGACAATCTGGTGCGCGAATTCCTGACCTCGATGCCGGGTGGCGCGATGGGGGCGATGATCGTGGTCATGATCATCATGTTCATCCTGGGCTTCATCCTCGACACGTTCGAGATCATCTTCATCGTGCTGCCGATCACCGCGCCAACGCTGCTGCTGCTGGGCATTGATCCGGTCTGGCTGGGGGTAATGATCGGGGTGAACCTGCAAACCAGCTTCCTGACCCCGCCTTTCGGCTTCTCGCTATTCTATCTGCGGGGTGTGGCACCCAATTCAGTGAGCACGGGGATGATCTACAAGGGGGCTGTGCCTTTCGTGGCGCTGCAGATCTTCGGGATCGCGCTTCTGTTCATCTTCCCCGGTCTGGTGCTCTGGCTGCCCTCGATCCTGTTCTGAGCGGGGTGGCGTAGGGTGCGTAGCGCTGCACCCTACATGCCGACCAGCGCCACCAGCACCAGAAGCCCCGCCATCTCGGCCAGTTGCTGCCCGGCCCCCAGCACATCGCCGGTCTGCCCGCCAAGGCGGCGGCGCGCGAGTTCCCCCAGCAGGACAGAGACAAGACCCTGCCCCACCAGGATCACAACCAGCGGGGCCAAGGGAACCCATGGCAAGATCCCCGGCGCAAGCGCAATCAGGCTTGCCGCGATCACGATAGACCACGGCACAGACCGCGCCGCATGTCCCAACCCGTCAGGGCGCGCGGGGGGCAAGAGCGCCAGAAGCAGCACAGGCGCAACCCGGCTGAGCATCGCAATCACCACCAATGCGGCCAGCGTGGCGCTCAGGCTGTGGCTGGCAAGGATCACCAGCGCCTGCCAGCGCAGCGCGACCGACAAGAGCAGCGCCAGCGCACCATAGCTGCCAATGCGCGAATCGCGCAGGATCTCCAGCCGCCGCGCGGGCGTCTGCCCGCCCCAGATGCCGTCCGCGAGATCCGCGAGCCCGTCTTCGTGCAAGGCCCCGGTCAGCGCGATCTGCACGCCCAGCGCGATCAGCGCGGCCAGCGACAGCGGCAGAACCATCGCGGCGAGCCAGAAGGCGAGAGCCGCCCCTGCCCCGACCACGAACCCGGCCAGCGGAAAGGCCCATGCGCTGGCCGCAATCGTCGGAACAGGGTCTTGCAGGCGACCGGCGGGCAGACGTGTCAGCAGCATCAGCGCCAGTTGCACCTCTGCCAGCCGCGCGCGGATCATGCGCCCGAGACCCCCGCCTCGGCGAATGTCGCCATGCCGTTATGGCAGGCCAGCGCCGCGCGCAGGATACCCAGCGCCAGTGCCGCGCCGGACCCCTCGCCCAGCCGCATGTCGAAATCCAGCACTGGTTTCTGTCCCAGTGCCGCCAGCAACCGGCGGTGGCCGGGTTCGGCAGAGGCATGGCCGACAAGACAATGCGCGAGTAACCGCGCATCCGCTGCGTGCAGGCAAGCCGCCGCTGCGGTGCAGATGAACCCGTCAAGGATTACCGGGATGCGATGCGCCCGCGCCGCCAGCACCGCGCCGCAGATCGCCGCCTGTTCGCGCCCGCCCAAAGCCGCCAGAACCTGCAACGG
>JAFIEM010000164.1 GCA_020832555.1 Natronohydrobacter sp. | reverse complement strand
CGCGCATCTTGCACATCTCGGTCACAAACCGGATACCCGCATTCACGAAAAACGAGATCCGCCCCACCATTTGCGGGAAATGCTCGGGCGGCACCTTGGTTTTCAGATCATCCAGCACCGCGCAGGCCGTGGCCAATGCAAAAGCCAGTTCCTGCTGCGGCGTGGCACCCGCTTCCTGCAAGTGGTAGGAACAGACATTCATCGGGTTCCATTTCGGCAGATGCTCGCGCGTATAGGCCGCGACATCGGTGATCATGCGCAAGCTGGGTTCCGGCGGGCAGATATAGGTGCCGCGCGAGAGATATTCCTTGATCAGGTCATTCTGAACAGTCCCGTTCAGTTTCGAGATATCCGCCCCCTGCTCTTCCGCCGCCGCGATATAGAGCGACAGAAGCCAGGGCGCCGTCGCATTGATTGTCATGGAGGTATTCATCTGCTCAAGCGGGATCTGATCAAACAGCATCCGCATATCGCCCAGATGGCAGACTGGCACGCCAACCTTGCCGACCTCGCCGCGCGCCAGTTCATGATCACTGTCATAGCCCGTCTGGGTCGGCAGGTCGAAGGCCACGGAAAGCCCGGTCTGCCCCTTGGACAGGTTGGTGCGATACAGTTCGTTCGAGGCTTTCGCGGTCGAATGGCCTGCATAGGTGCGAAACAGCCAGGGCTTGTCTTTGTGAACGGGCGCTTCGGACATTCATGGACTCCTGTCATCTTCAGCCATGCGGCCTGCGTAATTTCCTTCCAAATCAACTGATCCACACGCAAGATAATGTCAAGGCAAAATCGCTGCGTTGCGGCGAAGCGTATCAGGCCGAAAGGCTTGACAGATAAGGCCACATTTCTGTTACAGTTCGCGAGATCGGGTTGGCGTGCCCGCTTTCATGCTGCGCCACTTCCGTAGTCCAGACAGGTTTTCTTGATGATATTCTCGGACGACGTGAAACCCCAGCAAGATCTGATCGAGGCTGGCACTCTGTTTTCCGAGGGCAAGGAACTGACCTTTCAGCAAGTCGCGCTGCTGGCACGCCATGCCTGCACCACAGGGGATATGGCCTTCTATATCAGGCTGTTTTCGCAGATCGAGCCTCGCTTGCGCCTTCATTTCCAGAAAAACTGCCAGGATGCCGAATTTCTGAGCGACACCGGCAGGGTATTCGGCAATGTCAATATCTTCCGCAAAGTGCAATATCGGTCGCTCTGCGGGCCGGTTCTGGCGTTCGAAAAGATCTATCGGCGCAACTCGGCGGATCTGAAACGGTTGCAATGGGTATATCGCACACTCTGGGGCAAGTTGCCGTGCCAGATGCCGCGGATCATCGAGATCAATGAGGGGCGGCGGTTCAGTGTGGTTCTGTTCGAATTCGAAGCCTTCGCCCCGGTATCTCCCGGCGCGTTGATCGAAATCCTCCTGCAGATGAACGCGTTCAGCATCGCCCATCCTGCAAGCGGTTTTGACACTCTTGAGGCGACCATGCTCGAGATGCCGCAGCTTTATCAACGGCGCATGCGCAATCTGGCCGCCAATCTGGCCATGGCCGGGGTTCCCCGGACCGACCTGCCAGCGATACAGGCGGCCTGCATGGACACAGTGCATGTTTTCAACCACGCCGATCTGCACCGGTTCAATGTAGGTCAGAACGGCATGATCTATGACTGGGATTGCGCCTGTTTTGCACCGGCTGCGCATGATCTGGGGCGCGCAGCCGCGTCGCTGCGCGAGTTCAGGCGGCTCGCGGGTTTGCGCGATTTCATCCAGGACCGTCTGGGGCGGGATATCACGAAAAACCGTGCCGAAGTGGCACGGATCATGTTCTTCTATCTGGTCTATGCCGCTAAGAAGAAGCTTTCCCCCCAGGACGACGCAGCTTTGATCACCCTGCGCGCGATGTTCACAGCCGTTCAACGCGATCTGACCTGACCCGAAAGCCCCGTCTAGCCGGGGTCTGGCGCGATGCCTGGCTCTTCACCTGCCGCGCGACGCGCATTGCGGATCAGGATGGCGAACACCACCGTGGCACTGAGCGCGATGGCCAGGACATCATGCGCCACCAGCACCAGACCGGCGATGGTCAGCACCCATTTTTCCCAGCGCGCGACAGAGGTCTTGAAAAACCCGATATAGGCCACCGACAGCGCGATGATCGACAGCACGCCCGAGGACAGCGCCAGCGAGAAGTCCCAGACCGTGAAATCGATGAACAAAAGCGCGGGCGCATAGATGAACATCATCGGCACCAATGCCTTGCCCATCGACAGGCGGAACGCGGTCATGCCGGTCTGCATCGGGTCCGAGCGCGCAATGCCCGCGCCCGCATAGGCGGCAAGGGCCACGGGCGGCGTGATATCGGCCAGAACGCCGTAATAGAACACGAAGAAATGCGTGGCCAGAAGCGGAACGCCCAGTTGCTGAAGCGCCGGGGCCGCGATGGCGGCAAGGATGATATAGGTGGGGGTCGTGGGAATGCCCGCGCCCATGATGATGCAGGCGATTGCCACGAAAATCAGCGCGAAGAACAGCGTGGTGCCATTCTGGCTGAGAAAGCCCAGCGGATCGAGCGCCGAAACCGTGGCCCCCATCCAGGCCGCGCCGTCAATCACCGCGCCCGAGAATTTGAACCCCATGCCGGTCAGCGTGGTCACACCCAGAATGAAGCCCACACAGGCACAGGCAGCAGTGATGGCGATGGATTGCTGCGCGCCGTTCTCCAACGCGCCGACCAGTTTTCGCGGCGTGAGCGCGCTGGAGGCATCCATACGCCGCCCCAGCCCGACAAGTTGCAGCACAAGCGGGATATAAGAGCAGCCGATCGTCAGGATGATCCCCCAGAACGCAGCCAGAAAGGGGGTGAATTTCATCAAAAGAAGCGTGACCATCACGATCAGCGGGATGAACAGATGCCAGGAGCGCGCGAGCACATCCATGAATTGCGGCAGCTTGTCGGGCGCGATGCCGGAAAGGCCAAGGCGCTTGGCTTCCAGATGCACCATGAACAGCGTCGAGAGGTAGTGGAACGCCGCCGGGATGATTGCGATCAGGATCAATTCGTTATAGGGCACGCCCAGCATTTCGGTCATCACGAAGGCCGCCGCGCCCATGATCGGCGGTGTGACCTGCCCGCCGCAACTGGCCGAAGCCTCGGTCGCGGCTGCAAAGCGCCCGGAGAAGCCCTTGGATTTCATCATCGGAATGGTGAAGGCCCCGGTGGTCACGGTATTGGCGACAGGCGAGCCGGAGATCATGCCGAAAAAGCCCGAGGACACGACCGCCACTTTGGCCGGGCCGCCCGAATAGCGACCTGCGACAATGCTGGCGAGGTCGATGAACAACTGCCCCAGCCCCGATTTCTGCGCGAGCACCCCGAACAGGACGAAGTGAAACACGAATGTCGCCACCACGCCAATGGCAATGCCGTAAATCCCTTCGGTCCCGAGATAGAGATGGTTGACCAGCCGGATGATATTATAGCCGCGATGGGCCAGATCGCCGGGCAGATAGGGGCCGAAGATGGCGTAAAGCAGCGCGAGCGTGCCGATGACCGGCAGCACCTCGCCCATGGTGCGGCGCGCGGCTTCCAGCACCATGATAATGGCGATCAGCCCCATCACATAGTCGAAGGGCTGCGGGAAGCCGACATTCTGGATGAAGATCGTATCAAAGAACACGATCAGATAGAGCGAGGACGCCCCGCCCGCAATCGCCAGCGGCCAGTCAATGATCGAGAGCCGGTCGCCATATCCGCCCAGTTTGCTGACAGGCAGCGCCGTCAGCGCGAGCGCCGCACTGAGCGCAATCAACCCGTAGCGCGCAGCATCCGGGATGCGCCCTGCCAGTGCATCGGCGAGTTGCATCCCCAGAAACAGGTAGAAAGCCCCGAAAGCCAGGCCGAAACCCCAGGCGCGCAGCGGCTTTTCGACCTGCACGCGCGGGAACAGCAGAAACACCAGCGGCATGATGAAGCTCATATGCACCGAACGGTGCATGACTTCGTTCAACAGCCCGAAACCCGAGGTGTAGATGTGAAACACGCTAAGGACGACACAGGCCAGGGTGACGATCCAACCTGTCACACCGGTCAGGCGTCTGAAATTGGTCTCATTGTCATATTTGCGGACAATGGCATCCATTTCTGCGTCAGAGAGGGTGCTTTGGGGCTGCGGGGTGGTCATTTCTCGGTTTCCTTGCAATCCGCCGCCCGGATTTCGAGCGGCGTTGCGGGCCATTGGGTCAGGTCGATCTCGGTGGCAGTCGTCTGGAGGCGGTTTTCATGGTCGGGGGCCGTGCGCAGGATCAGCCGGTCGATGTCGCGGTCGAGATCCAGCACGATCTGCCCATCCTCGATCCGCCAGCCAGCGCCCTCATGCGCCATGCCGGGGCCGTGGGCCGCGAAGCGCTCGGCGGTCTGGACGATCCCGCGGCCTGCAACCAGCCTGTACTCTGCGCGCACCGGCGTCAGGGTGACAGAGTGACGCCAGTTCAACGCAAAACCGGGACCGTCGAATACGGCAAGCACGGTCTCGCCGCGCAGATCCACCAGTTCCAGCATATCCGCCTCGCAGGCACGGGCGGCAGATGTGCCGCCCATGACCAGATATATCAGGCAAAGCGCAGCAAAGCCGCGCCAGCCTGTCCCGATCACTCGATCAGGCCCATTTCACGGTAATAGCGCTCTGCACCCGGATGCAGCGGAACCGAGACGGATTCCAGAGCGGTCTCAAGCGAGATCTGTGCGCCCATGACATGCACCTGCGCCAGTGTTTCGGTGTTTTCATAGAGCGCCTTGACCATGGCATAGGCCAGATCGTCGTCGAGATCGGCATGGGTGGCCCAGATCGCGCGCACGGCCAGCGTCTCTACATCCGCGTCCACACCGCGATAGGTTCCAGCAGGCAGCGTGACCGAAGCGTAATAGGGCTGCACTTCCTGCAGGGCTTCGATTTCGGCACCGGTCAGCGGCACGATCACGACATCATGCCCATTCGCCAATTCGGTGATCGAGGCTGTGGGGATCCCCGCTGTGATCAGCGACGCATCAAGGTTGCCGTCGCGCAGCTTGTCGGCGGATTGCGCGA
>JAFIEM010000163.1 GCA_020832555.1 Natronohydrobacter sp. | reverse complement strand
AGTTGACCCCGTAAACCGGCACGATCTCGGCCAGATCCTCCAGCAGCGGATGCTCTGCCCGGCAGGGCGCGCACCAGGACGCCCAGTAATTGACCAGCTTCACCTCGCCATCGCGCAAGCTGCTGTCATCAAACAACAAATTGTCGCCCAACTGCGTCAGCACGACCGCCGGTGCCGGCTGCCCTTCGCGCGCAGACGGCAGTGCTTCCCGATCCTCACGGAAATTTCCCATGAAAAACAACGCCGCAATCGCCGCAAAGATGACCGGCGGCAGGAACATCAGTGGTCGGAATTTACCCATTCTCTCCTCGTCGTGTCTCGATTTCAGCCAGTTGCCGCTTCACCGCACGCCCCCGGACCCAATAAAACAAGGCCAAAGCCCCGATCATGCCCAGTGACACCACATAAGCCAGCGACACTTCCAGCGCATATCGTCCAAGGTCCGGCATCATGCCATCCGCTCCCGCGCCACCAGCGCTTTCATCCGCCGCGCGCGGATTTCGGTCCGCGTTCCGGCCAGCAAAAGCGCAACAAAAACAAGGCCGAACCCGACCATGCAGGTATAGAGCGGTGCCTTATACGCCCAGTCCATCCGCGTGCCCGGCGCGACCGAGAGCGACGCGCCCTGATGCAAGCCCTGGTTCCAGAAGATCGCCGCATAGCGCGAGAGCACTGCGAAAACCGAGCCCACCAGACACAGCACAGCCGTCAGATCCGCCCCTGTATCCGGATCATCAATCGCCGCCCAAAGCGCGATATAGCCAAGGTAAAACAGGAACAAAATCAGGAAGCTGGTCAGGCGCGGGTCCCAGGCCCACCATGTCCCCCACATCGGCTGCCCCCAGACGGCGCCCGTGATCAGCCCGATCAAGGTCATGACCAGACCGATGGGCGCCGCAGCCTTGGCGGCCAGAGCACTGACATGGTGCCGCCGGATCAGCCAGACCAGCGAGGCCACCAGCATCATCACCCAGATATTGATCGCCATCATCGCCGCTGGCACATGCAGGAACACGATCTTCACCGTCGATCCCTGCCGGAAATCATCCGGCGTGAAGAAGAACCCCCAGATCAATCCGGTTGTCGTAACCACGACAGCCGCCACCGCCACGATCGGCAACAGCCAATCACTCGTGCGCATAAATTTCAGCGGGTTCGCATATTCCCAGAAGGATGCCATGGGGATCACCTATCTTTCGCTCTGGCCTGTCTCAAGTCACTTCGCGCGTGGCTCACCGAAGGTTTATCCGCAGCACATGCGCGGATGCAAAGGGCAATAATGCCACAGCTCCTGCTGTAATCCCCGCCAACAAGGCGAGCGGTGTGTTAACCGCCAGCCCCTGCGCGCCCCGGCTGACCACTTCCGCCCCGAAAACCAGCGTCGGAATATAGAGCGGCAGCACCAGAAGCGACATCAACAGTCCCCCGCGTTTCAGCCCCACAGTCAGCGCCGCACCGAATGTGCCGATCACCGACAGAGCCGGGGTGCCCAGCAACAGCGACAGGATCAGCCACAGATAGGCCTCTGCAGGCAGGAACAGCAGCAAACCCAGCACCGGCGAGATCAGCACCAGCGGCAGCCCGGTGGTAAGCCAATGCGCGAGCGCCTTGATCGTGACCACCGCCTCCAGCGGCACAGGGGCGGTGGCCAGCAGATCAAGCGAGCCATCCTCGAAATCCAGCGCAAAGATGCGGTCCAGCGATAACAGGCAAGCCAGCAACGCCCCCACCCACAGAATCCCCGGTGCGATCAGCGCCAGTGTCGCGGGCTCCGGCCCCACGCCCAGCGGCACCAGCACCGCAAGGATCAGGAAAAACGCGAGCCCCAACCCGAAGCCGCCCCCTGCCCGCAGCGCCAGCCGCAGGTCGCGTGTCAGAAGCGCGATCACAGGAAAGCCTCGTCAAATCCGCCCGCGCCGAGGTCCGGCAGGCGGGCCTTGTAGGGCGACAAATCCAGAACTTCCGCCTCTGGCAACCCAAGGTCGATATGCGTCGCGATCAGCGCCATGCCCCCCTTCTCCAGATGCGCCCGCACCACCGCGCCGAACAGCGCGACCGAGGCCACATCCAGCGAAACCGTCGGCTCGTCCAGCACCCAGACCGGGCGGCCTGTGACGATCAGCCGCGCCAGCCCCAGCCGCCGTTTCTGCCCCGCCGACAGGTTCTGCGCCGCACGATCTTCCAGCGCGCGCAGATTCATTTGCTCCAGCGCCATCTCAATCCCGCGCGTGCCATAAATCGCGGCCCAGAACGCCAGATTCTCGCGAACGCTCAAGGTACCCTTGATCCCATCGGCATGGGCCGCATAGGCAATGCTGTCCGGGGCTGCCGAAATCTCGCCCGCCAGTGCAGGCTGCAAGCCCGCCACCGTGCGCAGAAGCGTGGTCTTGCCGCATCCGTTGGGACCGCGCAACACCAGCGCCCGACCCGTCTCCAGCGCGAAACTGACCCCCTCCAGCAAAGGCAAACCACCCCGCGCGCAGGCCAGCCCTCGCACTGTCAGCATGACCGACCTTCTGGTTTCATCTTGCCAGAAATACTCAAAATTCTGCCCTCAGCCCACGGGCAGAACAGCAAGAGCCACGCGCCGCGCCTCGGACAGAAGCACATTATAGGTACGGCAGGCGGCCGGACTGTCCATCGCCTCTACGCCCAAGCCTGCCTCCTCCAGCGCCGCGCGCAGATCAGCCGGGATATGCGCGATCTGCCCGCCCGTGCCGATCAGAAGCACATCAACCTGTCCTGCCAGCGCAAGCAGCGTGTCACGGTCCGCGTAGCCGCCCCAGCCCTGCACGATCCCCGGTGCGACCAGAAGCGGCGCAGGATGCGCCTCTCCGCCGAGTCGGAAGAAGTCGGGGCCATAACCATCCACCGGTTGCTTCGCGCCGAAATCCACCTCGGAGATGCGCATCTCAGCCTTCCTTCACCCCGAAGCGCGTGCCCGCTGTATCGCCCGAATTCTTCGACCAGTCGCGCTTGACGCCCAGACGCAACAGCACGGCCGAGGCCACGAAAACCGAGGAATAGGTGCCCACGATGACGCCCCAGATCATCGCAAATACGAAACCCCGGATCACATCGCCGCCCAGCACGAAAAGCGCGATCAGCGCCAGAAGCGTCGTGACCGAGGTCATGACGGTGCGCGAGAGCGTCTCATTGATCGAGAGCGTCAGCACCTCTTTCAAGGGCCGTTTCTTGTATTTGATCAGGTTCTCGCGCACCCGGTCGAAGACAACCACCGTGTCGTTAAGCGAATAGCCGACGATGGTCAGAAGCGCTGCAATGATCGCCAGATCGAAGCGAATCTGCAGGATGCTGAAAATGCCGATGGTCAGCACCACGTCATGCACCAGCGCCGCCACCGCGCCCACGGAGAACTGCCACTCGAAGCGCAGCCAGATGTAGAACAGTACCGCCGCCAGCGCCAGAACGACCGAGATCACCGCAGAGCGGATCAACTCGCCCGAGACCTTTGGGCCGACCGATTCAACGGCGGCAAAGACCAGCGTCGGGTCCACCGCCACCAGCGCCTCGCGCACCGCGTTGATCTGTTCTGGGGTGATGGCCTCGGTGCCTTCCTGCGCCTGAATGCGCACCATTGCGACATTGCGATCTGCACCGAAAGCCGGATCAAAAACCTCGGTGATGGCGACATCCCCGAACCCCAGGGGCACGATGGCCGCGCGGTAAGCGCCGATATCGACCGGGGCCTGCGCTTCGGTGCGGATCGACGTGCCCCCCCGGAAGTCGATGCCGAAATTCAGTCCCATCACGAAGAAAACGACGATGGACAGCACCATCGCCAGCGCCGAGGCCCCGAAGGTCAACCGCGAATGGCGGAAGAAATCGACCGAGGTATCTTGCGGAACCAGTTTAAGTCTCATTCCCAACCCCCTCAGATCACAAGTGTTTTCGGGCGCACGCGCTCGAAATAGATGACGATCATCAGCTTGGTGACAAGAAGCGCTGTAAAGACCGAGGTGATGATCCCCAGCCCCAACGTGACCGCAAAGCCGCGCACCGGACCAGAGCCCATCGCGAACAGGATCAACGCGGTGATGAAGGTCGTGATATTCGCGTCCAGAATGGCCGAGAGCGCCTTCTCATAGCCCAGCTCGATGGCGCGGGCTGGACCCTTCGCCGTGCGCATTTCCTCGCGTATGCGCTCGAAGATCAGCACTGTGGCGTCCACTGCCATGCCGATGGTCAGCACGATCCCGGCGATCCCCGGCAAGGTCAGCGTCGCCCCGATCAGCGACAGGAGCGCGAAGATCATCGAGATATTCAGCAACAGCGCGATATTCGCGATGATCCCGAAAGCGCCATAAGAGGCCAGCATGAAGGCGAGCACCGCCACCATGGCGACGATCGCCGCAATCCGGCCTGCGTCAATACTGTCCTGCCCCAGTTCGGGACCGACAGTGCGTTCTTCCAGAAAATCCATTTCCGCAGGCAAGGCCCCGGCGCGCAGCAGAACCGCCAGCCGACTGGTTTCCTCGACCGTGAAACGCCCTGTGATGATGCCGGACCCGCCCGGAATATGGCTCTGGATCACCGGGGCCGAAACGACCTCGCCATCGAGCACGATGGCAAAGGGATTACCAATGTTTTCAGCGGTATAGAGGCCGAATGCCCGCCCTCCTGCCGGATTGAAGCGGAAATTCACGGCGGGGCGGTTGTTTTGGTCCATGCCGGGCTGGGCATCGACCAGTTGCTCACCCGTGACCACAGGGGTCTGATCCAGCACATAAAATACGCCCGGTTCATCCATCGACGGATAAATCACCTGCCGCGGCCCCGGAATTTCGTCAGGGTTCGAGGTGACATTGATCACCGGATGGAAGGTCAGCCGCGCCGTGGTGCCGATCAGCGCCTTCAATTCTTCGGCCGAGCCGATACCGGGCACCTGGATCAGGATACGGTCAGAGCCCTGACGCTGGATCGTGGGTTCGCGGGTGCCCGCCTCATCGACACGACGGCGGATGATTTCCAGCGACAGGCGCATGGTACGCTCATCCGTGGCCAGACGTTCGGCCTCAGAGAGGGTGACGACGATATCCTCGCCCTCGACGCGCACATCAAGATCACGCGCCTGGCTGAAACCCGTCAGCGATTGCGTGGGCTGGGCCAGTTCGCGCACGATGCTGGCCGCCTGAT
>JAFIEM010000162.1 GCA_020832555.1 Natronohydrobacter sp. | reverse complement strand
GCACGATTTCCAACCCGACATAGCTGTTATTCGTCGTGTGCCCTTCCAGATCCATCGTCACAGGATGGCATGTCGCACAGGAATGCAGCCCCTCACCCGACAGGCCGACATCATTGAACAAGGCGCGCCCCATCTCGATCAGGGCGGCGTCCATCTGCGTCCCGTCAGCCGCAATCGGCAAGGGCGCGCTCATCAAGAAAGCAACCGATACAATCTTTCCAACCCGCATCATCAACATCCGACCCTCCTCCAAAACTGCGAAGCTCCCGCAAGTGGAAGCGTAGCATATGGCTACGACAAAACATCGCATAATGTCGTGGCTCTGGGCAGGAATTGCGCCCAGCCAGCGCCGCGACTTGCTGCCATTTGTGTTATATCATAACAGACACGCCATGACCTACGCTTTTCCCTGCGCCACCGCGCCCCGCCGCTTTGAAACGCCCGCACTTGGCGCGCTGTTTACCCTGTCCGGGGCAGCGGCGCTGATCTATCAGGTGCTCTGGGTGCGCGAACTGGGGCTGCTCTTTGGGTCCACCGCGCAGGCCGCCGCGCTGACCATCGCGATTTTCTTTGCGGGCATCGCGCTGGGCGGCTGGTTGTTCGGGCGCATTTCGGCCCGGCTGACCCGCCCCCTGCGCGCTTTTGGCTTGGTCGAGATTGGCGTAGCCGCCACGGCGCTGGGGCATTTTCTGGTCGCAGACGCCTATTTCACGCTCTACCCCACGCTTTACGCATGGGTCGGCGGCAACCCGGTTCTGGAAACGGCGCTGAAGGCGCTGGTCGCCGCAACGATCCTGCTGCCCTCGGCCATTCTGATGGGCGGCACGCTGCCCCTGATGGGCCAGCATGTCATTCGCGCGCGTGACAGCCTTGGGCGGATGGGGTCCGCGCTATACGCGCTCAACACCGCAGGCGGGGCGATGGGGGCCTTGGCGGCGGGGTTCTTCCTGCCCATGTGGCTGGGGTTTTCCGGCGCCTATCTGCTCGCCGTGGGGTTTGACCTCTTCGTGGGCCTCTCGGCCATCGCCCTCGCCCGCCGCGCCCTGCCCATGCCCCGCAATCCAGCACCCGCGCACGCCCCCATCCCCGCGCGGCTCTGGATCATCGCCTTCGCCTCTGGCTTTGCCACACTCGCAGTCGAAGTCATCTGGACCCGCGCCTTTGCGCAGGTGCTGCAAAACTCGGTCTATACCTATGCACTGGTGCTGACCGTGTTTCTTGTCGCGCTGTCGCTGGGCGCGGCGCTGGCCAATGCGCTGAACCGGCTGTCACTGCGCCCTGAAACCGTGCTGACGGGCCTGTTGCTGGCCAGTTGCGCCGTCATCGCCGCCACGCCGCATCTGTTCCACCACCTGACGGGCGGGCTTGGATACCTTGGCGGGCGCGCCGATTTCGCGGGCTATGTGTTGGAGGTCGGGCGCGTGGCCATCCTCACCATGCTGATCCCCGGCACGATCCTTGGCGCAGTGCTGCCCTACCTGCTGCGCCTGATGGAAGGCGGCGGCCCCCCCGGCGCGATGCTGGGCCGGCTGATCGCGGTCAATACCACAGGCGCGATTTTAGGGGCGCTGGCGGGGGGCTTTGTGTTGCTGCCACTGGTTGGGATGTGGAAAGGACTGTGGCTGATGGGTGCGGTCTATGCGCTTCTGGTGCTGGCCTTGTGGCGGCCCACGGACGGTTGGGCCGCGCGGATTGCGCGGTTTGCGGCGCTGGCGGGGGCGGCCCTCCTGCTGGCAGGGCAGCCGGGGCTGGACTCGACCCGCCTGAACCGGGGCGAGGACTTGCTGGCCTTTCGCGAAGGCCCCTCCGCCCATGTCGCCGCCATCCAGCGCGGCGATGCGAAATTCATCCGCGTCAACAATTTCTACACGCTGGGCGGGTCCGGCGCGCTGGTGCCCGAACGCAACCAGACCATGATCCCGCTCCTGACCCATCCCGCCCCGCGCGAGATCTTCTTCCTTGGCATGGGCACCGGCATTTCCGCAGGCGCAGGGCTGTTTGCGAACCCCGACCGCGTGACGGTTTGCGAACTTCTGCCCGATGTGGTGGATTTCGCGAAAGCGTGGTTTCAGCCTTACACAAACGGCCTCTTCACCGACCCGCGCGTGACCATCCACCGCGAAGATGGCCGCCAATGCCTCGCCCGTTCTCCCGCAACCTATGACATGATCATCGCCGATCTGTTCACGCCCTGGCGCGCGGGTGTGGGCAATGTCTACACAGTGGAACACTATCGCCTTGCGGCCAGCCGCCTGAACCAAGGCGGGGCCTATGTGCAGTGGATGCCGCTCTATCAGGTCTCGCGCCGCGAATTCGAGATCATCGCCAACACCATGGCGCAGGTCTTTCCCGAAGTGACCTTCTGGCGCGGCGATCTTTACCCCGAACGCTCGATTCTGGCCATCGTCGGGCGCAACACCGCGGAACCGCTGGACCCCGCCACACTGGCCGCGCAATGGCGTCGCATGACCGCGGTGGACACGCCCGATGAGGTGCTGATCGACCGCGCGCTGAAATTCTACGCCGGAAATGCGGCATCTGGCCTCTTCGCCGATGCGCCCGTCAACACCGATGACCACCCGCTGATCGAATATCTCGCCCCGCGCACGCATCGCGCCGTGATCGCAGGGCAGGCGCGATGGCTCACCGGGACAGAACGCGACCGGCTTTATGCGGATCTGCTGGCGGCCCAGCCCCCTGCAACTGACCCCTATCTGGCCCTGATGAGTGACACGCAACGCGCCATGCCCCGCGCGGGCGCGCTCTATGCCGATTGGCGCGGCAAACAGATGCGCGACGATCTGCGCGCCGGCGCGCTCTGGCAGAAGTTCATCGCCATCACCCCGCCCCATGCCCGCAATCCCGACAGCCCTGCCGGACAGGTCGCGACCGGCGGCATGGCCTTCGGGGACGCGACGGAGTGAGCGCAAGTTTCGGCTCGTCACTGCGGAATCGAAATGCTACCTTCGCCGCGATGGTGCCCGATGCGTCGGGAGAATAGGGAAGCCGGTTCAATTCCGGCGCTGCCCCCGCAACTGTAAGCGGTGCGCGCCCCCTCACGCCACTGGACCCAAGGTCCGGGAAGGCGGGGATGCGCACAAAACCGCAAGCCAGGAGACCTGCCATCACGCATGCAACACGAAACCGGGCGGGGCGTCCGGAGGAGGACATATGACCGACCATCCCGCGCGCGCATCGCGCGAAAACCTGACCCGCTGTCCTGCCCTGACGCGCAGGAGCGCCTGATGCGCCATGAAAGGTTCAAACCGCTCCATTGCGCAAGCTGCCCCGTCAGATCCGGTCCCTGCCTTGCAGGTCTTGCCTTTCTGGAAACCCTGTCGGTGCCGCTGGGGCTGGCGCGGCAGATGACCGGGGAAATGCCCGATCTGGAAGGCAGCGTGCAGCTTGACGCCTGCCCGGCGCGCGCCGAATGTGCCTTGCACTGGCGCGCGGTCAATGGGCAGGTGGAATTGCACAATGGCGATCAGCGGCTCTGGCAGGGGCAGGTGACACCGCAAGCGGTGCAATGATCCGGCCAACCGGGGGGAAAGCGCGCATGGAATTTGACGAGAGACACCGATCCCTCCTGCAAGACGTGCTGAAATGGCGCCGCGACATCCGCCATTTCAGACCCGATCCGGTGGATGGTGCCGTGCTTGCCGATTTGCAGGCGACAATGGAGCTTGCGCCCTCGGTGGGCAATGCGCGGCCCTGGCGCGTGCTGCGGATTGAGTCCCCCGCGCTGCGTGCAGCGGTGCGCGAAAATTTCGATTCCGCCAATCAGGACGCCGCCGCGCAATATGAGGGCGCGCAGGCCGAAGCCTATCACGCGCTGAAACTGGCAGGGCTGGATATGGCACCAGTGCAACTGGCGGTGTTCACCGAGTTGTCCCCGGTTCAGGGGCATGGGCTGGGTCGCCAGACCATGCCGGAAACCCTGCGCCAATCCACCGCGATGGCGATTCACACGCTCTGGCTGCGCGCGCGAAGCCATAATCTGGGGCTTGGGATGGTGTCGATCCTTGATCCCGACGCGCTCACCCACCTTCTGGACGTGCCGAAGAGCTGGGAGTTTTCGGCCTATCTGTGCCTCGGCCACCCGGAATTTCACGACGACACGCCGCTTCTGCACCGTGCCGGATGGCAGGAAAACACCGCGAGTGACTGGCAGAGCCGCTAGCGGAGCGCTGATCCGCTGCCGAAAAAAGCGCCCGCTCATGGCCCACCCGCCCGCCCATGCCATTCGCGGGCGCTGCCCGGCTTGCGCCGGGCGGGAATTTTCACGGCGGTCCCGCTACCGCGCCAGCGCCAGCAGACCCGTCACATCCAGCTGCGCCTCAAGATGATCGGCCAGCGCGTCCAGCGTGGCCTCGACCCCCGCTGCATAGGACACACCCGCCCCGGCGACCCCAAGCCCCGCCAGATAGGCCGCGCGGAAAGCGTCATTGCCGAACATGCCATGCAGATACGACCCTGTGATCCGCCCGCAGAGTGAAATCGCCCCTTCCTCCACCCCGCCCACACGGGCAAAAGCCCGCACGCGGTCCGGACCATCCGTGCGCCCGATATGGATTTCATAGCCCTCGAAGGGCAGGCCGCTGGTCAGATGCGTCGCGCGCACCCGCTCCAGCCGCTTGTCGGACTGCATGAGTGTTGTGACATCCAGCAGCCCCAGACCTTCGGTCACGCCCGCTGGCCCTTCCAGCCCCTCGGGATCGGCAATCTGACGGCCCAGCATCTGAAAGCCGCCGCAAATCCCCAGCACATGCCCGCCGCGCCGGATATGGGCGGCAAGGTCGATATCCCAGCCCTGCGCGCGCAGAAAGGCCAGATCGCCGCGCGTCGATTTGCTGCCGGGCAGGATCACCAGCCGCGCCTCTGCCGAGATCGGCTGGCCGGGCTGGACCATCACCAGATCCACCCCCGGTTCGGCGGCCAGCGGGTCCAGATCATCGAAATTCGCGATCCGCGACAGCGCCAAGGCAGCAACCACCACCCCGCCCCGCGCAGGGCCAGAGCGCAGATCCAGCGCATCCTCGGCGGGCAGCCTGTGCGCCTGCGCAAACCACGGCAGCACCCCGAAACCCCGCCATCCCGTGCGCTCGGCGATGTAGCTGTAGCCATCATCGAACAGACGCGGATCGCCCCGGAACTTGTTGATCACAAACCCTGCGATCTGCG
>JAFIEM010000029.1 GCA_020832555.1 Natronohydrobacter sp. | reverse complement strand
ACGGAAAACTGGTTCGCCTATATGCTCGCGCTCGTCTTCCTGCTGTTCCGACCGCAAGGCTTGTTCGGCGAAAAAATCATCGAGAGGGTGTAGAGAGATGCTGTATCGTGAAGCAGGCGATTTCAAGACGAGCTATGTCGCCGACAGCCAGACCTTTCCGATCAAGTTCGACCGGTTCGGCTATTATGCGATCCTCGCCATTGCCTTTCTGGGTGTGCCGCTGGTGATCAATGATTATTGGGCCAATTCCATCGTGGTGCCATTCCTGATCTACACGATCGCGGCGCTGGGGCTGAATATCCTGATCGGCTATTGCGGGCAGCTCTCGCTTGGTACCGGGGCATTCATGGCGGTGGGGGCCTATGGCAGCTACAAGCTGATGACCGCCTTCCCCGAGTTGAACATCGTCTTTGTCATCATCGCGGCGGGGTTCATCACGGCGGGGGTGGGGGTGCTGTTCGGCCTGCCGAGCCTGCGGATCAAGGGCTTCTATCTGGCGGTGGCGACGCTGGCGGCGCAGTTCTTCCTGATCTGGCTGTTCACCCGGCAGGCGTGGTTCTACAATTACTCGCCCACCGGCATGATTTCGGCCCCCACGCGCGAGGTCTTTGGCTTCCCCGTGACCGGCCCGCGTGCCTCGGCAGTGTCGATGTACATGATCTGTCTGTGCTTCCTTGTGGCTTCAGCCTGGCTCGCGCGCAACCTGACGCGCGGCACATTGGGGCGGCAGTGGATGGCCATTCGCGACATGGACATCGCGGCGGAAATCATCGGGGTCAATCCGCTGATGGCGAAACTCACGGCCTTTGCGGTGTCGAGCTTCCTGATCGGGATTTCGGGCGCGCTTCTCTTTACCGTCTATCTGGGTGCAGCAGAGGCAGGCGAGGCCTTCGGGATCGACAAATCCTTCCTTGTGCTCTTCATGGTGATCATCGGGGGGTTGGGATCGATCTTCGGGGCATTCGCAGGCGCGGCTTTCCTGATCGTGGGGCCGGTCATGCTGAAACTGCTGCTGGTCAACACATTGGGCTGGCCCACGGATCTGGCCGCGCATCTGGAGATCATGATCATCGGCGCGATGATCCTTGTCTTCCTGATCCTGGAGCCACATGGCATCGCCGCGCTCTGGCGCACGATCAAGGAAAAACTGAGATTGTGGCCCTTCCCTTATTGAGGGGCCATGAGTGAACTTGTCATCACTGGGAGGAGAAACCAAATGAAGATGACCAAACTTGCCGCGCTTTTGACGGCAACCATGCTGGCGGCAGGCCCCACTCTGGCCGATACGCTGCACTTCCCCAATCTTAGCTATCGCACCGGACCTTTCGCCGCTGGCGGAATTCCTTTCGCGGATGGCTATGCTGACTATTTCACCCTGATCAATGAGCGCGATGGCGGTATCGGTGGTGTGCCAATCCGCTATTCCGAATGCGAAACCGCTTATAACACCGAACGCGGGGTGGAGTGTTACCAGTCTATCCGCAATGACAACCCGCTGGTGTTGCAACCGTTGTCCACCGGCATCACCTATCAGTTGATCCCTCGTGCGACCGAAGACCAGATTCCCATTCATTCCATGGGGTACGGTCGCACGTCAGCGGTGAATGGCGAAGTGTTCCCCTTCGTGTTTAACTATCCCTCGAACTATTGGGATGGCGCTTCGGTCATGATCAACTGGATTCTGTCTCAAAACGACAATGATATTCAAGGAAAGAAGATCGCGCTTTTGTATCACAATTCGGCCTATGGGCGCGAACCTATCCCGACCCTCGAACGTCTCTCCGAGCGCTACGGATTTACTTTTCTTCAGATCGGTGTTGACAGCCCCGGTCAAGAACAAGGCAGCCAGTGGTTGCAAATCCGCCGCGAGCGTCCAGACTATGTTCTAATGTGGGGCTGGGGCGTGATGAATCCCACTGCAATCCAGGAAGCCGCCAATATCCGCTTCCCGATGGAAAACTTCATCGGTATCTGGTGGTCAGGTTCGGAACAAGACGTGATCCCAGTTGGCACTGGTGCGCATGGCTACACCTCGCTCGCCCTGAGCGGCGTGGGGCGCGACTTTCCGCTCTATGACGATTTGCAGAACTACGTCTATGATTCGGGCTTGGCTGCAGGTGCCGGTGACCAAATGGGAACCGTATCGTATTCGCGCGGAATTTACGCGGCCATGTTGGCTGTGGAAGCTGCGCGCACCGCGCAGCAAATCCACGGTGTCAGCGCAATTACCCCTGCGATGATGCGCGATGGTATGGCTAATCTGGTTATCACCGAAGAACGACTTTTGGAACTGGGCCTTCCGGGCTTTGCGCGGCCCTTCGAGGTCTCTTGCCAAAACCACGGTGGTACCGGCCATGCGCTGGTTCAGCGCTGGGACGCCAATGAAGGTCGGTGGGACATCATCAGTGACTGGATTGAGTCAGACCGCGAGTTGATCATGGAAATGGTGATGGAAGACAGCCTTGCTTATGCGGCTGAAAACAACATCACGCCTGCCTGTCTGAACTGATGCGGAAATGGTGGTCCCGGCATTTGCCGGGGCCACCCCCCAACACCGATAAAAGGCCCAAAGCCATGCTTGATGCCAGCCCCAACAAGACCACGACCCAGACCACGCTTCTGGAAGTGAACAATATCGAAGTGCTCTACAATCACGTCATTCTGGCGCTGAAAGGGGTCAGCCTGAGCGTGCCCAAGGGCGGGATCACCGCGCTTCTGGGCGGCAATGGTGCGGGTAAATCCACGACCCTCAAGGCGATCTCGAACCTGATCCATTCCGAGCGCGGCGAAGTCACCAAGGGCACGATCCTGTATGAGGGGCGCAACATGGTGGGGCTGGACCCCGCTGATCTGGTGAAATCCGGCGTTGTGCAGGTGATGGAGGGGCGGCATTGCTTCGAGCATCTGACCGTCGAGGAAAACCTGCTGACGGGCGCTTATACAAGGACCGACGGGCGCGCGGCAGTCGCGGCAGAACTGGAACTGGTCTATGAATATTTTCCCCGACTGAAGGAACGCCGCAAATCACAAGCGGGCTATACTTCGGGCGGTGAGCAACAGATGACTGCCATCGGGCGCGCACTGATGTCGCGTCCCTCGATGATCCTGCTGGATGAGCCGTCGATGGGTCTGGCCCCGCAGTTGGTCGAGCAGATTTTCGAGATCGTCTCGCGTCTGAACCGCGAACAGGGCGTGACCTTCCTGCTGGCCGAGCAGAATACCAATGTGGCGCTGCGCTATGCCCATACCGGTTTTATCATGGAAAACGGGCGTATCGTGATGGAAGGCACGGCCGAAGGGCTGCGCGAGAACCCGGATGTGAAGGAATTCTACCTTGGCATGTCCGACAAGGGCCGCAAGAGCTTTCGCGAGGTGCGCTCCTATCGTCGCCGCAAGCGCTGGCTGGCCTGACATGGCAGATGGACATTCCCCCCGCACATCAGAGGGCCGCGACATGACGCCTTTCGACCCGCTAGAGACCCGCAGCACGGATGCCCGCGAGGCCGATCTGGCCGAGGCGTTGCCGCGCGCAGTTGCGGCGGCGCTTTCTGCGCCGGGGCTGGCCGCGCATCTGGGCGCTGTCTCGCCCGCGCAGATCACCACGCGCGCGGATCTGGCACGTCTTCCGGTGTTGCGCAAATCCGCACTGGTCGAGGCACAGGCCGCGCGCCCTCCGTTCGGTGGGCTGAACGCCACCGCACTGGCAGATTTCGAGCATGTGTTTCAATCACCTGGCCCGATCTACGAGCCAGGGCGGGGCGCGCATGACTGGTGGCGGCTGGGGCGGTTTCTGCATGCCTCCGGCATCGGGCGCGGCGATATCGTGCAGAACTGCTTCTCCTATCATCTGGTGCCCGCGGGCATGATGTTCGAGAATGCCGCGCGAGCCGTGGGCGCAACGGTCCTGCCCGCAGGGACAGGCCAGACCGAGCTTCAGGTAACAGCCGCGCGCGATATTGGCTGCACAGCCTATGCCGGCACGCCGGATTTCCTGAAAATCATTCTGGAAAAAGCGGATGACATGGGCGTTGCGCTCAGGATCACCAAGGCGGTTGTGGGCGGCGGCGCGCTTTTCCCCAGCCTGCGTGCCTACTATCAGGAGCGCGGGATCACCTGCCGCCAGTGCTATGCGACGGCGGATCTGGGCAATGTCGCCTATGAAACCGACGCGCTTGACGGCATGATTGTCGATGAGGGTGTCATCGTGGAAATCGTGCGCCCCGGCACCGGCGATCCGGTGCCCGAGGGAGAGGTGGGCGAAGTCGTCGTCACCAGCCTGAACCCGGATTATCCGCTGATCCGCTTCGCCACCGGCGATCTGAGCGCGGTCCTGCCGGGCGAAAGCCCTTGCGGACGTACCAATATGCGCATCAAGGGCTGGATGGGGCGCGCGGATCAGACGACCAAGATCAAGGGCATGTTCGTGCGCCCCGAACAGGTCGCGGCACTGGTGGCCCGGCATGACGAAATCCACCGCGCGCGGATTGTCGCCACGCGATCCGGTGAAAAGGACGTGATGACCGTTCGCATCGAGACCCGCGCGGCAAATCCGGCATTGTATGAGGAAACGGTCCTGTCTACTCTGAAACTCAGAGGTGAGGTCGAGCTTGTGCCGCCGGGATCGCTGCCCAATGACGGGCTGGTGATCGAGGATCTGCGCCGCTACGACTGAGCCTGATCGCGCGTCATGGCGGAGGGACAGGGTGATGCGGAAGGTGTTTGCAGGCTTGGTCATGGCCTGTTTCGGACTGCCGGTACAGGCGGGCGGCGTGGCCCTCGTGCTTGGCAATCAGTCCTATGACACGCTGACCGAGGCATCCGAAGCCAGTCAGGTGATGCAGACCGTTTCTGCGTTGGAAGAAATGGGTTTTCTGGTGCTTGCCGGCGAGGGGTTGAGCGCAGAAGAGATGCGCGCCCAGCTTGCCGGAAGTTTCGAACAGATCCAGCGCGAAGAGTCCGAGCGTGTTGTGATCGTGCTCTCGGGGCATTTTGCGCGCTCTGGCAGTGGCACCTGGCTGATGGGCACGGATAGCAGCCGCGCGGGTCTGGCGCTGGCCGACGGGCAGGGGCTGCGGCTTGATCTGGTGGCCGAGATTGCAGCCTTTGCGAGTGAAAGTGCCGTCCTCTGGCTGGCCCCTGCGGGCGATCCACCTGACCTTGGCCCTGGTCTGATTTCGGAATTGCCCGAGGCGTTCGATCTGCCTGAGGGGGTCGCTGTTCTGCGCGGCCCTGCGGCTCAGGTGGTGCAGGGGGTGCGCGCCAGTCTGCGGCCCGGCACTACGCTGGCGAGCATCGCGCGGGCCAATCGCGCACTGACGGGTGAGGGCGCCTTGCCTGAGGCCGTGCCGTTCCTGCCCGAAGGCTTCACGCCCGGCGCGCGGGCGGATATGCGCGCCTGGGCGCTTGCGCAAGATGCAGACACGGAAGCGGGCTATCAGGCCTATCTCGATGCCTTTCCCAATGGACAGAATGCGCAGGCCGCCCGCACGGAACTGGACCGTATCCGCAACGCACCCGACCGGATCGAGGCCGCGCTGTTCCTGACCCGCGACGAGCGTCGCGCGATCCAGCGCGACCTGACCGTGCTGGGCTTTGACACGCGGGGCATTGACGGAATTTTCGGCCCCGGCACACGTGGCGCGATTTCCGGCTGGCAGGAATTGAACGGCATGGGCCAGACGGGCTATCTGGACCGTGATCAGATCTTCACATTGGCCGTGCAGGCCGCTGACCGCACCGCCGAGATCGAAGCCGAAGAACGCGCGCGGCGCGAGGCCGAGGAACGCGCGGACCGTGAATTCTGGGCGCTGACCGGGGCTGCCGGGGATGAACCGGGGCTGCGCAGCTATCTGGAACGCTATCCGCAAGGCATATTCGCCGGACTGGCGCGCGAAAGGCTTGCCCAGATCGCGACGGCCCAGCAGGCCGAACAGCGCAACCGGGATCTTGCCGCATGGCGGCGTGCGCGGGCGCTTGACACTGTTGCAGCCTATGAGGCGTATTTGCGCGATTGGCCGGAGGGCGAGTTTGTCGAGAATGCCCGCGCCCGGATCGAACAGCGCCGCCCCGCGCCACAGCCCCCGGTTGCTGAGCCCGACCCCGAGCCCACGCCTGAATCCCCCGCAGTCGCGCAGGCAAGGGCGGCGGAAGCCGCGCTTGGGCTGAGCCAACCCACGCGATTGCTGATCGAACGCAGGCTGGAGCGGCTGGGCCTTGATCCCGGCCCGATTGATGGCGTGTTCGACGATCAGACGCGCGTGGCCATCCGGCAGGCGCAAACCCGTTTCGATCTGGTGCCCACCGGCTATGTCGATCAGGATTTCCTGACAATGATGGTCAGCAACCTGTTTCGCGAGTTCTTCAACTGAGGGGTTGCACGCCGGTCTCTGCTGGCTTACACGCGGGCCGTTTGCCAATAAGGAGCGCCTGCCAATGACCTGTGCCGATGACCGTCTGATTGTTGCGCTGGATGTGCCGAATGCATTGGCGGGGCTGGAGCTTGCTGGCAAGCTGGGCGACGCGGTATCCTTCTACAAGATCGGCCTTGGCATGCTGACCGGTGGCGGGCTGGCGCTGGCAAATGAGCTGAAACAGGAACATGGCAAGCGCATCTTTCTGGACATGAAATTCTTCGACATCAGCGCGACTGTCGAAGCCGCTGTGCGTGGCATCGCGCAATATGATCTGGATTTCCTGACCGTGCAGGGCGACCCGCATGTGGTGCGCGCCGCGCGCGACGGGGCCGGGGGGTCGGGGCTGAAAATTCTGGCCGTGACGGTCCTGACCTCGCTTGATCGTGGCGATCTGGATGAGGCGATGATCCGCCCCGGTGATCTGGCAGAGATCACGCTGGAACGCGCGGCACGCGCGCTGTCGGCAGGGGCGGATGGGGTAATCGCCAGCCCGCAGGAAGCCGCCGCCATCCGAGCACTGCCCGAGGCGGCGGGCAAGCTGATCGTCACGCCCGGCGTGCGCCCGACCGGTGCCGCGGCCGGGGATCAGAAACGTATCGCCACGCCCGCTGATGCATTGCGCGCGGGCGCCGATCACATCGTCGTAGGTCGCCCGATCTGGGCCGCGCCTGATCCGCGTCAGGCGGCACTGGATGTGTTGCAGGAACTCGTCGGGGTCTGAGCGGTCAGTGTTTTGACGACCAACTGAGAGAGGCGCGCTTGCGGGTGAAAAACTCGCCCATCATGCCGAGCACCAGAAAAGCCATGCCGAAATACACCGGATACATCGCGGATGTATGCAGCGGGTTGTAATTGATGAAGGCAAAGCCCCGCGCCTGATCTATGCAATGAAACAGCGGGTTCCAGAGGAAGTAGTGCAGATAGGCTTCGGGCAGCATATTGGCGAGGAAGAACTTGCCTGAGGCCACCATGTTCAGCCGCGTGATCAGCATGGTCAGCAATTTGCTCAGGCCCGGCATCCAGGGCTTGAGCGCATAGAGCACAACACCAATGGCGAGCCCCGCGAACCAGACCGCAAGCAACATCCCCATCGCCGCCACAGGGTTGTAAATCTCGATCGGTGTCCAGATCGCGTGATAGAGAAACAGGATCACCAGAACCGAGAGGATCTGGATATACAATTCGCCCAGAGCGGCCCCGCCGATGGCGACGATGGCATTCATCGGCCGGTGCTTCATCATATGCGAAGTCGGCCCTTCGGCCCCTGCGACCTGACCGATCACCTTGACATGCGCCATGAACAGAAAGACGCCGCTCATCAGATAGATCAGCGTATCGCCCCGGATGGCGGCAGAGCGCATGCCCGCAAAGACAAAGATCAGCATGAACACGGCCACCAGCATCATGGTCTGGGCGATATTCAGCATCAGCCCGATAATGGCATTGCCATGGGTCTTGCGGATGTGGCGCACGGCCTGATGATAAATCAGTTCCAGTGTCTGAAGGACCATATACAGGCCCGATCCGCCTCTGGTGGGAGTGAGCATTCCCAGCCTTTCACCTTGTGACCTGCCGGGTCATACGCTACGCCCCGTGCCGTAATACAATAGGCCGAATGGCATGAAGGTTCAATGAAGCCCTTGCCGTGACGCGCAGACCATGCGGCTTGAAAGGAAACCTGCAGTGACATCGTTTGACAACGACCGGATTGAAACCGTTCTGCGCCGCCTTGCCTTGCAGGCGGGGCGCGCGATCCTAGAGGTTTATGAGCGCCCTGATTTCGAAGTGCGCCTGAAAGGGGATGCAAGCCCGCTGACCGAGGCAGATGAATCCGCCGACCGTCTGATCAGTGCAGGTCTGCGCGCGGCCTTTCCCGATGTGGCGCTGGTGACGGAAGAACAGGCCGACACGCATGATCTGCGCGCCGAGCGGTTTTTCATCGTCGATCCGCTGGACGGAACCAAGGAATTCGTGCAGCGGCGCGGTGATTTCACGGTCAATATCGCGCTGGTCGAGAATGGCGTGCCGGTGCGGGGCGTGGTCTATGCACCCGCCAAGGGGCGGATGTTCTACACCAATGCTGCGGGGCAGGCGGTAGAGGAGCGCGGACCCTTCGCCGAAGGTGCTGCCGGCACATGCCATGTGCTGCGCATGCGCGCGCCCGATCCGGAGGCGCTGGTGGTGGTTGCCTCGAAATCGCACCGTGATCAGGCGACGGATGACTATATCGCGCGCTACCCGGTCGCGGATATGCGCAGCGCCGGGTCTTCACTGAAATTCTGCCTGCTGGCGGCGGGCGAGGCTGATTTCTACCCGCGACTGGGCCGCACAATGGAATGGGACACAGCGGCGGGCCATGCGGTGTTGCAGGCGGCGGGCGGCGAGGTGCTTGATTTCGATACGCACAGCCCCTTGCGCTATGGCAAGCCCGGTTATGAGAACCCGTTTTTCATTGCCCGCCACCCGGATGTCGCGCTCTCGGAGTGCTGATTTCGCGCACCTCTACCTATGCGTGTCGCAAATTGCAAAAAACCCAGAAAAGGTCAATTTTGTAAGGGGAGGTCGCCCCAAACTCGCCACATTTCAGGTGTTTTTAACCAGTGATCGATATGAATTGAAAATCAGTCACTGGAGTTTATGATGCAACGCAAGGTTACCAAAGCCGTTTTCCCCGTCGCTGGAATGGGCACGCGCTTTCTGCCTGCCACGAAATCCGTGCCGAAGGAAATCATGACGCTGGTCGACCGCCCGTTGATCCAATACGCGATTGACGAGGCACGCGCGGCAGGCATCACCGAATTCATCTTCGTGACCTCGCGCGGCAAAGGGGCACTGGAAGATTACTTCGACCGTGCACCCGATCTGGAAGCCACGCTGAAGGCCAAGGGCAAGACCGAGTTGCTGGAACTGGTGCAGGCCACCAATATGGACAGCGGCGCAATCGCTTATGTCCGCCAGAATCAGGCATTGGGTCTGGGCCATGCCGTCTGGTGCGCGCGACATCTGATCGGCGATGAGCCTTTTGCCGTGCTGCTGCCCGATGATGTGATCGCCGCTGACAAGCCCTGCCTTGCGCAGATGGTGGATGCCTATGCTGAAACCGGCGGAAACATGATCGCGGCGATGGAAGTCGCGCCCGAAATGGCGTCAAGCTACGGGATCATGGATGTGCCGCCCTCGATCGGGCGCGTGCTGCCGATGCAGGGCATGGTCGAAAAACCCGCGCCGGGCACGCAACCGTCGAATCTGGCCGCGATCGGGCGCTATATCCTGTCGCCGGATGTGATGCGCCATCTGGGCGATATCAAACCCGGTGTCGGTGGTGAAATCCAGTTGACCGATGCGATTGCCCGCGAGATTGCCGAGAAACGCAATGTCTATGGCTATCGCTTCGACGGTCATCGCTATGATTGCGGTTCGAAAGCCGGGTTCCTGCAGGCCACGGTCGCCTTTGGTCTGGCCCGTGCAGAGCTTGGCCCGGAACTGGAGCGGTTCCTGTCGGACATGATGGCGCAGCGGCAGGCTGCCGAATAAGCCTTGATGGGCTGAGATATGAGGGGCGCGTATATGCGCCCCTTTTTTGCATGCGCCCTTGTGGTTTCCCCCCGAACGCGGTTTTCTCAAGCCCACAGACCAGAACGGAGCGCGCATGTTCACTCCGCTGCCCGCAGGGCAAGAGAGATGGTTCGATTTTCGCATGCAGTGGAAACGGCGGCGGTTGCGCGCGCGTGCGATTGCCAAGGCGCGCGATCTTCATCTGCTAAAGCGCGGGTGCAGGGGCAGGGCGGATATCCTGCTGTTCTGCACGATCCGCAACGAGATTGAGCGCATCGACTGGTTCCTGCAGCATTACCGCCGCTTGGGCGTGCAGCATTTCATCTTCATCGACAATGCCAGCACCGACGGTACCCGCGCCCGGCTTCTGGCGGAACCCGATACGACCGTCTACGGCACGCAAGCGAGTTACCGCGCGGCGCGTTTCGGCATGGACTGGATCAATTTCCTGATGCTGCGTCATGCGCATGGCGCGTGGTGCGTGGTGGCCGATGCGGATGAATTGCTGATCTATCCGCATTGGGAGACCCGGCCCCTGTCGGCCCTGACCGGCTGGCTTGACCAGCAGCGCCAGCCCGCAATGCCCGCGATGATGCTGGAGCTTTACCCCAAAGGTCCGCTGGATGCCGCCCCTTGCCAGCCCGGCACCGACCCGACCGCCGTGCTGGAATGGTTCGATGCGGGCAATTACACCATCACGCATAAACCGCTGCTCGATTGCCTGCTCATTCAGGGCGGGCCGCGCGCGCGGAATTTCTTTGCGCAAAGCCCCAATCGCGCGCCGACACTGACCAAACTGCCCCTGATCAAATGGTCGTTTCACAACGCATGGGTCAATTCCACGCATTCGATCCTGCCGCGCGCGCTGAACCGGGTCTTTGACGTCGATGGGGGCGAGCGGATAGCAGGCGCGCTTTTGCACACCAAATTTCTGGCAACCGTGGTCGAAAAGGCGCGTATCGAGAAGGCACGCGGCGAGCATTTCGGCAATGCTGCGGTTTTTGACGATTATTACGACCAGGTCGCGCGCGCCCCGGATCTGTGGTGCACGAGTTCGACCCGGTTCGAGGGATGGGAACAGCTTGAAACCTTGGGACTGATCTCGCGCGGAGGCTGGGCCTGAGATCGCAAGGGCCTGAGTTGGCTGTGGGCTGAGTCCGAAAGGCAACGCCAACCTGTTCTGATAACGCGACAATAACCTTATTAGGTGAAGATTGTTGCAATCCTGCACAGGCTTGGGCAAAGCTGACCCCCAAAGGTCCGCCGGCAGGATTGCGGCGGGCGAGAAAGGCTCAACCCGTTCCGGGCAGCGGGCCATATGCGGGCAGTGTCATGGGTGTGTTACGCCAGTTACGTTTACGCGCGGAGCGACAGGCAAAGCTGCTGCGATGCCTGCGCAAAAGCGCGTCGTTGCGCACCGTGCAGAACCGCACCGATCTGATCCGTCCCCGCGACGCGCTGGTTTTCACCACCCTGCGCAATGAAATGGTGCGGCTGCCCTTCTTCCTCGACTATTACCGCGCGCAGGGCGTACGCCAGTTCCTGATCGTGGATAATGGCTCGACCGATGGCTCGGCGGAATATCTGGCGCAGCAGCGCGATGTCTCGCTCTGGAGCACGACCGCCAGCTACAAGGCGGCGGGTTATGGCGTGGACTGGCTGAACCATCTGCTTTGGCTGTATGGGGCAGGGCATTGGGTGCTGGTGGTCGACGTGGACGAGTTTTTCGTCTATCCCTTCTGCGACACGCGGCCCTTGCAGGCGCTGACCGACTGGCTGGAAGCCCAGGGGCGGCGGTCTTTCGGAGCCATGCTTCTGGACATGTATCCCAAAGGGCCGGTGACAGCGCAGCCCTACACCTCTGGCCAGAACCCGTTCGAGATCGCGCGCTGGTTCGATGCTGGCAATTACACAATTCAGCGCAATCCCGACTATCACAATCTCTGGATTCAGGGCGGCGTGCGGCAGCGGGTCGTCATGGCGCATGATCCCGGCAAGGCACCTGCGCTGAACAAAATCCCGCTGGTGTTCTGGAACCGCAAATATGCCTACAAGAGTTCCACCCATATGATCCTGCCGCGCGGCTTGAACCGGGTCTATGATCAGGGCGGGGGGGAGCTTGCCTCTGGGGTGCTGCTGCACGCCAAATTCCTCGATACGATTGTCGCCAAGGCGCAGGAAGAATTGCAGCGCGGTCAGCATTACGCCAGCAGCCGTGAATACCGCGCCTATGAGGATACGCTCGCGCGCAATCAGGATCTGTGGTGTGAATGGTCGACCGAGTATATCAACTGGCGGCAGTTGGAGATCCTCGGCCTGATGTCGAAAGGAGACTGGGCATGAGCGCGCCGACCGCACCGCTTGGTATCGTGATCCTGTGCCACACGGCGCTGCGCCGCGCCGCGCAGGTCGCGCGATTCTGGCTGCAGGCGGGGTGCCCGGTCGTGCTGCATATCGACCGCGCTGTTCCAGAGGCCGAGTTGCAGGCGTTGCGCGAGGATCTGGGCGCGCATCCCCTGCTGCGCTTCAGCCCGCGGCATCGCTGCGACTGGGGATCGTGGCAGCTGGTGGTTGCCACGCAAGAGGCCAGCGCGCTGCTGTTGAAGGAATTTCCGTCGGTCGGGCATGTGCTGCTCAGTTCCGGGTCTTGTCTGCCGCTGCGCCCTGCGGCGGATTTGCTGGCCCATCTGGAGTCCCATCCGCAGACGGATTTCATCGAATCCGTCTCGATCGACCATGCCGACTGGATCACCGGCGGGCTGTCGGAAGAACGTTTCACGCTCTATTTTCCGTTCAACTGGCGCAGGCAGCGTTGGCTGTTTGATCGCTTCGTCGATCTGCAGCGCAAGCTGAGCCTGCGCCGCCGTATTCCCGCGCCCCTGCGTCCGCATATGGGGTCGCAATGGTGGTGCATGACGCGGGCAACGCTGGACGCGATCCTGACCGATCCGAACCGCGCCCGCTATGAGCGTTACTTCCGACAGAACTGGATCCCGGACGAATCCTATTTCCAGACGCTTGCGCGCCTGCATGGGCGTGAAATCGAGAGTCGTTCGCTGACGCTGGTGAAATTCGACCGGCACGGGCGACCTAATCTCTTCTATGACGACCATCTGCAACTGCTGCGCCGGTCGGACTGTTTTCTGGCACGCAAGATCTGGCCGGAAGCCGAGCGCCTGTACAGTTTCTTCCTGACCGATCAGGCCAAGGCGCTTGACCCGATCACGCCCGAGCCTGCGAAGATCGACCGCTATTTCGCGCTGGCCGAAAAACAGCGCATTGAAGGGCGGGCCGGGCTCTACATGCAAAGCCGTTTTCCCGGTGCGGACAGCGCCACGACGAAAACGGCGGCCCCTTACTCGGTCTTTACCGGGTTCGAGCATGTGTTTCAGAATTTCGATTACTGGCTGGGGCAGGTGACGGGCGCGCGCGTGCACGGGCATCTTTTTGCGCCCGAAGCGGTTCAGTTCCATGGTGGCGCGCGGGTCTGGCATGGCGCGATCAGCAGTTCCGCCGCGATCCGCGACTACAACCCGCGCATGTTCCTGACCAATCTGCTCTGGGCCACGCGGCCGGAACGGTTGTGTTTTCTGCATGGCCCCGGTGACACCATGGACGGCGCATTGAGCTGGTTCATGGCGACCGATACCAATGCGCAGATCTCGGTTATTCGCGGGGCCTGGCTTCTGGCCTTGCAGGATGCGGCAGGGACCGACGCCGAGAAAATCGCCCGCGCCGGGCAGTTGCACCGTCAGGAACAGGACTGGATCGAGAGCCTGACTTCGCGCCATACGCTGGCGCGGGTGCGGATCTGGACGCTGGCAGACGTCATGCAAGATCCGGGCGCGCGCCTTTCAGAAATCGCCCGCGAGATTGCGGGCGAGGCGGCGCTGGCGGCGCATGCTGTGCCGCCCCTGCGCGCCAGCGACGGTTTTGCTGCCTTCCTTGGAAGGATGCGCAATCAGGGCCTGCCGGCGCAGGTTCTCAAAGAGTGTCAGTTCTGATTTTACAGGAAGTCCAGATGTCCCAATCGCCCCGTTTCCGATATTTTGTCGTTCTGGCCGAAATGCGCACTGGCTCGAACCTGCTCGAAGCCTGCCTGAACGAATTTCCGGATGTCGCCTGTGAGGGCGAGGCGTTCAATCCGGTATTCGTGGGCCATCCCAAGACGGAGAGCCTTTATGGGTTTGATCGCGCGGCGCGTGACGCCGATCCGCTGGCCCTGCTTGCGGCTTTTGGCGATCAGCCGGGGCTGGCGGGGTTTCGGTATTTTCATGACCACGATCAGCGTGTGATCGACCCCATCCTGAACGACCCTGATTGTGCCAAGATCGTTCTGACACGCAATCCGCTGGACAGCTATGTGTCACTCAAGATCGCACGGGCAACGCAGCAATGGCGTCTGGGCGATGTGAAGAACCGTAAGGCCGAGAAAGTGATGTTCGATCCGGTCGAGTTCGAAACCCATGTCCGCAAGCTGCAAGAATTTCAGTTGAAGGTGCAATCCACCCTCCAGAGCACCGGGCAGACCGCGTTCTATGTCGATTACGAAGATATCCAGTCGCTGGATGTGCTGAACGGCATGGCGCAATGGCTGGGTGTGACCGCGCGGATTGACGCGCTGCCGAAGAAGCTGAAGCGCCAGAATCCCGAGCCGCTGGACGAAAAACTGGTCAATCCTGAAGCTGTGGCACAGGGGCTCGCGCGGCTGGACCGGTTCCACCTGTCGCGCAGCCCCAGTTTCGAACCGCGCCAACCGGGGCTGATCTGGGCCTATCATGCCTGTCGCAGCCTGCCGCTGGTCTATGCCCCGCTACCGGGCTGTTCTGAGCGCGCGATCCTGAACTGGATGGCCAGTATCGACGGGGCGGGGCCGCGCGATCTGCATTCGGATTTCAGTGCGCAGGATTGGCGCGCGTGGCAGCGCAACAATCCGCAGCGTGTGAGCTTCACGGTCATTCGTCACCCGCTTGCCCGCGCGCATGAGATTTTCGTCGGACAGGTTACGCTTGGCAAGCGCGAGAATGTGCGCAATTTCATCGAGCGTGTGCATGGCATTGCGCTGCCGTCAGACGCGGAGGGTCTGCGCGCCATGGATCGCGACGCGCATCGCCATGCCTTTCTGGGATTTCTGCAATTCGTTCAGGCCAATCTCAATGGCCAGACAGCACTGCCGACGCGCCCGGTCTGGGCCAGTCAGGCGCGGCTGATCGAAGGCATCACCACCCAATGCCCGCTGCATCACCTGTTGAGGATCGAGCATCTGGCAGAAGATCTGCCGCGTCTGGGGCGCGATCTGGGGCGGGAGTTACCGCAGTTTCAGGTAAAAGCGCCGACCATGCCGGTTTCGCTGGCCGATATTCATGATGCGCAGGTCGAGGCTGGGGGGCGCGCAGCTTACGGGATGGATTATCACCAGCTTGGTTTCGGGGATTGGTCCGCGCCGTAAGCGCGCGTTCCCGCTCAGGCGGCCTTGGTCACTTCGCCGCTGGACAGGATTGCATAAAGCTTCGTCGGATCATCATTGGCGCGCAGCTTCTCGCAAATCCGCGGGTTGCGCAGGGTGCGCGAGATGAAGGCCAGTGCTTTCAGATGCTCGACACCGGCATCGCGCGGGGCGAATAGCGCAAAGACCAGATCAACCGGGGCCTTGTCGACCGAACCATAATCCAGCGGTTTGTCCAGTCGGAAGAACACACCCAGCACGCGGTCGATTTCGTCAAGACGCGCATGGGGGACAGCGACACCGTGGCCCACGCCGGTCGGCCCCAGACTTTCGCGTTCCTGCAAGGCGCCGATCACGCTTTCGGTTTCCAGCCCATAGACCGTTCGGGCCGCTTCGCCGATGGTCTGGAACAGACGCTTCTTGCTAGTAGCCGAGGCGATGAAACGCACGGCCTTCGGATTGAGAAGCGTCGTCATATCCATAAAGGCGGTCTCCCGAGTGGCTTGCATGGAAACGCCCATCTGCACGCGCAGGCGTTCAGATGGGCGCATATGGCATGGATTATTGCGGGTCGATCCAGCCGATATTGCCATCGTCGCGGCGATAGACCACGTTCAACCCCCCGTGGCGTTCATTGCGGAACACCAGAACCGGGGCATGGGCGAGTTCCATCTGCATCACGGCTTCTCCTGCGGAAATAGATGGAATACGTGTTTCCATCTCGGCAATGATCATCGGCTGCAACGAGTCCGGCTCGTCTGCGGACTCGATGTCGTCTGACGCGAGGATATAGGAGGAAGCATCCGCAAACTCAACCGGGTTTGCGCGGTCGCGGTGATGGTCTTTCAGGCGGCGCTTGTAGCGGCGCAACTGCTTGTCGAGTTTCTCGCGGCAAGACTCAAAGGCCGCATAGATCTCGTTGGCCTGTGCGCGTGCCGCAGCGGTCAGTCCGGTGGACAGGTGCAGCGTCGCTTCGCAGACATGGTTATGCGCATCGCGCGAAAAGATCACGACGGCTTCTGTCGGGCGCTGCTGATATTTCTCAACCAACTCTCCGAATTCTGCTTTGACATGGGTCTGCAATGCTTCGCCAATGTCGATATGTCGGCCGCTGATCTGGTAGCGCATGCGCGTCTCCTTGCTGTGATTGGCAGACACGATCGCATGCCTGCCGCCTCTGTAGTATCGCGACTTTCCCCTGTTTTTCCGTTAATTGCCTGCCGGTCTTCATGTGGCGGGCAAGCGCGGTCGGGCGTGACGTCTTGACCCCATTTGGCAACGGATTGCAGCGCTCTGTCAATGCTTTCTGCACAGCAGGGGATCGGGTCGGCGGGATCAGTCCAGCCGGAAATCCGCACCCAGATAGACACGGCGCACATCCGCGTCGGCGACCACTTCGGCGGGTGTGCCTTCCTTGAGCACGCCGCCATCATGCAGGATATAGGCGCGGTCCACGATCGAAAGGGTTTCGCGCACATTGTGGTCAGTTATCAGAACGCCAAGGCCGCGGGTTTTCAGATCCGCGACCAGCATGCGGATTTCGCCCACAGCAATCGGGTCCACGCCCGCGAAGGGTTCATCCAGCAGAACATAGCGCGGATTGGCGGCCAGGGCGCGGGCAATCTCGACGCGCCGCCGCTCGCCACCCGAGAGCGCCAGCGCGGGTGAGTCGTGCAGATGTTCGATGGAGAATTCCTGCAGCAAATCGCGCAGCCGGGACTGTCGCTTGGCCCGGTCACGTTCGACCAGTTCCAGCACCGCCATGATGTTCTGCGCGACACTCAGCCCGCGAAAGATCGACATTTCCTGCGGCAGATAGCCCAGACCCAGACGCGCGCGCCGATAGAGCGGCAGGCCGGTCGCGTCCTGACCGTCAATGCGCACGATCCCGCCCTCATGGCGCACAATGCCCGCGATGCAGTAGAAACAGGTCGTCTTGCCGCAGCCATTCGGCCCCAGGAGCGCCACCACCTCGCCCGGAAGCAGGCTGAGCGACACATCGCGAATGATGACGCGCTTGCCGTATCGCTTCTGCAGGTTTGCGACCTCCAGCGCATTGTCGATACTCTGCTGCAGGGTCATTTTTCTGGTCTGTCCGTCAGGCATGCCGACTCAGGGACTGGTCTGGATGATGGTGCGCACATTGCCTTCCATCCGGCCCTGACCTGTGCGCACATTCACATCCAGCCGGTCCCCCGACAGCACATTCGGCCCCTGGGTCAGGATCACCGATCCGCGCATGGCGACCGTGCCTTCGATCACTTCATAGACGGCAGAGGCGGCTTCGGCCGCTTCGGCGGCCGTGACCAATGTCACCCCGCCCGAGGCTTCAAGCCGCTGGATGCGGTTTCCGTCCTGAGGGGCGTAGATGATGCGGATCGTCGGGGCGGCGATGCGCATATCGCCTTGTCCCAGCACGGCATTGCCGGAAAAGACTGTCTCGCCCGTGGTATTGTCGACCTGCAACTGGTCCGAGCGAATCTCGACCGGCAACCCTCGCACAGCGTTCAGCCCCGAAAAGGACAGGCCGGTGCCCTGTGCCCATGCCGGGCCGGACAAGAGCGCAACGCTCACCCCGAGGATCATTCCCAAAACGCGCACCTGAACCGCTCCTTCAGTCATCTGGCAGGTATATCAGCCTGACATTGCCTGAGAAGGCAAGCAGATATCCGCCGGTTTCGCCGGTTTTGGTGGTCAGCTCCAGGGTGTCGGCTGTGATTGATCCCGCGGGACCGTCGCCCTCGATCCCGCCCAGACCCCTGATATGAGTGCTCTGTAATCGGGCGACGAGTTCGGACATATTCAGACGGTATCCGTCAGAGGTTTCCAACTGGACCGCTCCGTGCATCACGAGTTGATCGCGCGCCTGATCAAGCTCTCCGGTCTCGGACTGAAACAGCGCGATCCGGCCTGACGGGAAATTCAACGCCCCGTTCGGGGCCGTAAGCGCCAGATGCACCGGTCCTGACTGTTGCAGATCACTGACAGACCGCACGGCATCGGCATGGATCATCAGGGCCGTGTTTTCTTGCGTCACACCGGCGATGCGCGCGGTTCCGATGCGCGGCTCGCGGGTCAGTTCGGCCATATCCATATCCGCCAGTTCGACCGCCCGCTGCGGGTCGATGCTTCGCGACACCAGAAACACAGTGGACAGCAGCACCAGCGCGCCCAGCGGCAGGACCAGACGCAGAAGCCGGGAAAAGGCCATGCGGGCAGTGGTCATGCGGGACGGTGGCGGCATAACGCAGGCTCAATGCGCGAAAATATCTGTTTCCGGCCAGCCCGCGATATCCAGTTCCGCGCGGGTGGGCAGAAAGTCGAAACACCGCTGCGCCAGATCGCTGCGCCCTTCGCGCGCAAGCATTCCATCCAGCGCATCGCGCAGCCGGTGCAGATGCAGCACATCGGATGCCGCATAGCTTTGCTGCGCGTCGCTCAGGGTCTTTGCGCCCCAATCCGAGCTTTGCTGCTGTTTCGAGATATCCACACCCAAAAGCTCCGAGAGCAGGTATTTCAGCCCATGCCGGTCTGTATAGGTGCGCACCAGTTTCGAGGCGATCTTGGTGCAATAGACCGGCGCTGTCGTCACCCCGTAACTATGGCGCAGAAGCGCGATGTCAAACCGGCCGAAGTGAAAGAGCTTCAGCACCGCGGGATCCGCCAGCAATCGGGTAAGGTTCGGGGCAGGGCGGATCTCGCGCGCGACCTGCACCAGATGCGCATTCCCGTCTCCGCCAGAGAGTTGCACGACGCAAAGTCGGTCCCGATGCGGATGCAGCCCCATCGCTTCGCAGTCAATCGCCACGACGGGCCCCAGATCCAGCCCGTCAGGAAGGTCATCGGCGTAAAGATGGACAGTCATCGCAGCCTCGGTGCTTCAATTCGGTTGCCGTGGGCTAGGCGGGTTTGGCTGGAAAATCAAGCGATTTGCCGCAGCGCGCTGACGCAAGGTCAGCCAATCTGCTGTCCGAAAGCGTTTCGCAACGGTCGGGAAACCGGGCTATGATGCGCCATGACCCGCGCGCAAACCCATGAGCAAGGCCCGACCAAGACTTACAGCGCCGCCGAGCAGCGGCTGGACGCGGCCATCCACTATTTTGGACTGGCCAGCGTCACGCTTGCCGTTCCGTTGCTGATCGGAGCCGCGCTGATGCGGTCCTTCACCGATGGCACGGGCCAGCTTGTCCTTGCTGCCAGTGTCTATGGCGCGACATTTGCCGCGATGATCGGAGCTTCGGCGCTGTTCAATCTAGGCCTGCGTCCGGCGCTCGCATGGCTGTTTCAACGGCTTGACCATGCGGCGATCTATCTCAAGATCGCGGGCACCTACACGCCCTTCACGCTGATCACCGGGCAGGGGCTTTGGCTTCTTGCGGGGCTTTGGGGCGCTGCGGCCTGCGGGGTGGTGCTGAAACTGATCTCGCCCGCGCGCTTCAAGGTGCTGGCGATTGCGCTCTATCTGGGGATGGGCTGGGTCGGTCTGGTGATCCTGCCCGATCTGGCGCAAAGCCTGTCGCCGGTGATCGTGGGGCTGATGCTGGCGGGCGGGCTGGTCTACACGATCGGCGTGGTCTTCTATCTGTGGCAGGCGCTGCCCTATCACTTCGCAATATGGCATGTGTTCGTGCTGGTCGCGTCATTCCTGTTCTACGCCGCGATCATGGTGCTGGTGCTGGGAGGCTGAGGGCCATTGACCCCGTGCCTCCAGCACCTCGCGCAGCAGGCCGGGCCGGTCGGTCATCAACCCGTCGACCCCCAGATCGAGCAGCCGGTGCATCTCGGCCTCTTCATTCACGGTCCAGACCTGCACCTTGACGCCTGCGGCATGCGCGGCGCGCAGGAAGCGCGGCGTGACAACCGCAATCCCTTTCCAATGGGCCGGGATCTGCACCACGCCGAAATCCTGCAGGCGCAGGGGCAGCCCCCAGCCGCGCCCGAACAGCCGCGCGACCTGCCCATGCGCGGGCGACCAGAGCAGACCCGGCCCAAGGATCCGCCGCGCCTGCGCCGTTCGCGCGGGGGCGAAGGCGCCGATGCTTATGCGCGCCATCACGCCCATGCGCGTGATCAGGTCGCACAACGGGGCAATGACAGAATCGGATTTTGCCTCGATGGTGACATGCAGCGCAGGATGCCGTTCCAGCAAATCCTGCAGGCGCGGGATCTCTGCCCCGCCCCTGGTCCGCACCTGCTGCAGATCGCACCAGTCGAGATCCGCAATCCGCCGGGGATCTGCGCAGAGGCGGGTCAAATCCGGATCGTGATGAATCACCACAACCCCGTCGCGCGTGGCATGTACATCCAGTTCCACATGGCTGAATCCCAGTTCAACCGCATGGTCAAACGCGGGCAGGGTGTTTTCCTCGCCTTCCAGCCCGCCACCGCGATGGGCGATGGCGATGGCACCGGGATGGGCAAGCAGGGGATGCAGGGCAGGGCGGAACATGCCTGCACTCTTGCCCGGTTTCGCGATCATGTCGAGAGGGGCTGTGACGCGGCTTGCCTCTTGGCGAAGCGGGAGGAGTTGCGCTACACTTCCCCGGACAGGTGATACGCAACCGAGCTGGTCAGGGAGGAGCTGAGATGCGTGACACGGCCTGCGAGGCTCGCATCGAAGAGCCCGCAACCGACGACCATGACCGGGCGATCCGCGTGCTGGCTCTGATGTCGCTGAGTGCAATGAAACAGGCACAGTCGGCGCGCTGGCCCTGTCTGGTGCGCCCTGTATCCCCCCCGTGCTTGCCGCGACAGGCCGGGTTGTCCTGAGCGCAGCCTGCGCCGAAGGTCGTATTTGCCAAGCTGAAGACGAGGTGCCATGCTCGGCGCGTGACTGTCCCAACTGTGTGCAGAGGTGCCTTGATGGATCTGCGATTCGACCAGATTCCCGAAACCGCGCTGGACTGGCACGCGCGCGGGCAGGGCGCGGCGCTCGCAACGGTCGTGGCCACATGGGGTTCGGCACCGCGTCAGGCGGGCAGCCAGCTGGCTATTTCCGGCGCAGGTGAGATCATGGGCTCGGTCTCGGGTGGCTGTGTCGAGGGCGCTGTCGTGGCCGAGGCGCTGGAGGCGCTGGCCGATGGCCGCCCGCGTCTGCTCGATTTCGGTGTCGCGGATGAAACTGCGTTCGAGGTGGGTCTTGCCTGTGGTGGCCGGATCGAGGTGCTGGTCGAGCCAATCGGCGATGCGCCCGATGCGCTGAACCCCGAACTGCTGCGCGCGCTTGTCGCGGCGCGTAGCGCGCGTCAACCCGTCGCCTGCGTGACGGATCTGACAAGCTGGGAGCGCGCGCTCGTGACCCCGGATGCGCCCGGCCTGGACGCACGTTTCCGCGCGGACCAGTCCGGGCGGGATGACGCGGGGCGGATGATCACGCTGCACAACCCGCCGTTGCGGCTTGTCGTGGTGGGCGGGGTGCATATCGCGCAGGCGCTTCTGCCGATGGCGCGGCTGGCGGGCTACGCGCCCACGCTGGTTGATCCGCGCGAGGCTTTTGCCTCTCCCGCGCGCTTTCCGGATGAGACGATTCTGCATGACTGGCCGGATGAGGCGCTCGACGCGCTTGGCCTTGATGCCCGCACGGCGGTCGTGACGCTGACGCATGATTCGAAACTCGATGATCCCGCAATCATCGCGGCGCTGCGCTCTGATGTGTTCTATCTCGGCTGTCTCGGCTCGACCCGCACCCATGCCAAACGGCTGGAGCGCCTGCGCGCAGCCGGTCTGCGTGAGGAGCAGCTTGCGCGGATAAATGCCCCGGTCGGTCTGAACCTTGGTGCGCGTACACCCGCCGAAATCGCCCTTGCCACTCTCGCGCAGATCACACTGGCGCTGCGGGGGGCGCGGTGAGGTTCGGTCCTTGCCCGATCACGCAGGCTGAAGGGGCGATCCTGGCGCATTCGGTCGCGATTGCAGGCGGGCGTCTGCGCAAGGGCCGGGTGCTTTGCGCCGCAGATGTCGCCGCGCTGGCTGCGGCAGGGCATGTGACCCTCACCCTCGCGCGGCTGGACGCTGATGACGTGCATGAGGATGACGCGGCAATCGCCCTTGCCCGCGCCTTGGTGCCGGAGCCAGAGGCCGCTGGTCTGTTGCTGAAACCTGTCGGCACCGGACGGGTCAATATCGTGGCCGCCGGTCCGGGACTGGTGCGGTTGCAGGCGGCGCGGATTCATGCCGTGAACAGTGTCGATCCGGCGATCACGGTCGCAACACTGCCCGATCTGATACGCGTCGATCCGGGCGCGATGGTGGCGACGGTCAAGATCATCACCTATGGCGTTGCAAGGCAGGCGCTGCAAGCGGCCTGCCTGGCCGGGGCGAGCACTTTGCAACTCCTGCCCCCGGTCCTGCGCCATGCCAGCCTGATCCAGACCCATGTCGAGGCGCGCGCGGATGGGGCCAAGGGGCATGCTGTCACGGCGGCACGGCTGGAACGGCTGGGCGTGGCACTCGACCCGCTCTGCGTCGTGCCGCATCAGATTGCGCCCCTGGCCGAGGCCTTGTGCGCGGCCAAGGGCGATCTGATCCTGATCCTGACCGGATCGGCGACATCCGATTCTTTCGATACGGCGCCGCAGGCGCTGCGACAGGCGGGCGGAACGGTCACGCATTTCGGTATGCCGGTCGACCCGGGCAATCTGCTGTTTCTGGGCCAGCTTGGAACGCGCCCGGTGATTGGCCTGCCGGGATGCGCGAAAAGCCCTGCACTCAATGGGGCGGATTGGGTGCTGGAACGGGTGATCTGCGGGCTGGAGGTCACGCCCGCCGATATCATGGCGATGGGCGTGGGGGGCTTGCTGAAAGAGATTCCCACCCGCCCGAGACCGCGCAGACAGGGCGAGGAGGATGCTACGCAAAAGCAGGGTGACTAAGCCCAAGGTCGCATAGGCGCGGGCGGGAAACCGTGGTTAGATGAACCAAATTTAGGTCTAGGGAGGACTTGATGACAAAAGTGACTATGACAGTGAATGGCCGCGCCGTAAGCGCCGAGGCCGAGGGACGCACGCTGCTGTCGAGCTATCTGCGCGAAGGGTTGGGGCTGACGGGCACGCATGTCGGCTGCGATACCAGCCAGTGCGGGGCCTGCGTGGTGCTGGTCGATGGCCAGCCGGTGAAATCCTGCACGGCCTTTGCGGCCGATCTGGACGGGGCAGAGGTCACGACCGTCGAGGGCATGGCCAACCCGGATGGCAGCTTGGGTACGATCCAGCAGGCGTTTCAAGACTATCACGGGCTGCAATGCGGTTTCTGCACACCGGGCATGGTGATGTCCACGGCAGCCCTTCTGGCCGAGAATCCCAAGCCCACGGAAGAAGAAGTCCGGCACTACCTTGAGGGCAATATCTGCCGCTGCACCGGGTATCAGAACATCGTGCGCGCGGTGATGGCGGCGTCCGGGCAGGATGCCGGAGCCCTCGCTGCGGAATAAGCGCCGTAAGGTGCGTGCTGAGCACGCACCCTACCCAAGATCAGACGTTTTTCAGGGAGAGAGAGATGCCCAAAGATGACGGCATTGGCGCCAGCACCAAACGGCGCGAGGACGTGCGGTTTCTGACCGGAAATGGCAAATACACGGATGATATCAACCTGCGCGGACAGAGCTATGTCCATTTCCTGCGCTCGGATGTCGCGCATGGGCGGATCACCAGCATCGACACCAGCGCCGCCGAGGCGATGCCCGGCGTGCTCAAGGTCTTTACCTCTGCCGATTTTGCAAGCGCCGGCGGCATTCCTTGTGGCTGGCAGGTGACCGACCGTTTCGGCCAGGTCATGCAGGAACCCAAGCACCCGATCCTGGCCGAGGGCAAGGTGCGCCATGTGGGCGACCCGATTGCCGCTGTGGTTGCTGAAACCTATGAACAGGCGAGAGACGCCGCCGAGGCGATCGAGGTCGATATCGAGGAACTCGAGCCGGTCATCGACATGAAGGCCGCGCTGGCGGATGGCGCGCCCAAGGTGCATGACGATCTGACCTCGAACCTCTGCTATGACTGGGGTTTTGTCGAGGAAAACAAGGACGCTGTGAACGCCGCTTTCGAGAGTGCCGCGCATGTGGTCAGCCTTGAATTGACCAATAACCGCCTTGTGGCGAACCCGATGGAGCCGCGCGTCGCTGTCGGCGATTACGACCCCTGGGGCGACAGCCACACGCTCTACACCACCAGCCAGAACCCACATGTGATCCGGCTTCTGATGGGCGCCTTCGTGCTGTCCATCCCAGAACACAAGCTGCGCGTCGTGGCACCGGATGTGGGCGGCGGCTTCGGCTCGAAAATCTACCACTATGCCGAAGAAGCCTTCGTGACCTATGCGGCAAAGGTTCTCAAGCGTCCGGTGAAATGGACCTCTTCGCGCTCAGAGGCCTTCATCTCGGACGCGCATGGGCGCGATCACAAGACGAAGATCGAACTGGCGCTTGATGCGGACCACAATTTCACCGCGCTGCGCACGGAAACCTATGCGAATATGGGGGCTTACCTCTCGACCTTCGCACCCTCGATCCCGACATGGCTGCATGGCACGCTGATGGCCGGCAATTACAAGACCCCGCTGATCTATGTGAATGTGAAAGCCGTGTTCACCAACACGGTGCCCGTGGACGCCTATCGCGGCGCTGGTCGCCCCGAAGCTACTTTCCAGATCGAGCGTCTTGTGGACAAGGCTGCGCGCGAACTGGGCGTGGACCCGATTGAGTTGCGCCGCAAGAACTTCATCGCGCCCGACCAATTCCCGTATCAGACCCCGGTTGCCGTGGTCTATGACACGGGGAACTACCATGCGACGATGGACAAGATGCTGGAGCTTGCCGATTACGCGGGTTTTGAAGCGCGGCGCGCGGAAAGTGCGAAGAATGGCAAGCTGCGCGGGTTTGGGATCGCGCATTATATTGAGGCCTGCGGCATTGCGCCCTCGAACCTTGTGGGGCAACTCGGCGCGCGCGCGGGTCTTTACGAATCCGCTTCGATCCGGGTCAATGCCACAGGTTCGATCAGCGTCTATACCGGCAGCCATAGCCACGGGCAGGGGCATGAAACCACCTTTGCACAGGTTGTGGCCGATATGATCGGGATTGATGCCAACAGCATCGAGATACATCACGGCGACACGTCCAACACGCCGATGGGCATGGGCACCTATGGCTCGCGCTCGCTGGCAGTGGGCGGCTCGGCCATCGTCAAGGCCACCAACAAGGTGATCGACAAGGCCAAGAAGATCGCGGCCCACCTGCTGGAGGCCGCTCCCGAAGATATCGAACTGAAGGACGGCAAATTCTCGGTTGCAGGCACGGACAAATCCGTGGACTGGTCGGGCGTGACGCTGGCAGCCTATGTGCCGCATAACTACCCGCTCGAAGATCTGGAACCGGGGTTGGAAGAAACGGCGTTCTACGATCCGTCCAACTTCACCTATCCCTCTGGCGCCTATGGCTGCGAGATTGAGTTGGACCCCGAGACTGGCAAGATCGACATTTTGCGCTTCATCGCGGCGGATGATTTCGGCAATATCGTCAACCCGATGATTGTCGAGGGCCAGGTGCATGGCGGGCTTGCACAAGGGATCGGTCAGGCACTCCTGGAAAACTGCGTCTATGACGAGAATGGCCAGCTTCTGTCGGGCAGCTTCATGGATTACGCCATGCCGCGCGCCGATGATGTGCGGGGCTTCACCGTGGATCATAGCTGCGTCACGCCCTGCACGCACAATCCGCTTGGCGTGAAAGGCTGCGGCGAGGCAGGGGCTATCGGCTCGCCGCCTGCGGTGGTCAATGCGGCAATCGATGCACTGCATCGCGCGGGCCATACCCATGTCACCCATATCGACATGCCCCTGACGCCCTCGCGCGTCTGGGCGGCGATCAACAGCTGAGGGAGGAAGAACCCATGCATAATTTCGAGTTCGTGAAACCCTCTAGTGTGGCTGATGCCGTGGCGGCTTTGGCCAATGGCGAAGCGCAGCCGCTGTCGGGCGGTCAGACCCTGATCCCGTCGATGAAGGCGCGGCTCAATGCGCCGGAAGTGCTGGTCAGCCTGACCGGGATTGCCGAGATGATCGGTGTTTCCCGTGATGGTGGGTCGCTGGTTGTGGGGGCGGCGACGACCCATGCAACGGTCGCCCGCGATGCCGCAAGCCACTTCCCCGCGCTTGCAGCACTCGCAGGCCAGATCGGTGATCCGGCTGTGCGTACACGCGGCACGCTGGGCGGGAGCCTTGCCAATAACGACCCATCAGCCTGCTACCCGTCGGCTGTTCTGGGCACTGGCGCGACCATCGTGACCAATGCGCGCGAAATCGCCGCCGATGACTACTTTCAGGGCATGTTCACCACGGCACTGGAAGAGGGCGAGATCATCACTGCGGTCCGCTTCCCGATCCCCGAGAAAGCGGCCTATGCGAAGTTCCTGCAACCGGCCTCGCGCTTTGCGCTGACCGGCGTGTTCGTCGCGAAATACGCCTCTGGCGTGCGCGTGGCGGTGACAGGGGCATCCGAAGGCGGTGTGTTCCGCTGGGCCGAGGCTGAAGCGGCGCTGTCATCAAGCTTTGATGCGGACGCTATCGGGCGGTTGTCGCATCCTGCAGACGAGATGATCGCAGACCTGCACGGCACGTCCGAGTATCGCGCCCATCTGGTCAGGGTGATGACGCAGCGCGCAGTGCGCGCGACCATGTGATCTGCAACGGCCCCATCCGATCGAAAATGATCGGATGGGGCCAATCTTCTGCCGCATTTCTCTGCAACTCTCGCATGAGTTGTGAACTGAGGCAGCTTTCGTCATGGATATATTTAGAATTGTGGTCGACGCGCTATCCAATCCGATGGCATTGATTGGTCTTGCGGTCTTGATCGCCTTGTTAGCGATTATGAATATCAAGCTCGATTTACGTGATCTTGCCCGCAACAGTGGAGCGGTTCGCAAGACTTCTCAGCCCGATGCACTTGGTGATATTCCGTTCGAGCGCCAAAGTCTGATGAACAAGACAGAGTTTCGTGTTTTCGCGACGGTTGAAAAGGTTCTTACCCGCAATAATTCTGGTTATCGCGTCATGGCGCAAACCTCACTTGGCGAAGTGCTGCGAACCGGTCGACCGGCGTCTGATGCTGCCGCGCGCAAAGCCTATGGGGTCATCAATAGCAAACGTTTGGATATAGCGGTCATTGATCGCGCTGGGTACCTTGCGCTTGCTATCGAAGTTCAGGGGAGTGGACATTATCAGGATCCCGCAATTTTCATTCGTGATGCCGTGAAGAAAGAGGCACTTCGCCGTGCCGGAGTCGATCTTCTGGAAGTAATGCCGGATTGGGAGACTGCCAAGATCTCACAGGAAGTGTCGCAGCGATTGAAACTTTCTCTGGCGGCATAGTTGCGCACTTTTCGTTGAGTTGTGCGAAAATGAGAGAGGGCCAGCGCGGCCCTCTTTTCGTTTCCCGCTTGGCATTGGCGCGAAGATGCTTAGCTTGTGCAGCAACCGCATAACTCTCGGAGGCTCCATGAGCATCGATCTTCACTACTGGCCCACGCCGAACGGCTGGAAAATCTCTATCGCGCTGGAAGAAATGGGGCTGCCCTATCAGACCCATTTCGTCAATATCGGCGCAGGCGATCAGTTCAAGCCTGACTTTCTGAAAATCGCGCCGAACAACCGGATGCCCGCGATTGTCGATGCGGACGGGCCAGATGGTGCGCCGATCTCGATTTTTGAGTCCGGTGCCATCCTGCAATATCTGGCGCGCAAGACCGGGCAATTCTACGGCGCGAGCGCGCGCGACCGGGTGGCCGTGGATCAGTGGCTGATGTGGCAGATGGGGGGCTTGGGGCCGATGGCGGGGCAGGCGCATCATTTCCTGAAATACGCCCCCGCGATGGACCCGCCCAATGACCTGCCCTATGCCAAGGACCGCTACCGCAATGAAACCGCACGTCTTTTGGGCGTGCTGAACAAGCAGCTTGGCGAAAACGAATATGTCGCGGGCGATTTCTATTCCATCGCCGATATGGCGATCTGGCCCTGGGCGATCCTCTGGGAGGGACAGGAACAGACGCTTGACGACAAGCCGCATCTGGCGCGCTGGCTGGACCTGGTGGGCGCACGTCCCGCCGTGCAAAAGGGCAAGGGACTTGGAGCAGAGAAACGCTCGGATGTGCAAAAAGATCGCGAAGCGCAGAAAGTGCTGTTTGGCAAGCGCGGCTGACTGCCCGCAGGCGCAGCAGCACAGCTGCAGCTGTGCCTGTCTAGGTACGCCTCAGACTTCGGTCAGACGAATCTGGCGGTCCCCGAAACTGTAATTGCAGCGCATGTCGAAGACCTGGCTGTCCCGCACGACCGTCATGATGGCGGTAGAGCCGATCTCCATACCACCACTGCCGGTCACGGTCAGAAACTCGCCTGTGCGCAAGACACCAAGATCCTGCGCCTGAGCGGCATTGGTGCACATGCTGCGCAATTCAGCGGTGCCGGGTTTCGCGGGTGGCGGCTGAACGCCCGGCGGACCGGCCAATTCCAATTCACAGCCAGCCAGCAAGACGATCGTCGCAATGATTGAGTATCTGTGCATGTGCACCCCCTTTTGCAATGGATGGCAAGGGTCGCAGATGCGCGGCTTTGTTGTCAACTCAATCCGCTGAACAAGGGAAATGCCCGTCTACTCCTTCGGGGCGGAACTGTAGCGCTCGAACAGCTTGCCTTGCAGCATCAGGAACGCGAACAGCGCCAGCGGCAGCCCGAAAGTGCGGAAATTCACCCAGGCATCGGTGGACATAGTGCGCCAGACCAGCTCATTGGCCAGCGCCATTGCCACAAACATCATCGCCATGCGCTTCGTGAGCAGCATCCAGCCTTCATGCGTCAGGGGCAGCGCGCCTTCCATCACCAGTTCCAGCCAGCTTTGGCCGCGCGCCAGCCCGATGAACAGCAATGTCGCGAAGATTCCGTAAACGGCGGTCGGCTTCATCTTGAAGAAGCGTTCGTCATTCAGCCAGACGGTCAGCCCGCCGAAGATCACCACCATGACCAGCGTGACGAGTTGCAAGCGGCTGAGCCGCCCTGACAGTTTCCACAGAACAAATGTCGCAAGCGCCATGAGCGGAATGAAACCCGCTGTGAGCAGGATGAAGGCGTCATATTCGGTGCCGTTGATCAGGAAAGTCTGTCCGCGCGTGGTGATATAGCCCACGAAAAACAGAAAGACCGGCCCCAGTTCCAGACCGATCTTGACCGCAGGCGAAACCTGTTTTTCCGACATCGACATTCCTCTCAGGTCGTTTCCCGGACTTATCGCGACTCAGGAGGCGATGCGCAACACCACATCTCGCCCGCGTCTGGAGTAACGCAGTTCATTCTCGCTGATGGCGGTGACGCTTCCGTTATCCAATGAATCCCCGACCCGGACGGTCACCACACGCCCGTTCGACAGGCGCACCAATGCCCGGCGGCTGGAAGATGTCCCCATCACCCCGATCAGGTTGATCTGGCGCAGATTGATCGCGCGGGCCTGCGTCGCCTCGCGCGCGACCGAGGCCGAAGAGGGGATCGGCGGCGCGGCAGGGACAGCCGCTCGGGCCGTCTGGACCGGGGCGGGGGCCGCCGGGGCCGCAGCGGCGACTGCAGCAGGGGTCGGTGTCGTGCTGCGCTGTTGCGCGGCGCGCAAGGCACGTTGCACCACGGCGGCGAATTGGCCGGGCCGCGCATTGGGCCGGGCCGAGGAGGCAACCGCCAGTGCGGTGCCTTCGATCACAGGTTCGGCCTCTGCCGCGCGCGCGGCTTCTGCCAGTTCCGCCATTCCTGCCGGGCGTGCTGCCGGACGCAGGGCAGTCAGCGCAACGCCGCCCGGAGGCGGCGCGTCAAGTTCTGCCTGATCTGCACTTGGATCAGGAAGCGGATCTTCGGTAGATGGCGGCGCGAGCGCTTCTGACCCGGTTTCCGGCGCAACAGGCTCTGCCACCGGTGGTTCCGGGGCCAGCCCTGCCGGGCGCGCAGGCGGCACGACCGCAGGGCGCCCTTCGGTCACAGTGATTTCCAGATTGCTCTCGTCCAGCGGGTCTATTGCCGCTTCGGGCGCGGCCTGCACCTCAGTCGCATCCTCGGACGGGATCGCGGCCTCTGCCGTATCGGTCAACCCGGTGGCGCTCTCGACCTCTGGCGTATCGGTCAGCTCGGTCGCGCTCTCGACCTCTGGCGTTTCTTCTAGGATGACAGCTTCAGGCGCCGCCTCGATCTCCGGGGCCAGCCCCTCTGGTCGCGTAGGCGGCACCACGGCCGGGGTGCCGTCAGTCACATCAATTTCCAGCGCTTCCTCACCCTCGGGCAAGCCCAGTCCGGCTTGGGTTCCGGCTTCCGGGGCGGGTTCTGTCGCCGGGTCTGGGGTCTCAGTCGGTGCAAGCGCCGCCTGTTCGACCTCGGAACGCAAAGGTGGCAAGGGTTCGGCACCGAAAGGCGCGGGCGGCAAGGGCGCCTCGGGAAGCGGAAGATGATCCTGCGGCGCCAGCAATGCAGAGGTGCGTACCCCCGCGACACGCCCTGCGGGCTGCTCGCTCTCTGCGACAGCTGTATCCCCGGAAGTCACGTCTGGCTGCGGGGATGCATCCTCCATCGGCGCGGGTTCAGGTGCATCAAGTGGCAGTTGCTGCGCGGCGTCCTCAAGACCGAGTGCGGCCTCTATTTCTTCCATGCTTTCGGGCAAGAGCGTTTCCGGCTCGACCTGACCTGTTACAAGCGGCGCGGATTCGGTTGGCGGGTCCGTCTGTTCGGTGACGTCTGTGGCGACTGGTCCGGTGCTGAGGAAATACGCGACCCAGATCGCGGCTGCGACCAGAATCAGCCCGATACCAGCAAGGATCAGCATGGCAGGTTGCGGAACTGCGCGCGCGTTGTCCGTCTGCCCACGCGCCCCGAAGATCGTCAGCCGTTCTGCCTCGCTCGCGTTTGACGAGGGTTTGCTGCCCGCGCGCGCTTGCAAGGTCTCCAGCGGGTCCTTGCGCCCGTTTGTCGCCGCGCCGGGGCCTATCTTGATCGGGTAGGGGCTTTTGGCATCTGCAGCGGTTCTCGGCTTACCCTTGTCTTCAGCGGGCTTTTGCGCAGGAACCGGCTGGGGTGCCGTGCCAGTCACCTTTGTATTGGTCGGGGCTTTCTCTTCCTTTGCTGCGCCGAGTGCCTTGGTCAGGCCGCCAAGCTTGCGTTTCGAGAGATCCTGTGCACCGGCGAGCTTTGCGCGCAACCCACCAAGAAGATCAGAGGCAGGTTTCGGGGTGTCTACCTGCGCAGGAGGGGCGCTTTGCGCTGTCGGGGCTGCACGACGCGAACGAAACGCAACAGCGTCGTCAGCTTTCGGTTCTGCAATGCGCACCGGCTCTGCCGGTGCTTTCGTCGTCGAGGGCTTCGAAGGCAACACATCTGTCAGCTTCTGCCTTGCGCGATCAAGCGCAGTCATTCCCTCGGCCAATGGTCCTGCAGATGTTGTCCGGGTTTCTGAAGCGGCTTTTGCCGCACGCAGTTTCGCAAGCAGCGCCGATTTGCGCGCATCGGCAGAGTTCGAGCCGGTTGGCGTCGGTGTCACAGCCGCGCTGGCGGGCAGATCGGGCGCTGGCACAACCGGAGGGGGCGCAACTGGAGCCGGCGCGCTGTCCTGCTTTTCCGTGACCTTGACATCGCTCTTGTCAGCAACCGGCACTTCCGAAGCGGTATCAGGCGCTTCAAGATCCTCGTCATCCGCGTCATCGTCGGTCGATTCTTCCGCAGGCGAATCGTCAGCGGAGGCCTTTTTCTTCTTTTTGGATTTGGCCTTCTTGCCCGAAGGTGCTTCGGGTTCTGCTTTGGACTTGGACCCTGCCGCAGGTTCGGGCTCCGGTTCCGATTGTGCCGCCGCATCTTCCGGCTGCTTCGGGTCCGTGGCCAATTCTGGTTCGGGCTTTACGTCTGTCTTGGCACCCTGTTCCGCTGGTTTGTCACCGTCGACCTTTGGCTCAGGCTCAGGCTCTGAGGGGCGCACCAGTTCCGGTTCAGGCAGGGTCGCGATCCCGGTTTCGCGCAAAATCTCCTGATCCCGCTCCAGCAGGGAGGGATCTCCGACAATCTCGCGCGCGGCGCGTGTCGGCCCGAAAAACGGCTCTTGCGGAAAACTGCCATTCCCCGGAGCGGCGACGCTGCTGACCGGGTTCAGACCGAAATCGCGGGCGAAATCCTCGGCCTCGACCAGCGTTTCGCGGGCAACGACGGCGACCTTGGCCATGCCGTCGGTCACGGTCCAGTCGAAATCAAGCTCCTCGACCGGATAGGGGGTGCGGCCTGCAAGTTGGGCGCGGATCTCATGGCCCTGCATCTCACGATTGCGCGCCGAGACGGGCAGATCACAGAACAGGATCTGCTCATCGGGAACCACAAGCTTGGTGCGCACACCTTCCGGCGCAAGCGCAGAGGCGATCTTGGCCAGCCCCTGCATCTGCGCGTTCATATCCGCAGCATCAGGTGCGACGGCGCCCACGCGCAGCCACCCGGTTGTATCCCGTTGCCAGAGTGTGATGCCGTCGTCAGTCAGGCCAAGAGCGAAATTCGGTTTCATGTCTGGCCTTTAGCACAGGATGTCACATGATCGGGAGTCACAAATCCCTCAGTCTCCGGGACCGGGGCGAAAAATCGCCCATCTGGTCGGACATTTGCGCGCACAGGGCCGTGACCCTATGCGCGCAGTCTGGTTATGCAGTGGCCTTGGCCAGCGCCTGATCCAGATCCGCGATGATATCCTCGGGATCTTCCAGACCGATCGACAGGCGCACCACATCCGGGGCAGCCCCCGCAGCGATCTGCTGGGTTTCGGTCAACTGCCGATGCGTGGTCGAGGCCGAATGGATGATCAGCGACCGCGTGTCACCAAGATTGGCCACATGGCTGAACAGATTGACGGAATCGATCAGCTTCACACAGGCTTCATACCCGGCCTTGAGCGAGAAGGTGAACAGCGCCGACGCCCCCTTGGGGCAGATCCGTGCCATTCTGTCGTGATAGGGCGAGGACGGCAGGCCAGCATAGGTGACATAGGCCACACGCGGGTCATTCTCCAGCCACTCCGCGACCTTGACTGCATTGGCGCAATGGCGCTCCATCCGCAGCGAGAGCGTCTCGATGCCCAGAAGCGTGTAATGCGCACCCTGAGGGTTCATCGTCATGCCCAGATCGCGCAAACCGATGGCGATGGAATGGAAGGTGAAGGCCAGATGCCCGAAAGTCTCGTGGAATTTCAGACCGTGATAGGCGGGTTCGGGCTCCGAGAATGACGGGAATTTGCCATTCGACCAGTTGAACTTGCCCGAATCGATGATGCAGCCGCCGGTCACAGTGCCGTTGCCGGTCAGGTATTTGGTCAGGGAATGCACCACCAGTGTCGCGCCGTGCTCGATGGGGCGGCACAGATAGGGCGTCGCGGTCGTGTTATCCACGATCAGGGGAATACCGTTGCGGTCGGCGATTGCCGCCAGCGCGTCCAGATCCGTGATATAGCCGCCCGGATTGGCGATGCTTTCGCAGAAGATCGCGCGGGTGTTGTCATCGATCGCTGCCTCGACCGCTGCCAGATCTTCGGTATCGACGAATTTCGCTGACCAGCCAAAGCGCTTGATCGTCTGGCTGAACTGCGTGACCGTGCCGCCATAGAGCCGGTTGGACGAGACGATATTCAGCCCCGGTCCCATCAGCGGAAACAGTGCCATGATCTGCGCGGCATGGCCCGAGGAACAGCAGACCGCCCCCGCGCCGCCTTCGAGTGTCGCCATGCGTTCCTGTAATGCCGCAACGGTCGGGTTGGTCAGGCGCGAGTAGATATAGCCCAATTCCTGCAGGTTGAAGAGGGCGGCCGCGTGATCCGCGTCACGAAAGACAAAGGCTGTTGACTGATAGATGGGCACCTGCCGCGCGCCGGTGGCAGGATCGGGCCGCGCGCCCGCATGGATTTGCAATGTGTCGAAACCGGGCTGCTTGTCGCTCATCGCCATACCTCCGCTATTGGCTGTCGCGGGGAAGCTAGACGAGGGTTCGGCGCAGGGCAAGCATCGAGTGCAGCCTTGGGTCGCGTTCAGGCGGCTTCGGTCGCCTTCGCAGGACTGGCCGCCGGTTCCACCGCAGGTTTCGCAGGCGCAGGCAGCGCCCTGGCTTCATCCGGCATCTGCTCGGGCAGGGAGATGGTGAAGGTGCCCTCTTCCGGGTAGATGGTGATCTTTGCCTTGGGGCTTAGCCCGGCAAGGATATCGTTCAATTCCTTCTGCGCCCGCATGACCGTCTCGCGCTGTGTCTCGCGCTTGACTTCCGGCTTGCTGTCTTTCGCACCGAACAGAAACTTGAACATGGCAATATCCCCTTTTGATGATCCTTTCGGGTTTACACGCTGAACCGGTCTGGGGAAAGGGCATGTGCCGCAGCGCAGCGCAGTTTGCGCCATCACAACATGGTCAGCAAAAGCTGACCTTCATGCGACACTGCCATGCCGGGCGTAGTTCTCTCCGGTCGGGTTCGTCCATATGGATCAGCCATACCAGATGCGCGGCAGCGTCGGGACATCCTCGGTGATCAGGGCGAAACTCGGCATCTTGTCGCTCATTTGGTCACGCAGAACCCGCAACCGCTCACGCCTGCGCGATTTTTTGCCGTTGGGCTTTGAAATCTCGCTGGCTTGACGGTAAGAAACTTGCGAATGGTTCCGTGCCACGCGACCATCCCGGTCTGGCGTGGCGAAAAAAGGGCCGGGTCAATTGGAGGCAAGACAGCAAATGGCGTCACTGGGTCATTTCGGAGCGACCGTTGCAGTCGCGGCAAGTTTTCTCGTCACAGGGCTGTCAGCGGCAGCTCAGGCACAGGAATCCACCAATCGCGTCGCAGCGGAAACGGATTGGAGTGTCTTTGTCGAGACTTCGCCGACCAAGGAATGCTGGGCGGTGTCCGCACCGCGCGAGACCGTCAACACCCGTGACGGGCAACCCGTGCAGGTCCGGCGCGGCGACATTCTGATGTTCGCCACCTATCGCCCCGGTCGCAGCACGCCTGAAATATCTTTCACCGGCGGCTATCCTTTTGCGCCGGATTCGACGGTTGGCGTCACCATCGGCACCAATGAATTCCAGCTTTTCGTCGACGGTCAATGGGCCTGGGCCGGCTCTCCCGAGGATGATCAGCGTATCTTCGCCGCCATGCGCGCGGGCGCGGAAGCGGTGCTGACCGCACGCTCCTCGCGCGGCACCAACACCCGCGATACATTCTCGCTCTTCGGCTTCACCGCTGCGTCCGAGGAAGCCGGACGCCAATGCGCCAACTAACCTGGCATCGTCGCGGTTAACGCCGCGGCGGGCGGCTTTTATAGACAGGCAGGCACCAGCCATAGAGCATGGAGCCTGCCCTGAGCGCGCAGGTCGTGATCCCGCAGGCCAGCAGGATCACGAGCATCGAGTCGGTGATTTGTGCCAGCACCAGTGCGGCAAGCGCGCCAGTGAAGGCCGCTGTCGCGTAGAGTTCGCCTTTCTTCAGCACCAGCGGCACTTCGTTGCACACGACATCGCGCATCAGCCCGCCGAATGTGCCCGTGGCCACCCCCATGATCAGCACGATGGGCCAGCCTTGCCCCAGACCCATCGCGACACCGACCCCGGCAGGCACGGCCACGCCAAGTGCAAGCGCGTCCAGCCATTCCAGCGTCCGGATCCGCGATTCCAGCAGATGCGCGGTGAAGAATA
>JAFIEM010000161.1 GCA_020832555.1 Natronohydrobacter sp. | reverse complement strand
CAATCGTGCCGATGTTCACATGCGGTTTATTGCGTTCAAACTTTTGCTTTGCCATGGTTTCGGCACCCTTCGTTGATCTGCCGCAAGACGCGACACAATATGACACGCGCGGCATGTATCCAGCTTGGCGAGGAAAATCAAGCGCGCTTTGGGAATTGCTGTGCGGATTGCCTCAGCTCTCGGTGGTTTCTTCTGCGGGCGTCGCGGTGCCCGGCGCTTCCGGCTTGGGCGGGAACCAGTCCGGGTTGGAAGCCAGCCAGTTTTCGATCGACAGAACCGCGTTCTGGGCAAGATTCTGCATCTGCTGCTCTGCCGATTGGGTCAGGCCCGAACTGACGACGGTTTCGCCCGACAGGCTTTCAAGCACCGTAATGCGATGCGGTGTATCATTGACCTTGCGCCCTGCCGCATCATCCCAGAGCGTCACGCCAAGGATCAGCACGGATTTCGGCGCTGCGACAACCGGGATGCCCGGAACCGCCAGCACATAGCCATCGACGGACACACCGAGGTGATAAAGCGTGTCACCATCATAACGCGCGAAACGGCGGCGCATCTCTTCCGTCAGGACTTTTTCCCAGGCCTCTGGCTCGGCGCGGCGCGAGGCAGGACCGACGGTCGCATTCTCGGCCACCACGATGGCATGGGCGAGGAAGAAATCGCCCAATTCGCCGCGCTCGTCACGCAATTCACGCCCGCTGGCGCAGGCCGACAGAATCAGTGCGGTCAGAACAGCAAGGCCCGCGCGGGGGACAGGAAGGGCAGGAAACATCCGCATCACTCCGAGTGTGGTTTTGACCCTGTGCTAGCCGATCCTGCGCGAAAGGGCAAATCACGCCCCGTCAGGCGAAGCGATTGTCCCGCGGAAAGCCGCGTGGGGCCATCCGTCCGGCGCTTGCGCGCTTGCCTGTCCATTCAGTCAGGTCGCTTTCCAGCCGCGTGCGCCCGGCGGGGTCTTTCCAGGACAGCCCCTCGGCCAGTGTGATCGTGGTCAGATCCGACAGCCCGCCATCCTTGTAGGATTGCAGGCGCACGCCTTTGCCACGTCCCATTTCGGGCAGTTCCGAGAGCGGGAAAACCAGAAGCTTGCGATTTTCGCCCACCACGGCCAGATGATCGCCTGTCGCTTTGCGGCAAACATGGGCGCGCACCCCGTCCTTGAGATTCAGAACCTGCTTGCCGCTGCGCGTCTGGGCGATGATCTCTTCGCCCGGCACAAGGAACCCGTCGCCTGCGCTGGAGGCCACGACCAGTTTCACCCCCGGCTGGTAGCTGAAGAGATCCACGATTTCAGCTTCATTCGGCAGGTCGATCATCAGACGCACAGGTTCGCCCATGCCGCGCCCGCCGGGCAGGTTCGCGCCCAGAAGCGTGTAGAAACGACCGTTTGACCCAAAGAGCACGATCTTGTCGGTGGTCTCGGCATGCAGCGCGAAACGGCCTTCGTCGCCATCCTTGAACTTGAACGCCTGATCCAGCGCCAGATGGCCTTTCATCGCCCTGATCCAGCCCATTTTCGAGCAGACGACCGTGATCGGCTCGCGCTCGATCATGGCTTCCATGGGCACGTCCTCGACCTCGCCCGCTTCGGCGAAATCGGTACGGCGGCGGCCGATATCGGTGTTCTTGCCAAAATCACGCTGCACATCGCGGAGTTGCGTGCCGATCCGCGCCCATTGCAGCTTTTCCGAGGCCAGAAGATCCTCCAGCCTCGCGCGTTCTTCCAGAAGCGCGTCACGTTCCTTGCGCAGCTCGATCTCTTCCAGACGCCGCAAGCTGCGCAGGCGCATGTTGAGGATCGATTCGGCCTGCAATTCGGTCAATTCGCCCTCGCCCGGCGCGGGGGGAACATAGTCCTTTTCCGAGGTCGCGCGCGGGAAGCTGCCGCCCCATGTCTCGCGCATCAGCGCGTCGCGGGGGGCTTCATCATAGCGGATGATGTCGATCACACGGTCGAGGTTCAGATAGGCAATGATGAAGCCTTCGAGCACTTCAAGCCGGTGGTCGATCTTGTCGAGCCTGTGCTGGCTGCGGCGCTGCAAGACCTCGCGGCGATGATCGAGGAAGGCGCGCAGCACTTCGCGCAGACCGCACACACGCGGGGTCAGACCGTCGATCAAAACATTCATGTTCAGGCTGAAACGGGTTTCCAGATCGGAATTGCGAAACAGCATGCCCATCAGCAATTCCGGGTCCACGCTGCGCGATTTCGGCTCCAGCACGATACGCACATCATCGGCGGATTCGTCACGCACATCGGCGAGGATCGGCACCTTGCGTGTCTGGATCACTTCGGCCAGTTTCTCGATCAGCCGGGATTTGGGCACCTGAAACGGGATTTCCGTGACCACGATCTGCCACTGACCGCGCCCCAGATCCTCGACCTGCCAGCGCGCGCGCAGACGGAACGCACCGCGCCCGGTCTGATAGGCGCTGAGAATGGACTCGCGCGGCTCCACGATCACGCCGCCGGTCGGGAAATCGGGGCCGGGGATGAGTTTGAGAAGGTCTTCGTCCGGCAGATCGGGTGTTGCGATCAGCGCAAGGCAGCCTTCGACAAGTTCATCCAGATTATGCGGCGGGATGTTGGTCGCCATGCCGACCGCGATGCCGCTGGCACCATTGGCCAGCAGGTTCGGAAAAGCGGCAGGCAGGACGATCGGCTCGCTGAGCGTGCCGTCGTAATTGGGGCGGAAATCAACGGCATTTTCTGCCAGACCTTCGAGCAGCGCCTCGGCGGCCTTGGTCATGCGCGCTTCGGTGTAGCGGGCGGCGGCGGGGTTGTCGCCGTCGATATTGCCGAAATTGCCCTGACCATCGACCAGCGGGTAGCGGACATTGAAATCCTGCGCCAGGCGCGCCATCGCGTCATAGATCGCGGCATCGCCATGGGGGTGGTAATTGCCCATCACATCGCCAGTGATCTTGGCGGATTTACGGAAACCGCCGTTGGAGGCGAGCTTCAATTCGCGCATGGCATAAAGGATGCGACGATGCACGGGCTTGAGGCCATCACGCGCATCGGGCAACGCGCGGTGCATGATCGTGGAGAGCGCATATTGCAGATAGCGTGACCCGAGCGCGCGGCGCAGGGGTTCCGAGACCGGAGCGGTCAGATCTGGGGTCGCATCATCATCTTGTGCCATGTCCCACGCATAACCCCAGTGATGGGTTTCGTCCAGTGGGGATCGTCACGGCAAGTTGTTGCCTGCGGGAATAATCGCGCTTGATGGCTGCGAGGATGCGCGCCTAACCTGCGGCGAAACTCCTTGTGCCGAAAGGGCCTGATGATGCGTGTGTTCCCTGTCTTGCTGATTGCCAGTGTTGCCCTGCCCGCCCATGCTGACTCTGCGGCGCAGATCCGTAGCGTGACGCTCTCAACCGCCGGGCTGGCGATGATCGAGGCTGAGGGCGCTTTGGGCAGAGACGGGCTGCGCCTGCCCGTGCGGCGCGCGGATATCGACGATTTCCTGAAATCCCTGCGGCTATCGGACCCGGCAGGCGGCGTGCCGATGCTGAGCATGTCCGGCCCCGGTGGGGTGCAGGACACATTCGACGCCCTGCCTTTCGACGCAGCGGCCCTGGGTGATCTGCGCGCGTTGCTGGGCGCGATGATCGGCGCGCCAGTGCGCGCCGAACGGCGTGGTACCGTGCTGGAAGGCGCAGTCATGGGGACGCGCGCGGTGCCCTGCGACGGGGACGGGCAGACCGGCTGCGCGGCACTCACCTTGCGCGACGGTGACGGACGGCTGCGCCAGATCGCACTTGATGAGGCGCTGGAACTGGAGTTCACGGACAGCGCGGACCGCGATGCCATCGGGCGGGGCCTGGATGCGCTGCGGGCGAATGCCCGCGCGCTGGTGCTCGATGTGGTGCTGACCAGCAGCAATGAGAGCGCGCGCGATGTGGGTCTGGGCTGGCTGCAACCCGCGCCGGTCTGGAAAACCGCATGGCGGGCGGAGGATGGGCCGGACGGGATCACGCTCACGGGTTGGGCTGTGGTCGAGAACACGACCGGGCAGGATTGGGAAGATATCTCGCTGACACTCGCCACCGGGGCCACGCAGGCGTTGCAGGTGCAGCTTTACGACCGTTTGCAGGCGGCGCGCAAGTTCGCCGAGCCGGCCTATGCGCCGGTTCTGGCCGCCCCCATGGCGCGTGACAGCGGCATGATGATGGAAGCCGTCATGGAGGTGGCACCGGTCACGATGGATGATGGCAAGGCGTTTTCGCGCTTCACGCTCACCACCCCCGTCACGCTGAAGGCGGGCGACATGATCTCGCTGCCGTTCCTGAGCGAGAGACTGGAAGATGCGCGTCTGACGCTCTATCGCGGCGGCAGCTATGAGCCGCATCCGATGCTGGCGGTCGAATTCACCAATCCCCTGCCCCTGCGCCTGCCTGCGGGGGTGGTCACGGTCTATGAGGCAGGACGCGGGCATGCAGGCGACGCGATGATGCCCGAACTGGTGCCGGGCGCGGCCGAGGTGATCGAATTTGCCCGCGACACAGCGCTGGAGATCCGCGAGGCGGTCGATGAAGCCAACCGGGTGCAATCGGCGCGGATTGTGGACGGGGTTCTGGTGGCCGAGGACCGGATCGAGCGGCGCACCACCTACCGGATCGAGGGGGCACCGGACCGGGCGACGCTGCTGACCATCGCCCATCCGCTTCGGCACGGCTGGGAGTTGATGACGCAGGGCGGGCGCACGGATCTGGACGAAACCCGGTTCGCGGTGGATGTGCCGGAAGGGCAGATCACGGAATTCGCGGTCCTCGAATCGCGCGTCATGGAACAGCGTGTGGCGCTTTTGTCGCTGGATATAGAGATGCTTGGCTACTGGTCTTCGCGGCTGAACGATGCCGGGATTGCAGAGACCCTTGGCGCGATGCAGGCGTTGCGCACTGAGGAAGCGGATTTGCGTCGCGAAATGACGCAGCTGCAAGCGCAGGAGGCGCAACTGATTGCGGATCAGGAACGGATGGTGGGGCTGATCGTGCAATTGGGCGATGACAGCCCGGCCACACGCGAACGGCGCGGGCGCGTCGATGCGATCGAGGCCGAGATCATGGCCGCGCGCGAGGCGCGTCTTGCGGCCGAGGCACGGATCACGGAAATCGGCGCTGCGTTGCGCGCGTTGCTGCGGTGATCATCGCGTAGGGTGCGTGCTTGGCACGCACCGCGGGTCGACCAAGGGTGCGTGCCAAGCCCGCCCCTTAACGGCGCACAGGAGCCGTTTGCTT
>JAFIEM010000028.1 GCA_020832555.1 Natronohydrobacter sp. | reverse complement strand
AACGCCCCGACTTTCACGCGTCGTCCCCCTTTCGTTCAGGTTCACCGGGAAAAGCGGCGCTTTCCCGGCCCAAATGGCATCGGGCCTGCATAACCTGCGCAACTTTCTTGCACAAGCGGGCAATATTATGAAATGCCGTCGCGTCACATGCTGCGACGCATCGCCGCAAATCCGGTCACAGCCAGCGGCGGGTGCACGCGAAATACGCCTCGGCCGCAGCCCCGAATCTCGCGCGCAAACGCGCTTCTTCGCCCAAGATAAACCGCCGCTGCAACACCCATGCCAGAACAGGCGCAAGCACCAGCCCCGAAGCCGCCCCCCACCGCAGCGACAGCCCCACCAGCAAGATCACATCCGCCAGTTAGATCGGATTGCGCGAGAACGCAAAGATCCCGCGCGTGATCAACGCAGCCGGCATCTGATGCGGAATGATCGTGGACCGCGCCCGCAGGAATTCGACCGCCGCAAGCACGAACAGCGCCAAAGCGATCAGCACCAGCCCGGTCCCGACATGCTGCACCACAGGCCAGCCCAGCAGATCCGGCCAGACCTGCGTCTCAACCCAGACCAGCCCCAGTGCCGCGATCAGCCAGACCGGCGGGTAATCGAAGTGCCGCATCCCTCAGCCATGTTCCGCGCGCCATGCGCTCAGCCCGCCCTGCAACACCAGCACATTCGTCCGTCCCATCAGCCGCGCGACCAGCATCGCCTGCGTCGACAGGACCGAGGTGTTGCAATAGACCACCACCATGCCGCTGGCAGGCATCTCCTCCAGCCGCTCCAGCGTCTCGCGCCATTCGATATGCAATGCGCCCTCGATCCCGTCCGCCGCGAATTCCTCGGCATTGCGCGTGTCGATGAAGGTCACATCGGGCAGAATATCCGGCGTCAACTGCTCGACCATGATCACGCCCTCGGTATAGCTTGCGAAATCCAGATATTCGCCCAGATCATCGGCCAGATCACTGGCCAGCACCGGGCTGGTCAAAAGGACAAAGGCAGTCACGGCAAGAGCCATCAGTCGGCGCATGGAAATTCTCCCCACAAAGATGAATCACATTCGATTATTTGCATTTAAAAAGCAAGCGCCTTGACTGTCCCGCCTGCAAGCGCCACCGATACCCCAACAGCAAAGGACCACCCCATGACCGATTTCACCGCCACCCGCGCCCTGTTCGACCTGCCCGAGGGCATGATCTATCTCGACGGCAATTCGCTCGGGCCGCTGCCCAAGGGTGTCGCCGCCCGCGTGGCACAGGCGATTACCGAGGAATGGGGCAAAATGGTCATCACCGGCTGGAACCGCGCGGGCTGGATGGACCTGCCCGCCCGCGTGGGCGACCGCGTGGCCCGCCTGATCGGCGCGGCCCCCGGCACCGTGACCATGGGCGACACGCTCTCGATCAAGGTCTATCAGGCGCTGGCCTCCGCGCTGGAGCTCAACCCCGACCGCCGCGTGATCCTGTCCGACACCGGCAATTTCCCCTCTGACCTCTATATGGCCGATGGGTTGTGCCGCACGCTCGGCCCCGATTGCGCGCTGAAAACCGTGGCCCCCGAAGATGTGGAAGCCGCGATTGACGACACCATCGCCGTCCTGATGCTGACCGAGGTTGATTACCGCACAGGCCGCAAACACGACATGGCCAAGCTCATCGCCAAAGCCCACGCAAAGGGCGCGCTCGTGGTCTGGGATCTCGCCCATTCCGCAGGCGCAATCCCGGTCGATCTGGCCGGCGCAGACACGGATTTCGCTGTCGGATGCAGCTACAAATACCTCAATTCCGGCCCCGGCGGCCCCGCTTTCATCTATGTCGCGCCGCGTCTGGCCGAACAGGTCCGCCCCGCGCTCTCCGGCTGGCTCGGCCATGAAGCGCCCTTCGCCTTCGATCTCGACTACCGCCCCGGTCGCGGCATCGAGCGCATGCGCGTCGGCACCCCGCCCATCCTGCAACTCGCCGCGCTCGATGCCGCCCTCGATGTCTGGGAGGGCGTCGATATGGCCGCGCTCCGCGCCCGTTCCATCGAATTGCAGGAAAGCTTCATCGCCAAGGTCGAAGCCACCTGCCCCACCCTCACCCTCGCATCCCCCCGCGACGCCACCCAGCGCGGCAGCCAGGTCAGCTTCCGCCACCCCCAGGGCTATGCCATCATTCAGGCGCTGATCGCGGAAAACGTGATCGGCGATTTCCGCGCTCCCGACATCCTGCGCTTCGGCTTCACACCCCTCTACCTGACCCCCGAGGATGTCGCGAAAGCCGCCGAGATCCTCGCCTGGATCATGGCCAGTGACGCCTGGGACCGTCCCGAATTTCACGCCCGCGCCAAAGTCACCTGACCCATGCCACAGGATTGCCGCCTTTTGCCTCCAGACCCGCGCGCATGAGCCAGACCGCCCCCCAGCCCCTGATCACCCGCCTGCTGCGCGGGGCCGCCTTCACCTCGGGCAGCTTCGTCATCGCGCAGGCGCTGCGGTTTGGCTCGAACCTGATCCTCGCGCGGCTGCTGTTCCCCGAGGCTTTCGGCCTCATGGCGCTCCTGACCATGATCCTGATGGGACTCACACTCCTGTCAGATACCGGTGTGCAGCAATCCATCATGGGCCATCCGCGCGGCGATGATCCAGATTTCCTCAACACCGCATGGACACTCAACGCCCTGCGCGGCGTGCTGCTCTGGCTTGTCGCCTGTGCGCTGGCCTGGCCCGCCGCCACCCTCTATGACGCGCCTGATCTGCTGACCATCGTCCCTGTCGGCGCCGTCGCGCTGGTCCTCTCCGGCCTCACCCCCACCCGCATTTATACCGCCCAACGCCACCTGATGCTGGGCCGGATCATGGCCATCGAACTCGCGGCCCAGACCGCAGGCATCCTGCTCATGATCGCGCTTGCCTATGCCACCGGCAGCGTCTGGGCGCTGGTCTGGGGCGCGCTCGCCACTGCCGCGCTGAAACTCGCGCTCGAATGGACCACCATCCCCGGCCCCGCGAACCGCCTGCGCTGGGAACGCGCAGCAGGCCGCGCGCTCCTCAGCTTCGGCGGCTGGATCCTGCTGTCGTCGGCTTTCGGCTTCCTGATGGCGCAGGGCGACCGCGCCATTCTCGGTCTTTATCTCAGCATCGAAGGTCTGGGCATCTACAATATCGGCTGGTTCCTCGCCTCTTTCCCGATCCTTTTTGCCAATGCCCTGGTCGGTCGCCTGCTGATCCCCGCCTATCGCGAAAGCGCCGAGGCCGCCAATCCCGCAACCGACGCCCGGATCAAGCGCCTGCGCATCCTGCTCACCAGCCTTGTCGCGGCCATGCTGATCACCCTCGCGCTGATCGGACCGTGGCTCGTGGGCTTCCTCTATGACGACCGCTACACTCTGGCCGGTCCGATCATCGTGATGATCGCCAGCGCCAGCCTGATGCCGCTGGTGACACTCACCTATGATCAGGCCGCTCTTGCGCGCGGCGAGTCGCGGCGTTTCTTTCAGATGATGGCACTCCGCGCCAGCCTGCAAACCGCGCTCTTCATCTTCGGCGTCATGCTGGCAGGGCTACCCGGCGCGCTGGCGGGTCAGGCACTGGCCGCGCTCATCGCCTACCCGTTCATGGCCCGTCTCGCGCGCGATATGGGGGTCTGGGACCGCCGCCATGACGCGATCTTCCTGATCCTTGGCCTGATTGCCGGGCTTGGCGCGGTCGCGCTGCATCTTGACCTGATCCTGCCCCTGATCGCCCCGATCTGAAACCACCTTACCCTCTCCCTACTCCGCAGGCAGATTTCCCGCCCGCGCGGCCTCGCGCGGGCAGCGCCCGCGAATGGCATCGGGTGGGGCGGGTGGGCCATGAGCGGGCGCTTCTGACCCCGCAAAGGTCGCGCCAGACCTCAAACCATCCCCGGCGCTTACCAAATCTCAACCCGAATCACGCCCTATGGAACGCATGGCCTTCCAGAAGGGGGTCGACAAATCCAAGGGGGCGCCATGGCAGAACTGCAGGGCAATCGCGCGCGCAAATGGGCGCAATACATGTGCCTTGCCACAGCCACCGGCATCATCGCCGCGATCCTGCTCTGGCCCTCGCTCATGCGCGCCTCGAACCCCGCGCATCTGTGCGACACCGCCGCGCGCAATGCCGCCCTGCGCCACGATGTGCCGCTTGATGTGCTGCGCGCCATCGCGCTCACCGAAACCGGGCGCAGGCGCAATGGCCAGATGGAACCCTGGCCCTGGGCGCTGAACATGGGCGGGCCGGGCTTCTGGCCGGACACCCGCGCCGCCGCCCTGACCCTCGCCCGCAGCCAGATCGACGCAGGCCGCCGCAATATCGACCTTGGCTGCTTTCAGGTGAATTACCACTGGCATGGCCGGAATTTCGCCTCGCTCGATGACATGATCGACCCAGAGAAAAACGCCGATTACGCCGCTCGCCTGCTGCGCCAGCACCATGCCCGCCTCGGCTCGTGGGAGGCCGCTGCCGGGGCCTATCACTCCGGCACGCCCGCACTCGCCGCGCGCTATATTGACCGCTTCCGCGCCCTGCGCGGCACCAGCCCGCCTGCCCCCGCGCAAATCGCTGCTCCGGCCAGCCGTGACAACCGCTACAGCCTGCTGCAACCGGGGGGCGAGCAGCGCATGGGCTCGCTCGTGCCCATCGCCAGAACCGCCGCCCAGCCCTTGATCCAGTTCAGCGCCACCCAATGATCAAACTCACTCCGCAGGCGCTCTTCAGCCCCACGATCCTCCTTGCCCTCGCCCTGATGGCGGTCATCGGCATGATGATCCTGCCCATCCCCGCATGGCTTCTCGATCTCGGCCTCGCCGCAAGTTTCGCGCTCGCGATCCTGATGTTCACCGTAACCCTCTTTATCCAGCGCCCGCTCGATTTCTCGATCTTCCCGACCGTGCTCTTGGCCTCGCTGATGCTGCGCCTCTCGCTCAATGTCTCCTCGACCAAACTTATCATCGGCGAAGGCCATACCGGCACCCATGCCGCAGGCGGCGTCATTCAGGGCTTTGCCAGTTTCGTCATGTCCGGTTCGATCTTTCTGGGCGTGGTGATCTTCCTTGTCCTGCTGATCGTCAATTTCATCGTCATCACCAAGGGCGCGGGCCGCATGGCCGAAGTCGGCGCGCGCTTCGCCCTTGACGGCATGCCCGGCAAACAGCTTGCCATCGACAGCGACATGTCGGCAGGCGCCATCGACCATCAGGAAGCCAAGCGCCGCCGTGAAACCGAACAGGCCGAGACGAATTTCTACGGCTCCCTCGACGGGGCGTCAAAATTCGTCAAGGGCGATGCGATTGCGGGGCTTCTGATCACGCTTCTGAACATCGTCATGGGGCTGATCAACGGCACGATGATGCACGGCATGACCCTCGCGGCGGCGTTTGAAACCTACGCGATCCTGACCGTGGGCGATGGTCTGGTCAGCCAGATCCCCGCCGTCATCATCTCGATTGCCGCCGCTCTGCTGCTCGCGCGCGGGGGCGCGAATGGCGCGACCGATATCCAGCTTTTCGACCAGCTTGGCCGCTACCCCTCCGCACTCGCGACTGTGGGCCTCTTGATGGCGATTTTCGCCTTCGTGCCGGGCCTGCCCTTCATCCCCTTTGTCGCCGGTGCGGCCCTCCTGATCGGGCTGGCATGGCTGGCCCGCCGCCACGCCGAAAACCAGCGCGCGCAGGCCGAAAAACCCGCCGACACCCTGCCCGAACCCCCGCGCCGGGGCATGGGCGATGTGATCGATCTTGATGAGATCCACGTCAAATTCGCCCCCGATCTGGTGCCGATGGTGCTGGACCCGGCGCTCGGGCTCGACGCCCGCATCACCTCGATCCGCGCCCATATCGCGCGCGAATTCGGCCTGATCCTGCCCGAAATCCGCCTGACCGATGACGCCGCCCTGCCGCAGGGCAGCTATGCCATCCTGATCCACGGCGTCGAACAGGCCCGCGACACCATCCGCCCCGACAAGATGCTCGCGCTCGTGCAGGATGAATCCAGCTTCGCGATTATGGGCGAGGATGTGAAGGAACCCGTCTATCAGGCTCCCGCCCGCTGGATCGACCCCGCCATGCAAGAAGATGCCGCCCTCGCAGGCTCGACCGTGGTCAGCCCGACCGAAGTGCTGGCCACGCATCTGCTCGAAGTGCTGAAAGCCAATTTCGCGCGGCTTCTGACCTTCAAGAGCCTGCACCGCCTGCTCGACGAGATGACCAGCCTTTCGGACAGTGCGCGGGCAGATGCCAACAAGCGCCTGCTCTCCGACCTGATCCCCGACAAGGTGCCGGTCGAATTGCTGCTCGGCGTGCTCCGGCTTCTCCTCGAAGAGCGCGTCTCGATCCGCAACCTGCCCCTGATCCTCGAATCCATGTCCGAGGTCCGCTCGGTCCTGCAAGGCCCCGAAGCCGTCTGCGAACATGTCCGCCAGCGTCTGGGCTTCCAGCTTGTGGCCCCGCTCAAACGCGCCGATGGCACGCTGCCGCTGGTGCAGCTCGATCCCGACTGGGAAGAGATCTTCTCGACCTATCAGCTTTCAGGCGATTTCGGTGCCAGTGATGTCGCCCTCCCGCCCGAGGATTTCGCCCGCCTGACCGAGCGCATCGCCCAGAAACTCACCGATCTTGCGCGCAGCGGCATCACCCCCGCCCTTGTCACCTCGGCCCGCCGCCGCCGCTTCCTGCGCACGGTCATGGCCGCCAAGGGTCTGGCCGCCGCCGTCCTCTCCTACGAGGAAATCGGGCTCGAAGCCCGCCCGGCCCTTGTCGGGACCATCACCTCATGACCCCAGAGATCTTCGCCCTGCTGGATGACCTGCAATCTGACCTCGCCGACCTTTTCGCCATGGGCTTTGCGGTTTTCATCCGCATCGGTGCGATGATGGCGCTCCTGCCCGCCTTTGGCGAACAGGTCGTGCCGATCCGCATCCGCCTTGGACTGACGCTCGCCTTCACCGCGATCACCGCGCCCGCGCTCGCGCCGATCATGCCGCCTGCCCCCACAGCCCCCGGTCCCCTCCTCGCCCTGATCGCGTCCGAGGCCGTTGCCGGTCTCGCCCTCGGCATCGGGCTGCGGCTCTTCTCCATGGCGCTCCAGACCGCAGGCACCATCGCCGCCCAGGCCACATCGCTCTCGCAATTCTTCGGCGGGGCCGGGGTCGATCCGCAACCCGCGATGGCGCAGATCCTCGTGATGGCGGGTCTCGCCCTCGCGGTCACAGCCGATCTGCATGTCACTGTGGCGGAACTGATCCTGCTCTCCTACAGCTTCTTTCCGCCCGCACGTTTCCCCGATGCCGCCAGCCTGGGCGAATGGGGTCTCGCGCAGACCGCCCGCGCCTTCACGCTGGCTTTCACGCTGGCCATGCCCTTCGTGATCCTGTCGCTTCTGTTCTATGTCGCGCTCGGCGCGATCAACAAGGCCATGCCGCAACTCATGGTCGCCTTCGTCGGCGCGCCCGCGATCACCTGGGCCGGGCTTGCGGTCCTGATGCTGACCGCGCCGCTGATCCTGCCCATCTGGCACGAGAGCTTCCAGAGCTTCCTGATCAACCCCGCCCGGCCCCTGCCATGAGCGAAGACGACCAGAGCGGCGAAAAGGAATTTGAACCGACCGAGCGCAAGCTTGACGAACAGCGCCGCAAGGGCGAAGTGCCCCGCTCGACCGATATCAATACTTCCGCAGCCTATCTCGGCCTCCTGCTCGCGGCGCTGGCCGTTGGACAGATGACCCTGACCCGCCTTGGCGACACCGGCATGGTGCTGCTCGCGCAATCTGACAGTATCTCCGCCCTGATGACCACCCATGCCCGCCCGCTCGCAGGCGGGCTGATCGGCACTGTCGGGCTGGCGCTTCTGCCGCTTGTCGCCATCCCCTTCCTGCTGGTCTGGGCGTCCCTCTTCGCCCAACGCGCCGTCATCTTCGCGCCGGAAAAACTGCTGCCCAAGGGATCGCGCATCAACCCGATCAGCAACGCGAAAAACAAGTTCGGCCGCAACGGCCTGTTTGAATTCGCCAAAAGCGCGGTCAAGCTGGTGGTGATCTCGACCGTGCTCTGGCTCTTCCTGATGCACAACCTGCCGATGATCCTGCAAACCATGCACCTCTCGCCTGCACTTGCCGCGCGCGAACTCATGGGGCTGGTCGTCACCTTCCTCGCGCTGGTTTTCGTGGTCAATCTGGTGATCGGCGCGATTGATTTCTTCTGGCAACGCGCCGAACATCTGCGCAAGAATCGCATGTCGCACAAGGACATGCGCGACGAGATGAAACAGTCCGAGGGCGACCCCCATGCCAAGGGTGAACGCCGCAGGCGGGGCCGCGAAATCGCCACCGGTCAGATGCTCGCCGATGTGCCGCAAGCCGCTGTCGTGATCGTTAATCCCACCCATTACGCGGTCGCGCTGAAATGGTCGCCCACCGATCCCGGCGCGCCCATCTGCGTGGCGAAAGGTGTCGATGAAATCGCCGCCCGCATCCGCGAACGCGCCGAGGAAGCAGGCGTGCCGATCCATTCCGACCCGCCCACCGCGCGCGCGCTCCATGCCGCGGTCGAGATCGGGCAGGAAATCCGCCCCGATCACTTCGCCGCTGTCGCCACCGCGATCCGTTTCGCCGAAGCGATGCGCGCCAAGGCCCGGAAATCCCCATGGCGATAGACGATCCGACCCGCCTGCACCGGCTGAAAATCCTGGCCGATCTGAAGCGCGATCACGACATGGCGCGGCTCAGGAAACGCGCCGCCGCCCGCGACGAGATCCGCGCGCGGCTGGAGAAACTCTCCGCCCCCCTGCCGCTGGCCGAAGATCCCGCGCTCTTCGCCGCGCGTCAGGCCCATCTGGCCTGGGCCACGCAGCAGCGTCTGAACCTGAATGTCACCCTCGCGCAGCACACCGCGCTGATGCTTGACCAGCGCGCCCGCACCGCGCGCAGCTTCGGGCGCGCGCAGGCATTGGCAGAGCTGATCACGCGCCAATCTCAGCGCGTGACCCATTCCCCCTGACGCATCAGCGCGACCGGTTCCGCGCCCTCTTTCAGCCCGTCCACATCCATGCGGTCCGACCCGATCATCCAGTCCACATGGATCAGGCTTTCATTGCCGCCCCGCGCCGCGATCTCGTCCTTCGACAGCGCATCGCCCCCTTCAAAACAGGACGCATAGCACTGCCCCATCGCAATATGTGACGCGGCGTTTTCATCAAACAGCGTGTTGAAATACAGATGCCCCGTCTGTGACACCGGCGATCCATGCGGCACCAGCGCCACCTCGCCCAGACGCGCGGCCCCCTCATCCGTGGCCAGCATCTCGCGCAGCACATCCTGCCCGCGCGCCGCCCGCGCCGAAACGGCACGCCCCTCACGGAACTCCATCTCGATCTCTTCCAGCAGACTGCCCATATGCGACAGCGGCTTTGTTGCGCGCACATACCCCTCGACCCTGCCCGCATGGGGCGTGGTGAACACCTCTTCCGTCGGGATATTCGGATTGCAGCGCACCCCGTTGCGCGCTTCAGAGGCACCGCCCTGCCAGAAATGCCCTTCGGCCAGACCCACCGTCAGATCCGTGCCCGGTGCACGGAAACGCAGCGCATCGAACCGCGCGGCATTCAGCATCGCGCAGCGCCGCGCCAGCGCCGCGTTATGTTCGGCCCAGGCCGCCACCGGATCGGGCTGGTCCAGCCGCGCGGTCCGTGCAACCGCCTCGGTCAGTGTCGCCAATGCCTGCGCTGGTGGCAGGTCGGGGAACATGCGCGCCGCCCAATCCGGCGTCGGGCAGGAAATGATCGACCAGTTGATGTGAAAGCCCGAAATCGCGGCCAGTGCAGGACGATATGCCATGGCATTGGCGCGATTGGCCCGCCCGACGCGCCCCGCATCCTGTTCGGCCAGCAACATCGGGTCTTCGCCGACCAGCGCCAGCCGCGCGGCCCCGCCCTCGAACGCCTTGGCCATCCCCTCATACAGCCAGCCCGGCGCGCGGTCGAAACTCGCCTCTGCGCCATGGTCATAGCGCGCCAGCGTCATGTCGCGGTCGCTGATGATCGGTGTCACCAGCCCGCCCCCGGCCCGGTACGCGGCCCGCGCAATCGCCCGCGCCAATGGCAGCGCGGCAACCGGTGTCGTCATCACCAGATCCTGCCCCGGTTGCAGGTTCAGCCCGGTGCGTACCGCAAGTTCCGCCAGACGCTCCAGAAATTGCGGGTCCCGTTCTGCCGCATCACGGCTGTCACTGGCGGGTGGGGCGGCATCATGGGGCATGGGAACTCCTGTCATCAAGGGCGGACCCACAAGCTGCGCCAGCCCCCGCCCAAGGTCAAGCCCCGCGCGCCCGCGACAGATATCCGCCATGTCGGACCTTGCACCCCGGATGGCATGTCAGGCGTATTCACTCACGCCAATAACCTGCAGCTTCGGCCATCGACTGCGCCAGTTCCTGGCCTGAACGCGCGCATGAAAGGCCGCGATCTTGTGCGGCGCGGCAGAGCTGGGTCGCAGGATCAGCCCTCTCAGATCACACAGACCAAACGGCGCGGTAATGATACAGGCGTTGCCCGAACGCTCTGCCGCGACGGCGGTTGCGGTTTCAGGCCAGAAACGCATGGCATCCTCGACCGAGATATAGGGCGCGTCATGATTGCGCAGATGCATCCTCGCCTGGTTTCGGACCGACCAGTTCAGCTCGGGCGCGCAGGCGCGAAGCGTCATTTCGATTTCGGCCTCATAGGCGGGATCGGTCCTGGACGGGTCATGGAACAGGACATCGATATCGTCCCTTCGACAATCGCTGGCAGCACCGTGAAGATGATCCCAGACAAGGTTGCGCACGAAACCGGCACCAATGCAGCCTTGCGGCAACTCAAGCGCTTCAACAACCCCCAGGGCCTGCCAGCGAAGCAGGTCGCCTCGTAGCAGGTCGGACACCCAGTTGAACTCTGATGCTCGCATCCGCCGATTATTGCGGACTCAATATCATTGATCAATGGCAGCCATCTTGACATGCCAAGACGCCCCGGCGCGGGATCAAGATCACATTCCGTCGCGCCCCGGCCTGACCGACGGAACATGCCGCAGCATCAGCTGCCCGCCAGCGCCGGCAGCAGCACCCGGACGCGGGCGGGCGCTTCTGCCCTCAACTGTCGAGCTTGTCCCCCATCACCGCCCCGCACGCCCCGCCATATGCTGCGCCGCCACCAGCCGTGCGCGCCGCAACCCGGCCAGCCAGCTCGACGCATCCGGCCCAAACCAGCGCGGGCACCGCGCAATCTTCGCCCCATAGCGCACTGCGCTACCCCATGAACGCGGGCCAGAGTCACGACGCCCCGGTGCGCAGAATATCCGTGATCGACGCGCCCATCACCGCCCCGCGCGCCCCGCCATATGCTGCGCCGCCACCAGCCGTGCGCGCCGCAACCCGGCCAGCCAGCTCGACGCATCCGGCCCAAACCAGCGCGGGCACCGCGCAATCTTCGCCCCATAGCGCACTGCGCTACCCCATGAGCGCGGGCCAGAGTCACGACGCCCCGGTGCGCAGAATATCCGTGATCAGCACGCCCATCACAGCCTCCCGCCCCAGCATATGCTGCGCAGCTTCCAGCAGGGACCGCCGCAATGGCCCCATCTTGCCATGATCGGTGAACATGCCGTCAAACCCGCCTGAATTGGCGTGATCGAACAGCACCTGCAACAGCCCGTCCCGCAGGCGCGGGATGTTGGCTGCAACCAGATCACGCTGCGATTCGGGGAACTCCAGCGCCAGTTTCAGCACCACGACCGCCGAAATCCGCCCCTCGACCACCAGCGGCACCATGAATTGATTGGCAAATTCCAGCGTGCCCAGACTGTCGCCTGCCGGCAGCACCGGGGCCTGCACCACCTCTTCCGCCTCGGCATCAGGTTCGGGCGCAGGCCGCAGATACAGCCCCGCGCCAGTGCCGATCGCCAACCCAAGCAGGATCAGGAAAATCGGGATCAGCTTGCCCATACCAGCCTCCTTCTCAGGCGAAAGCGTCAGAACGGGGCCAGAATATCCGTGATCTGCGCCCCATATGCCGGTTGCTGCGCATTCGAAATGATACCCCGCCCGCCATAGGAAATCCGCGCGCCCGCGATCTTGTCATAGGTGATCTCGTTCTGGCGCGAGATATCCTCGGGCCTCACATAGCCCGTCACCAGAAGTTCGCGCAGCTCGTGATTGACGCGCACTTCCTGCCGCCCCTCGATCCGCATCACCCCGTTGGGCAGCCGCTCGACCACGGTCGAGGCCACCCGCAGCGTCAGCTTCTCGTTGCGCCGCACCGATCCATTGCCGGAAAACGTGCTTGATCCCGCCGTTTCGATCCCCGCACCGACCGCCAGCCCACCGGGCAGATTGCGGTCAAGCAACTGCGGGATGCCGAAGAATTGCGGCACCGCCATGCTGTTCGATCCCGACCGCCCGCGCGCCGTCGTGTTCGAAATCTCGGCGCTGTCATTGATCTCGATGACCACTGTCATGATATCCCCCTGGCGCGAGGCCCGCCGGTCCCCCAAGAGCGACCGCTGCCCCGCCGACCAGAGCGAGGCATTGTCCACCCCGCGCCGGGCCTCACTCGTCTCTGGCAGCGGAATGCGGTAGAGTGCGGCATGTTCCATCGTCTGATCGGGCGGGGTGAAATCCGGCGCACGCCCCACCTCGCGCAGGGGCGAACAGGCTGCGACAAGCGTGCAGAACAGACAGGAAATCAGCAATCGCATCATCGGGACCAGTCCTTGAGAGAGCGTGAACACAGCATGAACGCAGAATGAACTCTGCGCCTTAAGATTCGGTTATCATTGCAGTAACCCCAGGGATCCCGTCACCTCGACCAGACCCGAGGCGGTCACGATGCCCTGCACGGACTGGCGCGAGCCAAGGTTCATCACCGTGATCCGCTCGCCCAGCCCCGCGCGCGCCATGGCGCGTCCTTCCGACAGGATCATCAGCCCGCCGCGCCGATAGACCATGCGCACGATCTCGTTGCGCTCGACCACGGCGGCGGGGCCCAGATCGGCCAGCCGGACCGGACGACCCGGATAGATCGCCACCCGCGTTTCCAGCCCGATCACCTGATCGGGCGCGCTCGCCGCGCCCGCCACCGCAGGGGCGGCAAAGATCACATCGCCGGGGCGGATCACCTCGGTCGCGCGGATCAGCCGCGTGGCGACCAGCGTTTCGGCATGACCCCCCCAAGGCCAGAGCAACAGAATTACCAGCCAGCGCATCACCGCACCTGCACGGTCGCGCCCATCATCTGATCGGCCGCCGTGATCACCTTGGAATTCAGCTCATAGCCGCGCTGCGCCTTGATCAGCTCGGTCATCTCGCGCACCGGATCGACCGAGCTTTCCTCCAGATAGCCCTGCCGCAGCGTGCCCAGCCCGTCCGTCCCCGGCACCGCGACATTGGCCGGGGCAGAGGCTTCGGTCTCGATGAACAGGTTCGACCCGATCGCCTCCAGCCCCTTTTCATTGGAAAACCCGGCAAGGGTCAGTTGCCCCAGTTGCTGCGGCTGGATCTGACCCGCGAAATAGCCGTAGATCTCGCCCTGCGCATTGATCGAAAGCGACCGCACATCGACCGGAATCACGATCCCCGGCACCACCTCATATCCGTCCGAGGTCACGATCAGCCCGTCGCCGGTCCGCTTCAGCCCGCCATCGCGGGTATAGCCCGGCGTGCCATCGGGCAGGGTGACTTCCAGATAGCCCCGCCCCTCGATGGCAATATCCAGATCACCCCCGGTAAAGCTGGACGCGCCCTGCTGGATCTGCATGCTGATCGCCGAAGGGCGCACCCCCAGCCCGGCCTGCACCCCGGTCGGCAGCACTGTCCCGTCCGAAGCCGAAATCGCCCCCGGTCGCGCGAATTGCTGGTAATGCAGATCCGCGAAATCCGCGCGCCTTGCATTGTATCCGGTGGTACTCATATTCGCCAGATTATTGGCAATCGTGTCCACGCGCATTTGCTGCGCGCTCATGCCTGTTGCTGCTATATGAAGCGATTTCATAGGTTTATATTCCTTTCCTCATCGACCAAGCGTCTGGATCACGGATTTGATCCGCTCATCCTCGCTCTCCAGCAGCTTCTGGCCGCGCTCATAGGCGCGCTGGACCTCGATCATGCGCGCAAGCTCGATGATCGGATTGACATTCGACTCCTCGACGAAACCCTGCAGCAGCATCGGCATTTCGACCGGCTCGATCTCGCCATCAACCACGAACAGCGTGCCCGCCTCGCGCGACATCGTGACCGGATCAACCGGACGCACCAACCCGATCTGCGCAAAGGGCTGGCCATCCGCCGACAAGGTGCCATCACGGGCCAGCGCCACGGCACGCGCATCAGGGGGCACGAAAATCGGCGCCCCCCCGGCATCGAGCAGCCGGTGCCCGTCCATATTGACCAGCTCACCCGCCTGATTGGGCGTGAACACCCCCGCTCGCGTCAGCCGCTGGCCCTGCGCGGTCTCCAGCAGGAAAAACCCCTCGCCCTCGATGGCCGCGTCAAAAGTGCCGCCCGTTTGCGACAGCGCACCCTGCATCTGATAGGTGTGGCGCGTATTCCCCAGCGCCATCGACAGCGACGGCTCGTACCGCTCGGTGGCCACGACAAATTCCGAAAACACGACCCCCTCACGCCGGAACCCGGTGGTCGAGACATTGGCGATATTATGCGCGATCACCTGCATTTCGCGGCGCAGCCCGCTCATCCGGGTCAGGGTGATATAGGCGGCATTGTCCATCGCCTAGGCTCCCGCAATCAGGGGCAGGATCTCCTGCTGGAAGAAATCGACCAGCGTCGTGGTCATGAAACTCATCGACACCCAGAACACGAGCACGATGGCGGCAAGCTTCGGGACAAAAGTCAGCGTCATTTCCTGGATCGAGGTCAGCGCCTGAAACAGCCCGACAGAGACCCCGGCCACCAGCGCCGCCGTCAGGATCGGGGTTGAAATGATCGTGGCAACCCAAAGCCCCTGCCGCAGCGTGTCGAAAATGATCGCATCCTGCATCGGCCCGCCCCCTCAGACCGGCATGCGCAGGATTTCAAGATAGGCCTCCACCACCTTGTCGCGCACCGATACGGCGGTTTCGACCGCAAGCTCCGTCGCCGCCAGTGCCTCGACCAGCGCATGCGGATCTGCACCCGAAAGCATGGAGTTCGTCGCGACAGTTTCGCTCTGATGCAACCCCGCCGCGAATTGCCCGAGTGCGGCGCCAAACGCGGCCTCGCTGCGCTCCGGCGGGGCGGGTCTGGCCGCAACGCGCGCCGTGTCGTAACTCTGGATCGCAAGATTGGCAGCTATGCTCATGGTCTTTATTCCTTTCTGGAATGGGGTGAAAAATCCTCTAGCGGCGCAGCAACTCCAGCAAGCCCTGCGCCATCTGGCGGGTCTGATCGAACACGCGCAGATTTGCCTCATAGCTGCGGCTGGCCTCGCGCGCGTCGGCAATCTCGATCATCAGATCGACTGTGGATCCGTCATAGAACCCCGTCGCATCCGCCAGTGCATGACCGGGATCATAGACGCGCGGCAAGTCACGCCGGTCCAGCTGCACCGGACCTGTCGCCACGCGCAATGTGCCGCTGGCGCGGTCGATCTCGGCGCGGAAATCAATCGTCTTGCGCCGATATCCCGGCGTGTCGGCATTGGCGATATTCTCTGACACATGCCGCAACCTGCGCGCCTGCGCCTCCATCCCCGAGGCGCTGATCGCATAGCTGTTGAACAGATTGCCCATCCCCGCCCCCTATCGCCCAAGGGCCGAGCGCAGAACCCCGCGCGCCGAGCCATAGATCGCAAGCGCCAGTTCATGGCTCTGGCGTGTCTCGGCGGCACGCATCATCTCGCGCTCCAGCGACACGGTATTGCCATTGGGCGAGAAAGCTGGTGCGCTGCGATCCACCTGCACCGCCGGTCCCGCGCCGGGCGACCCCCAGTCCAGATGCGTCGGGCGCGTGGCCTTCAGGCTCGGGGCCGCGTCATAGCTTGCACTGAACCCCGCCAGGTCGCGTGCGCGAAATCCCGGCGTATCGGCCTGCGCGATATTCTCGGCGATCACGCCCTGTCGCGCCGCCGCGTGACGGGCCATCGCCTGCGCCATGCGCATCACATCAGGTATGTCGAACATGAGGGCTTCTCCCTTGGGTCCATACACCCGTTCTTAAGAGTGATTCGCTTAAGGATCGGTAAGCGAAACAGAAAAAGAGCGAGTCATGATGGATCTGATGGACGAGATGCGCGCACAGGTGATGGAGCTTTCGGCGCTGCGCATCTCTGGCCGGGTTGTGCGTGTGGACGGGCAGATGCTGGCCGTGCGCGGGCTGACCGATACCGCCCGGATCGGCGACTGGCTGGAGATCCGCACCCGCAACGGGGGCCGCATCGGCGCCGAAATCCTGCGCCTGACCCCGGACGAGGTGCAGGCCCTGCCGGATGGCCCGCGCGACGGGCTGGCCATCGATGACCGCGCCGAATTGCGCCCCGCGCGCGGCATCGCCCCCGATGACAGCTGGATCGGCCGCGTGATCGACCCTTACGGTCGCCCGCTCGATGGCCGCCCGCTGATGCGCGGCGCGCTGGACCGCCCCCTCGACACCCCCGCGCCGGAACCCGCGCGCCGGGGCCGTCTGGGCGCACGGCTCGATACCGGCATGGCCGTGTTCAACACGCTCCTGCCGCTGGTCGCAGGCCAGCGCATCGGGCTGTTTGCGGGGTCGGGCGTGGGCAAGACCCTGTTGCTGGGCCGTTTCGCGCGCCAGATGCAGGCCGATGTGGTTGTGATCGCCCTCGTGGGCGAACGCGGCCGCGAATTGCGCGATTTCATCGAGGATGTGCTGGGCGAAACCGGCCTGGCCCGCGCGGTCATCGTCACCGCCACCTCCGACCAGCCCACGCTGACGCGGCGGCGCTGCGCGCAGGCCGCCATGTGCGTGGCCGAACATTTCCGCGATCAGGGCAAACATGTGCTGCTCCTGACCGACAGCATCACCCGTCTGGCCGAAGCGCATCGCGAAGTGGCGCTGGCCGCCGGCGAAGACGCCTCGCTGCGCGGCTTCCCGCCCTCGACCGCGCAGCGCATCATGTCCCTGGCCGAACGCGCGGGGCCGGGGCGCGACGGGATCGGCGCGATCACCGCGATCTTCACCGTGCTGGTGGCTGGCTCCGACATGGAAGAACCCATCGCCGATATCCTGCGCGGCGTGCTCGATGGTCATGTCGTCATGGACCGCGCCATCGCCGAGCGCGGGCGCTTCCCGGCCATCGACGTGCTGCGCTCGGTCAGCCGCGCCCTGCCGAACTGCGCCCGACCCGAAGAAAACGCCCGCATCTCCGAGGCCCGCCGCCTGCTCGGGGCCTATGACCGCGCCGAAATGATGGTGCAGGCCGGGCTCTATGAACGCGGCTCCGACCCGCTGGTGGACCGCGCCATCGCCACATGGCCTGCCCTTGACGCTTTCATCACCGAAGCCGCGCCCACAGGCATCAAGGGCGCATTCGCACGCCTCGCACAATGCCTCGACCCACCGCCAAAGCCCCAACCCGCGCCAAAACCCCCCAAACGCCCCTGAAAACCAACTCGCGACACGGCCCGCCCGTGCGCCAGCGCGGGCAGCGCCCGCGAATGGCATGGGCGGGTGGGCGGGCCATGAGCGGGCGCTCCTGACGCCGCAAGGCGTCACACCCCCTTCTCAGGCCGCGAAAACCCGTTTCCCTCTCGCACGGAATTGCACTAAACGATCAGCAAAACTCAGATTTCGGGGAACACAATGGCGCGCATCCTGATCACTTCGGCCCTGCCCTATATCAACGGGATCAAGCATCTGGGCAATCTGGTCGGCAGCCAGTTGCCCGCAGACCTCTATGCCCGCTACATGCGCGCGCGCGGCCACGAGGTCATGTTCATCTGCGCCACCGATGAACACGGCACCCCCGCAGAACTCGCCGCCGCCAAGACGGGCGAGGCCGTGGACGCCTATTGCGCCCGCATGCATGGCGTTCAGACCGACCTCGCACGCGGCTTCGCACTGTCCTTCGACCATTACGGCCGCTCCTCCAGTGCGCGCAATCACGCCCTGACCCAACACCTTGCCGCCAAACTCGGAGAGGCCGGTCTGATCGAGGAAGTCTCTGAAAAACAGGTCTATTCCCATACTGATGGCCGCTTCCTGCCCGACCGCTATATCGAGGGCACCTGCCCGAATTGCGGCTATGAGCGCGCGCGCGGCGACCAATGCGAAAACTGCACCAAACAGCTTGACCCCACCGACCTGATCAACCCGCGCAGCGCCATTTCCGGCGCGACCGATCTGGAAGTGCGCGAAACCAAGCATCTCTACCTGCGCCAATCCTCGCTTCGCGACACGCTCGACCAATGGATCGACCGCCAGCAGGGCTGGCCGGTGCTCACCACCTCGATTGCGAAGAAATGGCTGCATGATGGCGACGGGTTGCAGGATCGCGGCATCACCCGCGATCTGGACTGGGGTGTGCCAGTGCAATTCGACGGCGCACCGTGGTCGGGCATGGATGGCAAGGTGTTCTATGTCTGGTTCGACGCCCCCATCGAATATATCGCCGCAACCGCCGAATGGGCCGATGCACAGGGGCTTGATGACAGCGCATGGCAGCGCTGGTGGCGCACCGACATGGGCGCCGAGGACGTGCGCTATGTGCAATTCATGGGCAAGGACAATGTGCCCTTCCACACGCTCAGCTTCCCGGCCACTCTGATCGGGTCGGGCGAGCCGTGGAAACTCGTGGATTACATCAAGAGCTTCAACTACCTGAACTATGACGGCGGGCAATTCTCGACCTCGCTCGGGCGCGGCGTGTTCATGGATCAGGCGCTCTCGATCCTTCCGGCGGATTACTGGCGCTGGTGGCTTCTGTCCCATGCCCCCGAAAACAGCGATTCCGAATTCACATGGGAAAATTTCCAGACCTCCGTGAACAAGGATCTGGCCGATGTGCTGGGCAATCTGGTCAGCCGCGTCACCAAATTCTGCCGCTCGAAATTCGGCGAGACCGTGCCCACCGGCGGCACCACCGGCGCGCGCGAAGATCAACTCATCGCCGATCTGACCACCCGCCTGCGCGCCTATGAGACCCATATGGAAGCCATGGACGTCCGCAAATCCGCCACTGAATTGCGCGCGCTCTGGGTCTTGGGCAACGAGTATCTGCAAGAAGCCGCCCCCTGGTCCACCTTCAAGACTGACCCGGATCTCGCCGCCGCCCAGATCCGCCTCGCGCTCAATCTGATCCGCTTCTACGCGGTCATTTCGCAGCCCTTCATCCCCGAAGCGAGCAGCCGCATCATGGCCGACATGCAGACCGACGACTGGTCATGGCCCGCCGATGTGGCGACAGCCCTCGACACGCTCAAGGCAGGCCACTCCTTCACTGTCCCCGAGGTGCTTTTCGCCAAGATCACGGATGAGCAACGCACAGAGTGGGAAGCGCAATTCGCAGGCCAGCGCTGAATCGCCGCACCGAAAGCGCTTGCGGCAGCAGGTCAATTCCTGATACATTTTGTCAGGTTCATGGAAGCCAGGGTCTGATGTGACGGACAGCCACCTGTGACCGGTCACATCCCACCTGATTGAAGGACGTTTTCCATGAAACGAAGAACTGCACTGATTGTTGCATTGGCCATGGGCGCGATGCCCGTCTTTGCCGATGACAAGGTTGATCATTACGCCGCCGAGACGTCTGCGGATCTGGCCGAAGCCATGGTCAATTTTTCGACCTATAACACGCGCATGGCCGATATTCTGGCCCAGCCCGCAATGACGCAGGACCAGATGGAAGATATCCACCAACTGACCTATACGCTGGAAGTCGCGCTCGAAAAAATCATCACCGAGGCACAGGATCTCGCAGAGCGTCTCGAGGAGGTCCATCTCGCCTCGGAAGACAGCGATGCCGACAAACTCACAGCCCTTGCCACATCCTATCTGGCAATAGCCCGGCAGCTTGTGCCCTGAACCCCATCACTCCCGGCAGAGCGGGTTGGTAAAGGCCAACCCGTTCACCACCCGCAGCAGGCTTCCGTCATCCAGCTTCATCAGCAGGATCCGGTCCGACCATTGCGTTCCCTCACCGGAACATTGCAGATCGAACAGCATCGCATCCATATCTCGCACATTCGTCGGATTGGCCAGCCGACAGACCGAGTCCACCCCGAAAAACTGCCCGTTTTCAATACGAAACGCCGCCCCCGGCACATCGCCTTGGCCCACGACACATTCCCGCGCGCCCGGATCAATCGCATAGGTGCCGTCAAACCGCGCGGTATTCCCCAGCGCCGCACCCGCCGCCATGACCCCGGCCAGCGCCCAAATAAACTGTCTCATAATCCCACCCTGATCCGATACCCCGTAACGATACCCAAGCCCGGCCCGGCGCGCAAACCGCCATTTTCATGCGACCGGGGATTTCCGCTTTCAACTCGCCCGGCCCTGCACTAGCATCGTTACCATGTTCACCATCGAGCACGATTTCGACGCCACGATCATCACCCTTGTCGACGAGGGCGCGCCCCATGCGGCTGCGCTGCGCGAAGACGTGATCATCACCGCCTTCGAGGATTGCGTGACGCTCCGCCAGTTCGACCCGAAAAGCGATGATGATGTCGTCATCACCCTGTCGCTCTCGCAATTGCGCGAACTGGCCGCAGCGCTCGACCTGCCCGAAGGCAGCTACCGGATTGACCCCGGCAAAGGGGCGCGCGGCAGCTAAACCTCCGCTGCCCTGCCAAACCCCGTCTCCACCCCTCAGATATCCAGAAAGGTCGCAACATGCTGACAAATGACCAACTCAGCCAGTGGGATCGCGAGAATTTCCTCCACCCCTCCACCCATTTCGGCCAGCACGGACGCGGCGAAAGCCCCGCCCGGATCGTCAGCAAAGCCAGCGGCGTTTATATCGAGGATCGCGACGGCACCCGACTGCTCGACGCTTTCGCGGGCCTCTATTGCGTGAATGTCGGCTACGGCCGCACCGAGATCGCCGAGGCCATCGCCGCCCAGGCGCATGAACTGGCCTATTACCACGCCTATGTCGGCCACGGCACCGAAGCCTCGATCACGCTCGCCCATATGGTCGCCGAACGCGCCCCTGCCCATATGAACCGCGTCTATTTCGGCCTTGGCGGGTCCGATGCGAATGAAACCAACGTGAAACTCGTCTGGTATATCAACAATGTCCGTGGCCGCCCCGAAAAGCGCAAGATCATCTCGCGCTGGCGCGGCTATCACGGCTCTGGCCTGATCACCGGCTCGCTCACCGGCCTCACGCCCTTCCACGCGAAATTCGGACTGCCCATGTCCGAGGTCATCCATACCGAAGCCCCCTATTACTTCCGCCGCCCCGACCCGGCCATGACCGAGGCCCAGTTCACCGCCCATTGCGCCGCGAAACTCGAAGAGCTGATCGAACGCGAAGGCGCGGATACGATCGGCGCTTTCATCGGCGAGCCGCTCCTTGGCACCGGCGGCATCGTCCCACCGCCCGCAGGCTATTGGGAGGCGATCCAACCCATCCTGAAAAAACACGATATCCTGCTGATCACCGATGAGGTCGTCACTGGTTTCGGCCGCCTTGGCACAATGATGGGTTCAACCCATTACGGCATCAAGCCCGACATCATCACCATCGCCAAGGGTCTGACATCGGCCTATGCGCCGCTTTCCGGCTCTATCGTCAGCGACGAGATGTATAAAATCCTCGAAGAAGGCACCGACAAATTCGGCCCCTTCGGCCACGGCTGGACCTATTCCGCCCATCCCATCGGGGCAGCGGCTGGTGTCGCCAACCTGAAACTGGTGGACAGCCTCGGGCTTGTGGACAATGCCCGCGACACTGGCGCCTATTTCCGTCAGGCGATGGCGGACGCGCTGGCAGATCACCGCTTTGTCGGCGATGTGCGCGGCGACGGGATGCTGGCCGCGGTCGAATTGCAGCGCGACCCCGGCGCGGGCACGGATTTCGACGCCTCTGAGAAAGTCACCGCGCAAGTGGTCGGCGAAATGGCCAAACGCGGCGTTATCGCCCGCGCCATGCCGCAGGGCGAAATCATCGGTTTCGCCCCGCCCCTCTGCCTGACACGGGCCGAGGCCGATACAATCGTCACCACCACCCGCGACGCCATCGACGCAGTGACCGCCAGCTTCTAAATCCCAAAGCCCCCGCACTCCCGCGGGGGCTTTTTGTCCCACGGACCCAAGCGCATGACCACCACCAACCCCAATTTCACCGATGCCGAATATGAAGCCCGCATCACCCGCACCCGCGCAGAAATGGAATTGCGCGGCATTGAGCTGCTGATCATTTCCGACCCGTCCAACATGAACTGGATCTCGGGCTATGACGGCTGGTCCTTCTATGTGCATCAGGCCGTCCTCTTGCCGCTCGAGGGCGAACCCGTCTGGTGGGGGCGCGGCATCGACGGCCCCGGCGCACAGCGCACCGTGTTCATGCGGAACGAAGACAGCATCATGCCCTATGATGACACCTATGTTCAGAACCCGCAGAAACACGCAATGGAGGCGCTGGCTAGTCTGATCATTGATCGCGGCTGGAATACTGGCTGGATCGGCGTCGAGATGGACAATTACTATTATTCCGCCGCCGCTCATCAGACCCTTGTGAACCATCTCCACGAAGCCCGCTTTGTCGATGCGACAGGGCTGGTGAACTGGCAGCGTCTGGTCAAATCCGATTCCGAACTGCTCTATATCCGCCGCGCCGCGAAAATCGTCGAACGTATGCATCAGGTCATCCTCGACGTGGCCGAACCCGGCATGGCGAAAAACCTGCTAGTGGCCGAGATCTCCAAAGCCGGGATCGAAGGGGCCGATGGTCATTGGGGCGATTACCCGGCCATCGTGCCGATGGCCCCGTCAGGTCTGGATGCCACCGCCGCGCATCTGACATGGGATGACCGGCCCATGCGCAAGGGCGAATCGACCTTTTTCGAGATCGCAGGCGCCCATCGCCGCTATCATTGCCCGCAATCGCGCACGCTGTTTTTCGGCAAGGTGCCCGATCTCTACCGCCATGCAGAAGAGGCCGTTCTCGAAGCGACCGAAGCAGGGCTTGCGCAATGCTATCCCGGCGCGCGGGCCGAAGATGTGGCCAATGCCTTCAACGCCGCGCTGAACAAGCGCGGCTTCGAGAAGGACAATCGCTGCGGCTATTCCATCGGTCTCAGCTACCCGCCCGACTGGGGCGAGCGCACGCTGTCTTTACGCCGTGGGGACATGACCGAGTTGAAACCGGGCATGGTGATTCATTTCATGCCCGCGCTCTGGCTCGAAGATGGCGGGCTGGAAATCACCGAACCGGTGCTCATCACCGATCACGGCCCCGAAATGCTGTGCGAAACCCCGCGCGAGATTTTCGTGAAATAGCAGCGCAGAGGGTGCGGGTGGTGTTTTTCACATCGCGAAACGCATTTTCGCCTGGCAAAAAAAGAACCCCGCGTCAGGCGCGGGGTTTTTTCATCTGTTGAAAGGCTTTTTCGGATCAACATCTAGTCGACAAAAGCCTTTTCCACCACATATTCGGCAGGTGCGGAATTGGCCCCTTCTCGTAGGCCAGATTCTTCCAATATCGCCTTGATATCCTTGTTGAAACCCAGCGAACCACAGACCATCGCGCGGTCAATCGCAGGGTCCAGCGGCGCGATGCCCAGATCAGCAAAAACCTTGCCGGACAACAGGTTATCGGTCACTCTTCCCATATTCTCACTCGGCTCGCGCGTCGTCGCCGGGTAATACAATATCTTGCCCTCGACCAGTTCCCCGATCAGCGGGTCGTCTTGCAGCGCCTCGATCAGGTTCCGCCCATAGGTCAATTCCGCCACTTCGCGGCAGGTATGCATCACGATAACCTGTTGATATTTCTCCCAAGTTTCGGGGTCACGCAGCAGCGAGGCAAAGGGCGCGATGCCCGTTCCGGTGGCCAGCATCCACAACCGCTCGCCCGGCAGCAAAGCATCAAGAACTAGTGTTCCAACGGGTTTCGGACGCAAGATGATGGGGTCGCCGGGCTGGATATGTTGCAAACGCGATGTCAGCGGCCCGTCCGGCACCTTGATGGAATAGAACTCCAATTCCTCGTCCCAGGACGGCGAAGCTATTGAATATGCACGCAAAAGTGGCTTTCCATTATCACCCATCAGCCCGATCATCACGAACTCGCCCGACCGGAAGCGCAGGCTTTGCGGGCGGGTGCAACGGAAGGAAAAAAGCCTGTCGGTATAATGGGTTACGCTTGTAACTGTCTGCGCATCGGGCAGCGTCGGCGTGGCTTTCTTCGCCTGAAGAACATCGTCCAGTGACATGAATTATAGTCCTTTTATCCTTGCAGCCGACGCTGATAATGCGCCGTCCGCCAATCCGCCCGCGCCAACCAATCGCCCTCCGGCTGCCGTTCCGCCAGCGCAGTCGGGATTTCAATCTCGTCAAATCCCGACCGCCGCGCCATCGCATATTGATCCGCAATCAGCGGTCCCGCCGCGCGCAATCGCCCAGAAAAACCCCTACGCCGCAATTGTTTAGCCAGCGTAAACCCGCGCCCGTCACTGAAAGCCGGGATCAGGACGCGGATATGACTCGCGCCCTCAATCACCCCTTCCACCGCCTCTGGTGCGGTATCGCCGGGCAGATCAACCGCCCCTTCGGGCCAGTCGTCGTTCGTGAATCCGGTATCTGTAACAACCACACTCATGCTGCATCCGCCTTCCGGGCGCGCTGCGGCACCCCGCCAATGAAATGAATCCCGCACTCGGTTTTTTCCGTTCCACGCCAACGCCCTGCGCGGGGATCTTCACCTGTCAGCACGCGCGAGGTGCAGGGCTGGCAACCAATCGACGGATAGCCCCGCGCCACCAGCGGATGACGCGGCAATTCATGCGCATCCAGATAGGCACCGATCTGCGCGGCACTCCAATCTGCCAATGGATTCAAACGGATACGCCCGGTTCCTGGCTCCAGCTCCACCCGGTCCAGATCGGCGCGCGTCGCCGCCTGATGCCGCTTGCGCCCGGTGATCCAGGCATCATAGCCCTGCAAAGCCCGCTCCAACGGTTCCGCCTTGCGCAGGGTGCAGCAGCGTTCGGTGTCCGAACGATGCAGCAACCCATCCGCGTCGCGCTCGAACAGGGCGGCCCGGTCCGGGGTGATCGTCTGCACATTGCTCAGCCCCAGATGCGCGGCCAGTTCTTTCTGATAGGCCACCGTCTCGGGGAAAAGTGCAAGAGTATCAATGAACAAGACCGGCAGATTGCGGTCGATCTGCGCGACCATATGCAAGAGCACAGCCGAATCGGCCCCGAAGGACGAGACCATCGCGACACGCCCCGCACGCGAAATCGCGTCTTTGAGGAAGGCTTGCGCCGTGCTGTTGGCATGGTCGCGCAGCAATTCCGGTATGAGGGAAGATGCATCAAGCGGCATTTGCACGGTCTCCTGTCAGATAGAGCGCGTCCTTGAAGGGCTGCGCACCAAGCCTCTGGAAGGTCTTGATAAATTCCTCCTGCGGGTCTTGACGCAGGTCCAGATAGGCGTCGATCACGCGCTCGATGGCGGGCACGATCTGGTCATAGGCAAAGCCCGGACCCGCGCGTTCGCCAAGCGCCGCAGTTTCGGTCGCGTCGCCCCCAAGCGTGATCTGATAATTCTCGACGCCCGCACGGTCGAGACCCAGAATCCCGATATGACCCACATGATGATGCCCGCAGGCATTGATGCAGCCCGATATCTTGATTTTCAGTCCGCCGATATCCTGCTCGCGCGCTTCAAACGCAGTCGCGATTTCCTGCGCGACCGGGATCGAACGCGCGGTAGCCAGCGCGCAGTAATCCATGCCGGGGCAAGCGATGATATCCGAGATCAGCCCGATATTCGCCGTCGCTAACCCGGCCTGTTGCAGGGCGGCATGTAGCGCTGGCAGGTCGGATTTGTGGACATGAGGCAGGATGACATTCTGCTCATGGCTGATGCGCAATTCATCATGGCCATAGCGTTCCGCCAGATCCGCCATCAGGCGCATCTGGTCAGAGGTCGCATCGCCCGGTGTCGCGCCATGCGCTTTCAGGCTGATCGTGACGATCGCATAGCCATCCTGCCAGTGCTGCGCCAGATTGGTATCTGCGAAGGACCGGAACACCGGGTCATTTTTATACGCGATTTCATAAGCTTCAGTCGATGCGACGCGGAAGGCGGGCGGCGCGAAGGCGCGGCGCAGATCATTCAGGATCGCCTGATCGGCCCCGCCCCATTCGGCGCGCAGGGCCTCAAAACGGTGTGCGACACGGGCGCGTACCTCTTCAAGCCCAAGCTCGTTCACCATGATCTTGATGCGTGCCTTGTATTTGTTATCACGGCGACCGTAGCTGTTATAGGTCGACAGGATCGCCTCGATATAGGGCAGCAGATCGGCCTCGGGGATGAATTCGGCCAGCACCTTGCCGATGACCGGCGTGCGCCCCAGGCCGCCACCGACGATCACTTCAAACCCGCGTGCGCCGTCCTGCAATACCATGCGCAACCCGATATCATGCGCGCGCGTCACAGCGCGGTCATTCGGGCTGCCGGTGATCGCGATCTTGAATTTGCGCGGCAGGAATTGAAACTCGGGATGATCGGTGGACCATTGGCGCAACAACTCCGCCACCGGGCGCGGATCGGCGATTTCGTCGGCGCTCGCGCCTGCGAAATGGTCTGCCGTCACATTGCGCACGCAATTGCCCGAGGTCTGGATCGCATGCATCCCCACTTCGGCCAAAGCATCAAGAATATCCGGCACATCGCGCAAGCGCGGCCAGTTGAACTGGATATTCTGACGGGTGGTGAAATGGCCGTAACCCTTGTCCCACTTCTCCGCGATCATGGCCAGTTGCCGCATCTGGGCGCTGTTGAGCGTGCCATAGGGAATGGCCACGCGGAGCATATAGGCATGCAGTTGCAGATAGAGGCCATTCATCAGGCGCAGCGGGCGAAATTCCTCTTCCGTCAGGTTGCCGGCAATGCGGCGTTCTACTTGCGCGCGGAACTGGGCGTTGCGGGTCGCGAGGAAATCGCGGTCGAATTCTGAATAGGTATACATGGCGGTCGGTCCTTTGATGGTCAGGTCAGGAATATGTGGCTTTTTCGCTCAACACATTCGCTCGGCCTGTTTGCCATGCGGGTAATTCGAGGGGCCGCGCGCGCGGAACTCCTCGCGGAAATGCGCGGGTTCGGGGCCGTTGGGACCACGACGCGCGGGGGCAAGATACGCGCCCACCAACCGGTCAGGCTGCGCCAGTGCCGCCGCAAGCGCGGTTTCGGCGGCGGCCTGTTCGGTGAAGAGTTCTGCCTCGGCATGCAGGCGCGACCAGCCGCCCTGCGGGGTCAGATAGACGACATCGCCTTCGAAAAGATCATTCGCGGTGACGACGGAAGGGGTGAAACGGATGCTCATAGGGCCTGTTCCTGAAGTTCGAATGCCTGTTCGGCAGCTTTGGGCGCGAGGCCAAGAAGGATGATTGCAGGGCCAGCCAGAGCGCTGGCCTGCTGCGGCAGATGCGCGAGCGTGGTGGGCACGATCTGCTGATCGGCGCGTGAGGCGTTCTCGACCAGCGTGACGGGGGTTTCAGGGCTTGCGCCATGCATCAGAAGCCGCCCTTGCACGAAACGCGCCGCGCGCTTGCCCATATAGACCGCCGTGATCGCACCGGGGGCAGCCAGCGCGCGCCAGTCGTGATCAGCGTAGCCTTGCATGTCATGCGCTGTCACCAGCCGCAGCGACTGGTTACGCCCGCGCCGGGTCAGGCTCTGGCCGATGCTGGCGGCCGCGGCGGAGGCCGAGGTCACACCGGGGATGACCTGCCAGCGGATCGCGGCGGCGTCCAGCGCTTCGGTTTCTTCATCCAGACGACCAAATACCGAGGCGTCGCCGCCCTTGAGCCGCACGACATGCGCGCCGCCCGACGCATGTTCGATCATCAGGCGGTGGATTTCCTTTTGCGGGGTCGAGGGGCCGAAACCTTCCTTGCCGACCGAAATCATCACCGCTTCGCGCCGGGCGAGCTCCAGGATTTCGGGCGATACCAGCCGGTCATAGATCACCACATCGGCGCGGTCGATCAGCTTGCGCGCTTTCAGGGTCAGCAACTCGGGGTCGCCGGGGCCTGCGCTGACGAAATCGACATGGCCTTCGGGCGCGGCCGCGTCGAGATGGCGGGCGAGCAATTCTTCCAGCGTCTGCTCGATCTGTGCTTCGCCACCCTGTTCCAGCGCGCGGGGGCCTGCCGTGTCGTAATATTCCGACCAGAAGGCGCGGCGACGCGCACCCTGAGGCAGATGTTCGGCCATCGCGCGGAAGCTCTTGCCGATACGCGTGAGCACGCCCAGAGAGGCAGGCAGCACCTCTTCGAGATGCGCCTTGATCTTGCGGGCCAGCACCGGAGCCGCACCTTCGGTGCCGATGGCGACGACGACGGGCGCGCGGTCCACGATGGCCGGGGTCAGGAAGTCGGAGGCGTCGAGATTGTCCACGACATTGACCAGCGCGCCAGATCCGCGCCCAAGACTCGCGATGCGGGCATCTTCCGTCGCATCGCCAGTGGCCGCATAGACCAGCCGCGCGCCATGCAGGTCGCAGGCCAGCAGCGGGCGGCGCACAAGGGTCACGCGGGGGGTGTGGGCTTCAATCTCTGGTGCGAAATCAGGGGCGCAGAGCGTGATCTTTGCATCGGTCTTCAGCAGGAGCCGCAATTTGGCAAGCGCAATCTCGCCGCCGCCACCAATGACGACGCGGGCACGGGTCATGTCCAGAAAGACCGGGTAGTGCTGCATGGCGCGACTCCTTTTCGCTCTTGCAGCAATATAGAATATTTTCCCGCTAATTGGCTATATGTCTGGCAGGATAAGGAATATGTTCAGCGTGAAGGCATGGGGGAGTAACTGGTCTGTCGTTCTGCCCCGGAATTGGAAAGCTGTTCCGGCAAGCTGGCCGCAGCGCGATCAAAGACCCTCGGCGACGGAAGAAGGGGCGCATTTGCCCTGCGCCCCGCCCGCGCGATCTGCCGGTAGCTGACCGCGATGTTTTTCGAATATTTGTGCAAGAATGAAAGGGGCTTCGGGGGTTATCCCGGCGCCCGTTCCGCCCAGCCTGCGAAGATCTTTTCCAGCGCGACGACGATGTAATAGAGCACGATCCCGAGGAAGGCCAAGGCAAGCAGGACCGCGAACATCAGCGGGAAATCGGAATTGGTGCGGCCTGAATCGAAAAGCGCACCAAGCCCGCGCCCGTGGGGGCTGACGATCTCCATCAGATTGGTGCCGATGAAAGCGAGTGTCACGGCGACCTTCAGCGCGCCGAAGAATTCCGGCAGGGTCTTGGGCAGGGCGATTTTCCAGAAGATCGTCGCCTGAGAAGCCCCGAGCGAGCGCAGGATGTCGCGGTATTCGGGTTCCAGTGTGGACAAGCCGATCGAGACCGAGACCGCAATAGGGAAAAACGAGATCATGAAGGCCAGCAGCACCGTGTTGAAATCATGCTGGCCCACGAACATCAGTGCCACGATGGGCACCACGGTCGCCTTGGGAATGGCATTGAAACCTACAAGGATCGGGTAGAGCGCATCGCGCATGGTGCGCGAAAAGCCCATGATCATGCCCAGCACGGTGCCGAACAGAACCGCCAGCAACAGCCCCAGAACCGTGCGCCAGAGCGTCTGCCAGCCCATCGAGATAAACAGGTTCCAATGGCGCTGATAGGCCGGGATCAGGTCCGAGGGCGCGGCCATCTTGAATTTGGGCCAGCCATTGAACCAGACCAGCCATTCCCAGAAGGCAAGCAGGATCGCGATGGCGATGAGCGGGACCGCGATGGCGCGAAGGTTCTTGTTCATGTCGCGGAGTCCTCGGCGGCGGCGCGGCCTTGTGCGATCTGGATCTGGTGGCGCAGGATATTGAGGTGTTCAGCGGCTTCGGGCGTATAGAGATCATCGAGCGTGCGCGGACCTGTTGAGGGAATATCCAGCACATGTTGTGTCCGCGCCGGGCGACCCGACAGCACCACGACCTGATCGGCAAGAAAGATCGATTCCCGCAGATCATGGGTGATCAGAACGCCGGTGAAGGGCTCACGTTCCTTGACCTTGTGCATGGTCTGCCACAGGTCTTCGCGGGTGAAGGCGTCGAGCGCGCCGAAGGGTTCATCCAGGATCAGCACTTCGGGCTGGTGGATCAGTGCGCGGCAGAGCGAAGCGCGCTGGCGCATCCCGCCCGAGAGTTCCGAAGGGCGCTTGTCCTCGAACCCTTCCAGCCCAACAAGCGACAAGAGGAAGCGCGCGCGCTCTTCGGCCTGTTTCTTCGAGAGTTTCGAGGGCACGATTTCCAAGGGCAGCAGGACGTTTTTCAGGATCGTGCGCCATTCCAGCAGGACAGGGTTCTGAAACGCCATGCCGACCGTCGCGCGCGGTCCTTTCACGCGCTCGCCATGCAGCCAGACTTCGCCATGATCGGGTTTCATCAGCCCTGCGATCAGGCGCGTCAGGGTGGATTTACCACAGCCCGAGGGGCCGACCACCGCGACAAAGCCGCCTTCGGGCACGGCGATTTCCAGACCATCCAGAACCGGAAGCGGCCCCGCGTCGGTGCGGTAGGCGTGACGAACGCCCTTGATTTCAATGAGGTTTGTCATGCGCCCCCGCAAGAATTGGGCCAGCGCTGACCGCTGGCCCCGTTGGTGTCAATCGAGCGAGAAGCCACCTTCGGGCAGGAAGGCATCGGTGAAATAGAGGCTCGCATCAGGTTCGGTCTGATATTCGTAGGTCAGCTTGATTTGCTCGATGGAATTGGCAAAGCGATCCGCGTCGATGATGCCCATGCCATTGGCCTGCACCCACTCTGTCACGATATTGTCGCGCAGTGCGAGTTCCAGACGCCGCAGTTCCAGATCCAGATCCATTGCCGGGTTGAACGGCTCGATCGTCGCGACGGCTGCAGCAGGGTCCGCTATGGTGTCGATCATGCCCTTGGCCACAGCTTCCAGAAAGCCCTTGACGGCATCGGGGTTGGCTTCGGCGAAGTCGGTGTTGACGATGATCACGTTGCCATAGAGGTCAACGCCGTGATCGGCCATCAGGATGACCGACAGATCGTCTTCCGGCACGCCCAGACGCGCGGTGCTGAGGAAAGAGGTGAAGCTGAAGCCCGTGACCGCGTGAACCGTCCCTTCGGCGAGTGACGGCTCGCGGGTCGGGAAGCCCACGGGTTCGATGGTGATGGTCGAGGCGTCGATGCCGGTTTCCGCGACGAAGATCGGCCATTGCGCAAATGCGCCATCAGGGGGCGGCGCGCCGAGGATCTTGCCTTCGAGATCCGAGGGGGTTTCGACACCCAAAGATTTGCGGCCCACGATGGCGAAGGGCGGCTTGTCATAGACCATCATCGCGCCGATGACGGGCGCGCCGGGGTTCTGGTCAAGGAACTTGATCAGGCTGTTGATATCGGCAAAGCCCACTGGAAACGCGCCAGTCGCGACTTTCGGAATGGCGTCCAGACTGCCCTGCCCTGCGGTGACTTCGACCGAGAGGCCCGCATCGGCGAAATAGCCCTTTTCGATGGCGACGAAATAGGGCGCAGACGGCCCCTCGAACCGCCAATCCAGCGCGAAGGGCATGGCGGTCTGGGCATGAAGGGAACCTGCCAGGGCTGTGAAGCCGAGGGCAATGGTCAGAGTGCGTTGGAGCATGGAAAACCTCTTGCTGTTGGGGTCATGGCTCTGGACTAAGCCCTTGTCGGGGCAGAGTCACAAGGCTTGCAGCCCGTGCCCCTGCCTTTGCGACATTCTTGTGCAGGACTTGGGCAGTTGCAACAGAATTAAGCACTTGTTCTTACGGTTCGCCGATACTCTGCACAGGTTTTGGGCTTGCACGCCCTGCAGGGATCGGGAAATTTGGCGCAACCGGCTTGGGGAGTGCGATGCAGGATTTCGGCAGCTATGACTATATCATCATCGGTGCAGGCTCGGCCGGCTGTGTGCTGGCCAACCGGCTGAGCGAGAACCCGAAAACGCGCGTTCTGCTGCTGGAAGCGGGGGGAAATGACCATTACCACTGGGTGCATATCCCGGTGGGCTATCTTTACTGCATCGACAATCCGCGCACGGATTGGCGCTATCGCACCGCCCCGGAACCGGGGCTGAACGGGCGCAGTCTGATCTATCCGCGCGGGCGGTTGCTGGGCGGGTGTTCCTCGATCAACGGGATGCTTTACCTGCGCGGACAGGCCGCCGATTATGATGGCTGGCGTCAGATGGGGCTGAGCGGTTGGGGCTGGGACGATGTGCTGCCCTATTTCCTGAAATCCGAGGATTATTATGCAGGCGCGGTGCCGGGCCAGCATGGCGCGGGCGGGGGCTTTCGGATCGAGGAACAGCGGTTGCGCTGGGATATTCTGGATGCCTGGAAAGACGCGGCGGTGGCGGCGGGTATCCCAGCGACTGCGGATTTCAATCTGGGCGACAATTTCGGGGTGGGCTATTTCAAGGTGAACCAGCGTGCGGGGTTTCGTTGGTCGGTGGTGCGGGGGTTCCTGCGACCTGCCATGAAACGCCCGAACCTGCGCGTGCTGACCCATGCGCAGAGCGAAGGGCTGATCCTGGAAGGACGGCGCGCGGTGGGGGTGCGGTTCGCGCATAAAGGCGCGCCTGCGCGGGCGATGGCGGCGGGCGAGGTGATCCTGTCAGCTGGCGCAATCAATACCCCGCATCTGATGCAGCTTTCCGGGCTTGGGCCGGGGGCATTGTTGCGAGGCCACGGGATCGAGGTTGTCCACGACATGCCCGATCTCGGTGAAAACCTGCAGGACCATCTGCAGATCCGCTGCGCCTACAAGGTGCATGGGGTCAAGACGCTGAACACGATGGCGTCAACTATGTGGGGCAAGGCCCTGATCGGGCTGGATTATGTCGCGCGCAGGCGCGGTCCGATGGCGATGGCGCCGAGCCAGTTGGGGGCCTTTGCCTACTCATCCGAGGGGCTGGCCAGTCCCGATCTGGAATATCATGTGCAGCCGGTGACGCTGGACGCCTTCGGCCAGCCTCCGCATGATTTTCCGGCAATCACGGCTTCGGTCTGCCATTTGCGGCCCGAAAGCCGGGGGCATGTGCGGCTGGCGTCAGGTGACCCAAAAGCCGCGCCGGTGATCCAGCCGAATTACCTCTCGACCGAGGGCGACCGGCTGGTGGCGGCGCGCGCGATCCGGCTGACGCGGCGGATCATGGAACAGGCCCCACTGGCGCGCTACAGGCCTGAAGAGTTCAAGCCGGGGCCTGCGTTCCAGAGTGATGCGGAACTTGCGAAGGGCGCGGGCGATATTGCCTCGACCATCTTCCATCCGGTGGGCACAGCGCGGATGGGAACCGATCCGCGCGCGGTTGTGGATGCCCAGTTGCGGGTGAACGGGGTCGAAAGGTTGCGGGTGGTGGATGCCTCGGTCATGCCGCGCATCACCTCGGGCAATACGCAGGCGCCGGTGATCATGATTGCCGAGAAAGCCGCCGACATGATCCGCGCGGGACGCTGAAACGTAAGGTGCGTGCCAGAGCACGCACCTTACCTTCTGCGCCAGAGCATGACCCCGCCACCAATGGCCATGCCGACCATTGAGGGCAGGACCAGCATGACCAGCGCGAAGGCATAACTCATGCCCTGCGTGCCATCGACCTGAGAGATGGCAACCGCCATGCCGATCATCGCGAAAAGATGCGCCGCAAAGATCGCCCCGAAAGCGCGACGCCAGCCATTGCTGATCAGCAGCCCCCCGACAAGGCCGCCCGCCAGCGCCGAGCCGCCGAGCATCAGGAAGAACATCAGTTCCGGCCCCATCAGGCAGCCTTGGCTTGCAGGCGCGGCACCAGACCATGCGCCCAGCCCGAAATCGTGCCCGCGCCGAGACAGATCACCATGTCACCGGGTTGAGCATGGGCGCGCACCAGCGCCTCCAGATCATCCTCGGTATCGACCGGATGGGCGGCGCGATGGCCATGCGCCTTCAGACCCGCGAGCAGATCGTCGCGGCTTGCGCCGGGAATGGGATCTTCGCCCGCTGCATAGACCGGCGCGATTCCCACAACATCGGCCTCGTTGAAGCAGGTGCAGAAATCCTCGAACAGGTTCGACAGCCGCGTGAAACGGTGCGGCTGGTGCACGGCGATCACACGCCCTGCCCCGCCAAGCGCCTGCCGCGCCGCTTTGAGCACAGCCGCGATCTCGACCGGGTGATGGCCGTAATCGTCGATGATGGTCACGCCGCCAACTTCGCCGACGCGGGTAAACCGCCGGTTCACACCACCGAATTTCGCCAATGCGGTGCGTATCTCGGCCGCGTTCATGCCCAGATGCCGCGCCACGGCGACGGCGGCCAAAGCGTTCGAGACATTGTGATCGCCGGGCATGGGCAGGGTGCAGCCCTTGATCATGCGCCGCTCGTCCTGAAGGGCAATGTCGAAATGCGCGATGCCGTTCTCATAGCGCAGGTTCATCGCGCGGATATCGGCCTGCGCGTTGAAGCCGAAGGTCACGACACGCCGATCAGTGATCTTGGCGACAAGCGATTGCACCTCCGGGTGATCCGTGCAGCAAATCGCAAGGCCGTAAAACGGGATGCCCGAGACGAAATCATGGAAGCCCTTGCGCAGCGCGTCAAAGCTGCCCCAGTGTTCCATATGTTCGGGGTCGATATTGGTCACAATCGCGATGGTCGCAGGCAGGCGGTTGAAGCTGCCGTCGCTCTCATCGGCTTCGACCACCATCCATTCGCCCGCACCGGCGCGGGCGTTCGAGCCGTAGGCATGGATCACGCCGCCATTGATCACGGTCGGGTCCAGCCTGCCCTCATCCAACAGAGCCGCGACCATTGTTGTCGTCGTCGTCTTGCCATGCGTGCCCGCAATCGCGATATTGGAGCGCAGGCGCATCAGTTCGGCCAGCATCTCGGCCCGGCGTACGACCGGCAGGCCAAGGCGGCGGGCTTCCATCAGTTCGGGGTTGTCACGCTTGATCGCGGTCGAGACCACGATGACAGCCGCTGCGCCCAGATTATCGGCCTTCTGCCCGATCATGACTTGCGCGCCCAAGGATTCCAGCCTTTCGGTGATGGCGCTGGCCTTCATGTCTGAACCCTGCACATCATAGCCCAGCGTCATCAGCACTTCGGCAATGCCGGACATGCCAATACCGCCGATTCCGATGAAATGGATGGGGCCAATATCGGTGGGCAGTTTGGTTGCAGGGCTCATTTCGGTTCCTTTCGGGCAAGGGTTTCGACCATATCGGCAAGCGCTGTCGCCGCATCTGGGCGGCCCACGGACAGCGCGGAGCGCGCCATGGTCTCTGCCGCCTTGGGATTGGTCAGGATGGAGAGCAATGTCTCTGAGAGCGTATCCGGGGTGAACTGAGATTCAGGGAACACCACTGCCGCATCAACGCTGGAGAGCATTTTCGCATTGGCCGCCTGATGATTGGCCGACGCGGCGGCAAAGGGGATCAGCACCGCGGGCCGCCCGATCACCGAAATATCTGCGACGGATGACGCGCCTGCACGGCTGATCACAAGCTGACATTCGGACAGGCGGCGCGGGATATCAGAGAAAAAGGGTGCAATCTCGGCCGCGACCCCGCCTGTCTCATAGGCTGCAACCACGCGCGGGATATCTTCCTCGCGCGCCTGATGGGCGACAGTCAGGTTGCGCTTTACCGCATCCGGCAGGGCCGCGATGGCGTCGGGCACCACATCGGACAGGATGCGCGCCCCTTGCGAGCCGCCGATCACCAGCAGATCCATCGGATAATCCCCCGGCGGGATATAGCCAGCGGCAGCGCGCTCGCGTACAGCGGCGCGCACCGGGTTGCCGGTGAAGCTGCCCTCGATCCCTTCGGGCATCTCCGTGGGCCAGGTGCCGCAGGCGAGCGCGTTGACACGGCGCGCGAAAATCTGGTTCACGCGGCCCAGAACCCCGTTCTGTTCATGGATCATGCGCGGTACGCGCAGCGCCCATGCCGCGCTCAGCGCCGGGATGGACGGATAGCCGCCAAATCCCACCACGACGCGCGGACGGTCAAGGACCATGCCAAGACACGCGCGCAGCGTGCCTGCGGCCAGCTGGAACGGCACTTTCAGCTTCTCCGCCAACCCGCCCCGCGCGAAGGTTGCTGCGCGCACTTCCTCGATGCGGACCGGTTCGGGAAAGCCGCCTGCGTAGCGCGCCCCGCGCGCATCGGTCGAAAGCTTCACCCGCCAGCCACGCGCCAGCATTTCCTCGGCCAGCGCCTGAGCGGGGAACATATGCCCGCCCGTTCCCCCGGCGGCGATCAGAAGAAGTGGCGGCTTGGCCATGATGCTGCCTCTCAGGCTGACGC
>JAFIEM010000027.1 GCA_020832555.1 Natronohydrobacter sp. | reverse complement strand
GAAGGCTGGGACGGGTTCGGCGTGGTGGTGCAGGCATACGGGCCGCGCGCGGGCGATGTGATCGACTGGCTGCACGCGCGCGCCGAAGCGCTGGACCGCAAGCTGATGGTGCGGCTGGTCAAGGGCGCCTATTGGGACACCGAGATAAAACGCGCGCAGGTGCTGGGTCTGAAGGGGTTTCCGGTCCTGACCCAAAAAGTCGCGACCGATGTGCATTACATTGCCTGTGCGCGCAAACTGCTGGACATGCGCGCCCGCCTTTATCCGCAATTCGCCACTCATAACGCACATACAGTCGCCGCTATCCTGCACATGGCGGCAGAAATGGGCGTCAGCGCGCTGGATTATGAATTCCAGCGCCTGCATGGCATGGGCGAGGCGCTGCATGATCTGGTGCTCTCGCGCGAAGGCACGCGCTGCCGCATCTATGCCCCGGTCGGCGCGCACAAGGATCTGCTGGCCTATCTGGTGCGCCGCCTGCTGGAGAATGGCGCGAATTCGTCCTTCGTGAACCAGATTGTTGACGAAGATGTGCCCGCCACCGAGGTCGCAGCCTGCCCTTTCGAGGCGCTGGATAAATTGCCGCGCGGGGTGAATCCGAAAATCGCGACCGGACCGGACCTGTTCGGCACGGATCGGCTCAATGCCAAGGGCTGGGACATTACCGATGCGCGCGACCTTGATGCGATCGCCGCCGCCCGCGACCCGTCGCGGAATGCGCAATTCACCGCAACACCGCTGATTGCGGGCGCAGCGACAGGCGCAGCGGCTTACGAAGCGCGCAACCCCGCCGATCCATCCGATCTGGTCGGGCATGTGACCCCGGCTTCCACCGCCGATCTGGCCACAGCACTCGCCGCCGCGCAACCGTGGCGCGCAGATGTCAGCCTGCGCAAGCGCGTGCTCTTGCGTGCCGCCGACCTCTATGAAGCGCATTTCGGCGAGATCTTCGCCATCCTCGCCCGCGAGGCCGGGAAAACCCCGCTCGATGCTGTGGGCGAATTGCGCGAAGCGGTGGACTTCCTGCGCTACTACGCCACCGAGGCCGAGAAGCTCACGGCCAAGGCGCGCGGGGTGTTCACCTGCATCAGCCCGTGGAATTTCCCGCTGGCGATCTTCACCGGCCAGATTGCGGGTGCACTGGCCGCAGGCAATGGGGTGCTCGCAAAACCCGCCGAACAGACACCACTGATCGCGCATCTGGCAACACGCCTGCTGCATGAAGCCGGAGTGCCGCGCGACGTGCTGCAACTCCTTCCGGGCGATGGCGCGACTGTGGGCGCGGCGCTCACGTCGGACCCGCGCGTGTCCGGTGTGGCCTTCACCGGCTCGACCGACACCGCGCTGCGCATCCGCCGCGCGATGGCAGAGCATATGGCCCCCGGCGCGCCGCTGATCGCCGAAACCGGCGGGTTGAATGCCATGATCGTGGACAGCACGGCGCTGCCCGAACAAGCCGTGCGCGATGTTCTGGCCTCAAGCTTTCAGTCCGCAGGGCAACGTTGTTCCGCGCTGCGCTGCCTCTATGTGCAGGAAGATATCGCGGATGAATTCCGCAAGATGCTCTTTGGCGCGATGGATGAATTGCGCCTTGGCAACCCCTGGGACTATGCCACCGATATCGGACCGGTGATTGACCATTCGGCGCGCGACCAGATCGCGGAATATGTCGACACAGCGCGCAGGGACGGGCGGGTTCTGCATGAGCTTGCTGCCCCCCAGGACGGCATATTCATTCCCCCCGTCGTCATCTCTGTTTCCGGCATCGAAACACTTGAGCGCGAGATATTCGGCCCGGTGCTGCATCTTGCGACATTCAAGGCAGGCGAGATCGACAAGGTGATCGACGCGATCAATGCCACTGGCTACGGGCTGACATTCGGTCTGCACACGCGGATCGATTCGCGCGTGCAGCATGTGGTCGAGCGCGTGTGCGTGGGCAATGTCTATGTCAATCGCAATCAGATCGGCGCGATCGTCGGCAGCCAGCCCTTTGGCGGCGAGGGGCTGTCGGGCACGGGCCCCAAAGCAGGCGGCCCGCACTATCTGCACCGCTTTACCAGAACAGACGCAACACCGCGCGGTTCTGCCCCCGGCGGCACGGGCACCAACGGTCAGGAGATGCCCGGACCGACAGGCGAATCAAATCGCCTGCGCCATGTACACCGCGCGCCGCTCCTGTGCCTTGGGCCGGGGCGCGAGGCAAAGGACGCCCAGCGCGCTGCCGTTCTCGCCCTGGGCGGAAAAGCTCTGGCTCAGGATATGGCATTGGCGGAACTGTCGAGCGCAACAGGTTTTTCCGGCGTCCTTTTCTGGGGACCGGAAGAAGAGGCACGTCCCATCGCACAGGCTCTTGCGGCGCGCGACGGGCCAATCCTGCCGCTGATCACCGATATGCCTGATGCAGCCCATATCTTGCTGGAGCGCCATCTCTGCGTCGATACGACCGCTTCAGGCGGCAATGCGCAGCTACTCGCCGCAATGGGCGATTGAATTGAAGAGGGGGGGGGGGGGGGGGGGGGGGGGGGGGGGGGGGGGAAATGCGCAGCTACTCGCCGTAATTGGCGTTTTAATTGAAGACGGGGGGCGCTGCCCCCCTGACCCCCCGGAGTATTTCCGGCAAGATGAAGCCGCGATTATTCAGCCGCTTTCGGGGTCGCAGCCTCGATTTCGGCCGCCTTGCGCTCGACCTGTTCGACAATATGCTCGACCATCTGCTCATTGCTCAGCTTGTGGCTTTGCCTGCCCGCAAGATAGACCATGCCCGACCCGGCACCGCCGCCGGTGAAGCCCACATCGGTCATCAGCGCCTCACCCGGCCCATTCACCACACAGCCAATGATCGACAGGCTCATCGGCGTCTTGATATGCGCCAGACGCTCTTCCAGAATCGCCACGGTCTTGATCACGTCAAACCCCTGCCGCGCACAGGAGGGGCAGGAGATGATATTCACCCCCCTGTGGCGCAACCCAAGCGATTTCAGGATCTCATAGCCGATCTTCACTTCCTCGACCGGATCGGCAGAAAGTGAAACCCGAATCGTGTCGCCTATCCCCATCCACAGAAGATTGCCCAGACCAACCGCGGATTTCACCGTGCCCGAAATCATGCCCCCGGCTTCGGTAATTCCCAGATGGATCGGAGCATCTGTCGCTTCTGCCAGTCCCATATAGGCCGCAGCAGCAAGAAACACATCAGACGCTTTGACGCTGATCTTGAACTCATGAAAGTCATTGTCCTGCAGAATACGGATATGATCGAGACCCGACTCAATCATCGCATCCGGGCAGGGCTCGCCATATTTCTCCAGCAGATGCCGTTCCAGTGAGCCGGCATTCACACCGATCCGGATCGAACAGCCATGATCGCGCGCGGCCTTGATCACTTCGCGCACGCGGGTTGCATCCCCGATATTGCCGGGATTGATCCGCAGACAGGCGGCACCCGCTTCCGCCGCCTCGATGGCGCGTTTGTAGTGGAAATGGATATCCGCCACGATCGGCACCGGGCTTTCGCGCACGACCTCACGCAGGGCGCGGCTGGCATCCGTGTCAGGAACGGAGACGCGCACGATATCCGCCCCCGCTTCCGCGCAGGCCAGAACCTGCTTGATCGTGGCAGCCGCGTCGCCGGAATCCGTATTGGTCATGGTCTGCACGCTGATCGGGGCGCCGCCGCCCACAGGGACAGACCCGACCATGATCTGACGCGACTTGCGCCGGTCGATGTTGCGCCAGGGGCGGATGTGGTTGTGATCCATGTATCGAAAACCCGTTCAGACTGTCGCGACAAGGTTACGCCAATCGCCCCGGTGCAGCAATGGCCCCTCCACGCCCGGCAAGAAGAAAAGGCCCGGGCTGATGCCACGGGCCAGAAAAGGACTACCCATATACCCTAGCAGATCGCAGGCTCATGCGCGCTACATTTCCGCACCAGTCACCTGAACGTGACGGAAACGTAACAATTCTGCTCAGTTTTCAGCCTGTGCCACCGCGATGAAATCCCGCAACGCCTGATCCCCGTCCGGATCCGCCAAGGCGAACCGCTCGGTCACGGCTTCCGGCGACAAGGCGATCTGATCGACCACCTGCGCGCCTGGCGCGGTCGGGCCGAAAGCCTGACCATCAACAATCATGTAGACCGAACCGGAATTGCCCGCGCGCAACGTTGCAGGGGCTTCGGATTGCGGCACAGTATAGCGCTCGCCCGCATCCAGCACCTTCTCGAACAAAGTCGTTCCATCAGCCGCACGCACACGAATCCAGCTTGGCCGGACCGCAAGAATCTCGACCATTGCCGGGCCATCCTGCGTCACACGAACCGTCTCAGGTGTGGTGATCTGCCCTTCGGCTTCCAGCAATGCCTGATCAATCGCAGCACGGATGGTTACATCATTGTCACCGGTCTCGGAACCGCGCGGATTGATGGCGGCAATCGGGCCATCACGCGAAACGACCACCGGGGCATCCAGCGCTTCGGGGCGATAATTACGCACCACGCCTTGCGCCGCAACTTGCGGGGTGGTCGCTTCCGAAGGCAGGCGCAGCGCCGGCTCTTCAACCACGCTCATGCGCGGGGCCGCGCCGGACAGTACCGGATCCAGATCAGCCATCACCTCGGGCGACTGGTCAGCCGGGGCCAGATTGACGCGCTGCAATTCGCGCAGGACAGTCCAGCCACCAAAGGTGACACCGACGATAAGAAAGATCATCACGGCAACCGAGCCTATGGCCACGGGGTCCAGACGCTGCCAGAAAGGATCAGGCTCGGCGGCCATCTTCGTCCGCGACAAAAGCCCCTGCGAGAAATCGCGCGCTGCAACCGGCTGGCTGATGACCTTGTGGCCGGAACCGCCGCGAGTCAGCTCGGTCGTGACCGCAAACCCCGTCTCGGCGCAGAATTTCGCATAGGACCAATCCGGGTCCATCCCCAGATAGCGCGCATAGGATCGTACATAGCCCGCCACGAAACTCGCCGCTTCGAAAGCCGACAAATCGCCCGCCTCAATGGCTGCGATATAGGTTGCGCGAATATGCAATTCGCGTTGCACATCCAGAAGCGACTTGCCCAAAGTCGCCCGCTCGCCGCGCATCAGGTCTCCAAGACGAACCTCGAAATCGTCAAAACCAACCGCAGTCTCGCTGTTTGGATATGCTTCATCTGATCTGGGCTTACCGCCAAACCACTTCATTGCCCGCCCTTTACCGCCTTGTATTTTACGTCTGCACTCGACTCACCAGACGCACTGACTTCTCTGACCAGTGTCGCCTGTAACCAGACTATAAGAGTTTCACAGCGATTTGAAGCTTTATCGGTGCTCAGGCAGAAATTTCGGCGCGATTCAGCGCACAATGCGACCAGAGCCCATCCATTGCGCGCACAAGATCATCAATCATGCGCGGCGTGTGCACAGGCGAGGGCGTGAATCGCAACCGCTCCGTACCACGCGGCACAGTCGGGAAGTTGATCGGCTGGGCATAAATCCCGTATCGCGCGAGCAACATGTCAGAAATCGCCTTGCAATGCACAGGATCGCCGACATGGACCGGCACGATATGACTGCCATGATCGATGATCGGCATGCCAAGCCCCCGCAGACGCATTTTCAGAATGCGCGCATTTTCCTGCTGCTTGTCGCGCAGATGCTGGGCGGTTTTCAGAAACTCGACCGAGGCTTCGGCCCCCGCCACGACCGCAGGCGGCAGCGAGGTCGAGAAGATGAAGCCCGGCGCATAAGAGCGCACCGCGTCACACATCTTTGCCGAAGCCGCGATATAGCCGCCCTGCACACCATAAGCCTTGGCCAGCGTGCCATTGATGATATCGATCCGCCCCATCAGCCCGTCACGCTCGGCCACACCGCCCCCGCGCGGGCCATACATGCCGACCGCATGCACTTCGTCGATATAGGTCAGCGCGCCGAATTCATCGGCGAGATCGCAGATCGCCTCGATCGGCCCAAAATCGCCATCCATGGAATAGATCGATTCGAAGGCGATCAGCTTTGGCGCGGCAGGGTCATCCGCCGCCAGCAATTCACGCAGATGCGCCAGATCATTATGGCGGAAAATCCGCTTCGCGCCGCCATTGCGCCGCACCCCCTCGATCATCGAGGCATGGTTCAGCGCATCCGAATAGATGATCAGCCCCGGAAACAGCTTGGGCAGCGTCGAAAGCGTGGCATCATTGGCGATATAGGCCGAGGTGAAGACCAGCGCCGCCTCTTTCTGGTGCAGATCGGCAAGCGAGACTTCAAGGCGCTTGTGATAGACCGTCGTGCCCGAAATATTGCGCGTGCCGCCAGAGCCGGCGCCCGTCGCATCGAGCGCTTCATGCATCGCGTCCAGAACGACTTTTTGCTGGCCCATGCCGAGGTAGTCATTGCCGCACCAGACAACGATATCCTGTTTGCTGCCGTCCGGGCGCGTCCAGACAGCATGCGGAAAAAACCCCTTGCGCCGCTCGATATCAATAAAAGTGCGGTAGCGGCCTTCTTCGTGAAGACGATTCAGGGCCGTGTCGAGCGCAGCAGTATAGTCCAAGGCCTTCTCCCTCGCGTATCAGCTAGGTATATTCGCATCTGTCTATCTTCCTTCGCCTCGAAAAGCAAAGAAAGAGTCGGCTACATGTCACAATACCATTATCGGACGCCCGCGCACTTAGACATATGACTTAGATCAATTCCAGATCAGAATCGCCAAACAAAGCTTGGCGCGACTCTGTGTCGCGAATTCTGCCCCGGCACAGACCGACCACAAACCCAGCAGTCACATGCAGACCAAGCCCTAACGCGGCGCGACTTCCAGAACGATCTGACAGGCAGGACCGCCATTGCGTGCTGCGTCGCATACCTCCAAAGCTGCATCGCGAGCAGCGCCGATATCCGGCAGCCCGGAAATGGCGCTGGCCGAGTCCACCGGCATGCCCGCGCGCACGAATCCTTCGTTCGGCGCTACCGCCAGCGCAGCAAAACCGCTGCCCTCGGGTATGAAGATCGACAGCGCATCCCGGTTCTGACCGACAAGTCGCAAGGTCATCAATTCTTCTTCGGACAGAAACCCATGGGTCAGGACAGTTACCTCTATCCCGTCAAGCTGGTAACGCTCCGCACCCGATTGCTGCGCCAGTGCCATCGAAGACAAACCCAGCGCCACAATCGCCGCCAGAACACTCTTTACCGGTCTCATCTTTCCCCTCGCGAGAATCACTTTCAGTTGCCCGGAACTATAGCCGTTGCGTCGGGTCTGGACAGCCCCGGACGCTCTGATACCTTCGCGCCAAATACAAACACACCGGAGGCCCCGAGATGAGCACAACCCTCACCCCTGTTCTGGACCGGATTGACCAGGACTTGCCGCAGGCCCTCGACCGTCTCTCGAATCTGCTGCGCATCCCCTCGATCTCGACCGACCCCGCCCACAAAGCCGATGTCGCGCAAGCAGCCGACTGGCTGGTGAATGACCTGAAAACGCTGGGGCTTGACGCCCGCAAGGATGAAACACCCGGTCATCCGATGGTTGTGGCCAAAGGCGGCGCAGAAACGGGTCCGCATCTGCTGTTCTATGGTCATTATGACGTGCAGCCCGTCGATCCGCTGGATCTGTGGCATAGCGACCCTTTCGCGCCCCGGATCGAGGATACACCCAACGGAAAAGTGATCCGCGCGCGCGGTGCCTCGGATGACAAGGGCCAGCTCATGACCTTCATAGAGGCCTGCCGCGCATGGCTGGCGGTGCATGGATCGCTTCCGGTGAAACTGACCTTCTGTCTGGAAGGTGAGGAAGAAAGCGGCTCACCCTCGCTTGTGCCCTATCTCAAGGCCAATGCCGAAGCGCTCAAGGCCGATATCGCCCTGATCTGCGACACGGGCCTGTTCGACGCGCAGACCCCCGGCATCACGACCATGCTGCGCGGGCTGATGGGCGACGAGATCATCATCCACGGCCCCGCCCGCGACCTGCATTCGGGCAGTTTCGGTGGCGCGGCGATGAACCCCGCGCGGGTTCTGGCCCGTGTGCTCGCCGGATTGCATGACGATCAGGGCCGCGTCACCCTGCCCGGCTTCTACGATGATGTGCCGGAAATCTCGGACGAATTGCGCGCGCAATGGGATGGGCTGGGCTTCGACGCGGAAGCCTTCCTTGGCGCGGTCGGGTTGCAACACCCCGCTGGCGAGGCCGGACGCAGCGCACTGGAAATGATCTGGGCACGCCCGACCTGCGAAATCAACGGCATGATCTCGGGCTATACTGGCGCGGGCTTCAAGACTGTGCTGCCTGCACGCGCCTCGGCCAAGGTCAGCTTCCGTCTGGTTGGCGGGCAGGATCCCCACAAGATCCGCGCAGCCTTCCGCGACTATGTAACGGCGAAAATTCCCGCCGATTGCCGCGTCGAATTCATCGCGCATGGCGCTTCGCCCGCGTCAGTGATGGAAACCGGCCATCCCGCGTTCGAAGCCGCGCGGCAGGCGCTGTCGGACGAATGGCCCAAACCGGCAGCCTTTGTCGGCGCAGGCGGTTCAATCCCGATTGCCGGATATTTCAAAACGATCCTCGGAATGGATTCCATGCTGATCGGCTTTGCCAAGGATGATGATCAGATACACTCGCCAAATGAAAAGTATGACCTCGACAGCTTCCATCGCGGAATCCGGTCCTGGGTACGGATCATTGACGCAGTTTCAAGGACTTGATGCGCGTGCTTGAGGAACTACCGCAGGTTGCGCAAAACCCGCTTGATGTTGCATTTGTGCAAGATCCCTATGTGGCCTATGATCAGTGGCGCGCGCTTGGGCCGCTGGTCCACTGGCACGAATACAACATGCCCTGCGCGATCAGCTTCGCGGCCACCAATGCCATCCTGCGCGACCGACGCTTCGGGCGCTTGCCACTGGAACCTGTCGTCCGGCCTGACCATCTGGCCCCCTTCTACGACATCGAGGCCCATTCCATGCTGGAACTGGAGCCGCCGCGCCATACGCGCTTGCGCAACCTTGTGCTGCGCGCCTTTACCTCGCGCCGGATCAACGCACTGGCACCAGAGATCGAAACCCTCTGCGCCCAACTCATCTCAAAACTCCCTGATGGTCCGTTCGACCTGATCACGGAGTTTGCCCAGCCTTTGCCGGTCATCATCATCGCACGGCTTCTCGGCGTGCCCGACAGCATGGCCCCGGACCTGCTGCGCTGGTCTCACGCGATGGTCGGCATGTATCAGGCCGGGCGCACCCGCGTTGACGAAGATCGCGCCACAACCGCCAGCCGCGATTTCGTAACCTTTCTGCACGGCTATATCGACAGCCGCCGCGCCGATCCGCGTGACGATCTGATCACCCATCTGATCGCCGCAGAAGAAGACGGCCAGACCCTCAGCACCAATGAGATGATCTCAACCTGCATCCTGCTGTTGAATGCAGGCCATGAGGCAACTGTCCACAGCCTTGGGAATGCCGTGAAAACGCTGATCGAAACCGGGCATTACGGCAGCACCTCCGTCACTGACGCACTGGTTGAGGAATGTCTGCGCTTTGATCCGGCGCTGCATCTCTTCACCCGCTGGGCCTATGAGGATATCGACGTGATGGGCCGCACCATTCCCAAAGGCACGCAGATCGCCTGCCTGCTGGGCGCGGCCAATCGCTGCCCCAGACACTGGGACGCGCCCGATCAGTTCAACCCCGCCCGCACTGCAAAGCCACATCTGGCTTTCGGGGCCGGGCTGCATTTTTGCCTTGGCGCGCCGCTCGCACGGCTGGAAATGCGCCTTGCGCTCGATGCCCTGACCCGCGCGCTGCCAGATCTGCGCCTGTCAGAGCCCCCGCTCTACGCCGATATCTACCATTTCCACGGGCTTTCGCGCCTTATGGTCACGCGCGCCTGACCCCTTTCCCTTGCACCTTCGGCAGATATGTTTCACATCAGGCAGAACACGTTTTGACAGGCGGGACGACAGAAACATGACGGCAGCAGACAAACCCACCGAAGAAATCTCGGTTCGTGATCTTTTCGGGATCGATTCGGAAATGAAGGTGAAGGCTTTCGCAGAACCAACAGACCGCGTGCCTGCCATCGACCCGACCTATAAATTCGACCCGGACACCACGCTCGCGATTCTGGCAGGCTTTGCCTATAACCGCCGCGTGATGATCCAGGGCTATCACGGCACCGGGAAATCCACCCATATCGAACAGGTCGCCGCGCGTCTGAACTGGCCTTCGGTGCGGGTGAACCTCGACAGCCATATCTCGCGCATCGACATGATCGGCAAGGATGCGATCAAGCTGCGCGATGGGGTGCAGGTGACAGAGTTTCAGGAAGGCATCCTGCCCTGGGCGCTGCGCAACCCGGTTGCCATCGTGTTTGACGAATATGATGCAGGCCGCCCTGATGTGATGTTCGTGATCCAGCGCGTGCTGGAACATGACGGCAAGCTGACGCTACTCGATCAGAACGAAATCATCACCCCGCACCCGTCTTTCCGGCTGTTTGCAACCGCAAATACCGTGGGCCTTGGCGACACAACCGGCCTCTATCACGGGGTGCAGCAGATCAACCAGGCCCAGATGGACCGCTGGTCACTGGTCGCCACGCTGAATTACCTCAGCCATGACGCCGAATCCGCCATCGTTCTGGCCAAGAACCCAGCCTATAATACCGCGAAAGGGCGTCAGGAAATCAGCCAGATGGTGACAGTTGCCGATCTGACGCGCACGGCCTTCATGAATGGCGACCTCTCCACCGTCATGTCACCGCGCACGGTGATCAACTGGGCCGAAAATGCGCGCATCTTCCGCTCTATCGGCTATGCGTTCCGGCTGAGTTTCCTCAACAAATGCGACGAGCTGGAGCGGCAGACCGTCGCGGAATTCTACCAGCGCTGCTTTGACGAGGAATTGCCGGAATCAGCGGTCAGCACCAGCCTAGCCTGACCGCTGCAGGCGCAACAATGCTCAGGCCGGGTCGCGTTGCCCGGCAAATGCCAGAAACAGACCTGCTGACAGAAGCAGGATATGGAACTGGTTGAACAGAAGCATATCAAGGGGCGGCGCCCAATAGGCCACGATCAGCACGCCAAGGATGATCAGCGCCGTGCCCGCCCCCGCAACGCGCGTCAGAATATCGCCCCGGCGGTTGCGCAACAGCCCACTTGCGATCAGCAATGCAGCCATAGCGATCTCGGCGACCCCCGCCACAGCCCATAAACTCAAGGGAAGTCCCCAGCCTGCGGCGACATCTGCCGAGAGCGGAAACTTGTCGAAACCGTATTGCAGCAGCACCAGCGCAAGCGGCAGCCGCAAAAGCCAATCTGCATCCACCGCTCTGGGCAGATGGCGGGTCGCACGGTCGAGAACGTCACTTACATTAGCCATATCAACCTCTCCTTGATTGTGGGTACTGGTCGATATAGCCACCGGATGCGCGCGTGGATCCCGCGCGCCGCTCACAAGCGGGTCACAATCGGTTTGGCAACGGATGCCCGCATGACGGAAATACAAAAGCGGGGCGAAAGGGATCGCCCCGCATTGGTATCCGGCAGGAATTATGGGTCAGTCCCGCGCGGCCAGCGTGGCACGGGTCCACCAGTCCAGTTCATCAAGCATCGCATCCGCAGACCCACCGATCGAACCTTCAATTGCCGAGATCGGTTTCGGGTCGCCGCCCATTGGGTGCACCGTGAAGAAATCACCCCCGCCGATATGCACTGCCGAGCGGGTGGACACCATTTGCAGCTCAATCCCGATGGTACGCAGATGTTCAGCCGCGCGGGTGCCGCCCACCGATCCGTAGCTCACGATTCCAAATGCCTTGCGGTTCCATTCGACATAAGCCTGATCGAGCGCGTTCTTCAGCGCCCCGGTGATTGACCGATTGTATTCCGGCGTGACGAAGATGAACCCGTCGAACTGGCCGATGGTTTCCTGCCATTTGCGTGCATTGGCGTTTTCCGACGGCGCCCATGCATTCGAGGCAACTTCGTTGAACAATGGCAGATCGAACTCCTTCAGATCGACCAGTTCCACCTCCCAGTCGCCACGCGCCCTGGCGCGCTCGACGATCCAGTGAGCAGGTTTCTCGCCGAAGCGCGAGTCGCGGGTTGTGCCGAGAATAACGGCAATACGAGGGGTCTTGGACATGAAAAACTCCTGTTGTCTGTCTGAACCTTATCTGGCGAGAGGTCGAACGCTTGCAAAGCCCTGTGCCCGCACAAGCACTGTGCGAAAATCCGTCCCCCTCGCAGAGCCGCTTTCCATCCGCGCGGGGCTGGTCTATCTCTGAAGGAAGCTCGAAGGACTGACCCTGCGCATGACAAGAACCGACAATCCCGCCGACCCGTTCAAGAAAGCCTTGTCCGAGGCCACGCGCACTCTGGCCGATGCACCGGATCTGACCGTAACCTATTCCGTAGACCCGCCGGGGCTGAGTGGCGACGCAATGCGCTTGCCGCAGGTCACGCGCCGCCTGACCCGCGACGAGGTGCTGCTGGCGCGCGGCACCGCCGACACGCTGGCGCTGCGTCGCCGCTTCCATGATGCAGCCTGCCACGCCCGCTACATGCCGCAGGGTCAGATGGCGCGCGATCTCTATCAGGCGATGGAAGAAGCGCGCTGCGAAGCCGTTGGCGCGCGCCATATGCCGGGCACGGCCAAGAATATCGATGCACGCATTGCCCATGAGGCTGCGCGAAAAGGCTATGCGCAGATCCGCGACCGGCAGGATGCGCCGCTTTCCGTCGCGGCCAGCTACATGATCCGGCAAATGGCCACGGGCCGCGACCTGCCCGCAGGGGCCGATCATGTGCTCGACCTGTGGCGTGGCTTCATCGAAGAGCGCGCCGGCGAGACGCTGGACGGGCTGGACAAGGTGCTGGCCGATCAGGGGGCATTCGCCCGGTTTGCGCGGCAGATGATTTCGGATCTGGGCTATGGCGACCAGTTGGGCGATGATCCCGACGATCAGGGCGACGAGGACGAAGGCACCGACGACGATAGCGAAGACCAGCCCGACGAACCGGAAAACCCTGACAGTCAGGGGCAGGACGAGCAATCCGAAGACGAGATGTCCGATGACAGCCCTGCGCAGGACTCTGCACAGGCTGATATGGCCTATGACGAGGACGCGGACGAGGAGATGTCCGACGAGACCCAGATGCCCGAGGCCGAAGCCCCGCGCGAGCCCCCTCCCCCTCCGCCGCATTCCGAGGCCAGCGCCGATTACAAGGTCTTTGCCACCGATTTCGACGAGGAAGTGCGCGCCGAGGATCTTGCCGAACCTGCTGAACTCGAACGCCTGCGCGCCTATCTGGATCAGCAGTTGGAGCCGCTGAAGGGGGCTGTGTCGCGATTGGCGAACAAGCTTCAACGTCGTCTGCAAGCGCAGCAGAACCGCTCATGGCTGTTCGATCTGGAGGAAGGCATCCTCGATGCAGGCCGCCTTGCGCGGGTCGTGGCCAATCCGACGACGCCCCTGAGCTTCAAGCAGGAGAAAGACACCGAGTTTCGCGATACAGTCGTGACGCTTCTGCTGGACAATTCCGGCTCGATGCGCGGTCGCCCCATTTCCATCGCCGCGATCTGCGCCGATGTTCTGGCCCGCACGCTGGAACGCTGCAACGTCAAGGTCGAGATCCTGGGCTTCACCACCCGCGCCTGGAAGGGCGGGCAGTCCCGCGAACGCTGGCTGCAAGAGGGGCGCAGCGCCCAGCCCGGTCGCCTGAATGACCTGCGCCATATCATCTACAAGCAGGCAGATGCCCCCTGGCGTCGGGTGCGTCCCAATCTGGGCCTGATGATGAAAGAGGGTTTGCTGAAAGAAAATATCGACGGCGAGGCGCTGGAATGGGCGCATCGGCGTATGGCCGCACGTCCCGAGGCCCGCAAGATCCTCATGGTCATTTCCGATGGGGCACCGGTCGATGATTCGACCCTTTCCGTCAACGCTGCCAACTATCTGGAGAAGCATTTGCGCGACGTGATCGCCATGGTCGAGCGGCGCAAGGCCGTCGAACTGCTGGCCATCGGCATCGGCCATGACGTGACGCGCTATTACCAGCGGGCCGTGACGATCACGGATGTCGAACAACTTGCCGGCGCAATGACGGAGCAACTGGCAGCGCTTTTCGACAATGACCCGCGCGCCCGCGCGCGCTTCATGGGGATCAAACGTGTGACGTGACAGAGCGCCCAGAAACAGAAAAAGCCCCGCATCGCGGGGCTTTTTTCACTGATAATCAGAGTATTTGGTGGAGCCAAGGGGAGTCGAACCCCTGACCTCTTGAATGCCATTCAAGCGCTCTCCCAACTGAGCTATGGCCCCACCGTTGCGCCCTGACCCAGAGCGTGCGTGCCTCTTACGAAAGCCCGAAAGCCAACGCAACAGGAAAATCTGCCCTGTCGCGCAGAATCAAACCTCAGTCGTCGTCATCTGACGCGACATCGGCCAGATCATCCAGCGCGACCGTGTCATCATCATCATCTTCCAGCAGTTCGTCGTCGACCTCGACTGCATCATCCTCGTCATCGACCAGCAGATCATCATCGTCATCCGCGATCTTCGAAGCCGCTTTCGCCTTCAGTGCCGCGATACCAGCCTCTTCGCGACGATCCTGCGCATCGATCGGAACGATCTTGCCGGTATATGGACTGACGACCGGGCTCTTGTTCAGATCATAAAACCGCTTGCCGGTTTCCGGGCAGACGCGCTTTACGCCCCATTCTGGATTGGACATCGACATTTCCTTCATTCGCGTGCCTTCCTTCAAGCCCCGTGCCGTGCCATAACTCGGCCAAGCTGTAAAGACCCGAGCGCCCCGGCAGGCACATGCCGGGCGCGATTTGCGGCAAGAAGGATATGGGCTTGGGGCAGAGCGAGCGCAAGGGCATGGAAATACAGGTCAGGGACGGCACCGCACATCTGACCGGGCAACCCGAGATTGCCGTCAGCCTGCGGCGTTCCGCACAGGCCCGCCGCCTCAACCTGCGGGTATCTGGTCTTGACGGGCGCGTAACCCTCACCATGCCGCGCAGCCTGCCACTGGCCGAAGCGCTGGCCTTCCTGCGCGAAAAGGAGAGCTGGCTCCGCAGGGCCATGGATCGCGTGCCGGGGCGGTCTGCCGTGCATCCCGGCCAGGACATCCTGTTGCGCGGACAGATGGTGCGAATCACCGAACAGGCCGGAACACGGCGCGTCGCCGAGACTGAGGGCGCGCTTCTGGTGCCGCCCGATCCCGAGGGGCTACGCACGCCGATGCGGGTTGCCGCCTATCTCAAGACCACAGCCCAGGCGGAACTTCTGCCAGCGGTCGATCACTATGCAAGCAGCCTTGGTCGCAGCGTCACGGCGCTCAGCCTGCGCGATACGCGCTCGCGCTGGGGGTCATGCACGGCGGACGGGCGGTTGATGTTCTCTTGGCGGCTGATCATGGCACCGCCGCAGGTGCTGCGCTATGTCGCCGCGCATGAGGTCGCGCATCTGCGCCATATGGACCATTCCCGCGCCTTCTGGAACTGCGTGCGCGATCTGATGCCGGATTATGCCTTACATCGCAACTGGCTGCGCGAGAATGGTGCGGCACTTCACGGATATTGCTTCAACGCACGCCCCGCAGCCGAAAACGGATAGCGCTCCAGCACGTCATATTGCGCCCCGTCGCTGCGCAGATGCGAACGGTAGAGCACCAGATCCGAAACCTCGAACGGGTCCGTACGAAACCCTGCATCGCGCGCGACCGCCGCTTCCAGTTCCGGCTGATGAAACGCGCCGGGCTTGAGATAGGCCAGCGTGACATGGGGCGTAAAGCGCCGCGCCTCGGGCGCGAAGCCGCTCGCGCGCGCCAGCCGCAGCAGTTTTTCGTGCAGCGCCGTCAGATCAGGGCTTGGTGCGACACGGGCATGCAGGTTATGCGCCTTCGCCCCGCCAAACAGCCCCAGCCCCTCGATCCGCAGCGTCATGGGTGCAATCTCAAGCCGCATCAGCGCCGCGTCAAGTTCCTCAAGCTGAAACCGGTCGGCGTCTCCCAGAAAGACCATGGTGATATGGAAATTCTCCGGGGGCTGCTTGCGCTTCACCGGCATCAGGAACTGTTGCAGCACCAACTGGCTGCGAATGGCCATTGGCAGATCAAGAGCAAGGAAAACCCGCATCAATCTTCAATCCGGCGCAAAGGTGGCCGCGACCTCATACATCACCGGCTCGAACCGCGCGCACATAGCCGCAATCGCGCGATTGCGCTCGCGCATCTCGGCTGTGCGCAGCATGGCCTGAAAATCCTCTCGCGCGCGCCATTGCGAATAGGTCGCGATCCGGGTCTGGGCGTCGTTCACATGAATGGCCACTGCGCGAAATCCGGGCTGGTGGCGGATCACCTGTTCATACGCATCCTGCAAGGCCTCCAACACATCCGCGCAAGTGCCCGGTGTCATCTCGAAGGTGCTGATGACGGTCTGGCCGTCACTGTCGGACCTGATCTGCATGGCTCATCTCCCCTTTCCCCCATCGTCGCGCATAGGGGCCGGGAAATCAATCACTGAGCAGCGCCATCAACCGCGCCTTCTCGCCCCGATCCTGCCCGTCCGAAATCGCCTCGGCCAGGGCTTCCAGCGAGGCGATGGAATGGGCCGCGCGAAACGCATCGACATGGGGCAGCATCGCGCGGATACCGCGCGCGCGGGGGGCGAAACTGTCCCAGCGCAACAAGGGGTTGAGCCAGATCAGCCGACGCGAGGAGAGATGCAACCGCTCCATCTCGCGCGCCAGAAGCGCAGGATCGTCCCGGTCCAGCCCGTCCGAGATCAGAAGCACGACCGCCCCCTGCCCCAGAACCCGGCGCGACCAATCGACATTGAAGGTCCGCAGACATCCTCCGATGCGCGTGCCGCCCTGCCAGTCCTGCGCCTCGGCCCCGGCGGCATTCAGTGCCGCATCCACATCGCGCGCGCGCAGATGGCGGGTGATATTCGTCAGCCGCGTGCCAAAGGTGAAGGCATGCACCTTCGCCCAGCCCTGCCCCTGTCGGTTCGCAACCGCATGAACGAAATGAAGCACCATGCGCGAATATTGCGACATGGAGCCCGAAATATCGCACAGCACCACCAGCGCAGGCCAGCGTGTGCGGGGCTTTTGCATATGCAGATGTGTGATCTCGCCGCCCTGCCGGATACTGGCGCGCATCGTCCGCCGCCAATCCGGTTTGCGCCCACGCAAATCCGCTTGCAGACGGCGCGTCGCGATGGGCTTCACGGGCAGCGACAAGCGCGCCAGCATGCGTTTGGCCTGTGCGGCCTCGCTGGTGGACATCTGCTCGAAATCGAGCGTCCGCAAGCGTTCCTCATTCGAGGCCGTCTGCGAGGCGTCAATCTGGATTTCGGTATTCTCGCTGTCGTCGTGGCTGTCTGGCAGATCAGGAGCCTCTGCCCCATCCAGCAACGCCTCAGCAGCACGCTTGGCCGCGGATTCGGCGGCTTTTTCCTCGGACACATTGCGAATCGCCGGCAGCATCAGCGACATCATATGCTCCAGATAGCGCGGGTCGCGCCAGTAGAGCCGGAAAATCTGGCCAAAGACCTGCCGCTCTTCGGGCCGGTTCACGAAAACCGCGTGCAAGGTCCAGTAGAAATCGGCCTTGCGGTCGAACCCTGCCGCCGCAACCGCCTCGATCGCCGCCTGAACACGACCTGGCCCGATCGGCAGACCTGCCCGGCGCAGGGCGCGCGCGAAATGGGTGATGTTATCGACCAGCTTGCCATCCTCGGGGATCGGCAGATCCGCGTAGCGTGCCATCGTTCAGACCGAAAGCAGGGGCTTTGCCCCTCTTGGCTGCGCCAATTCACCCCAGAGTATTTTGGGCAAGATGAAACTCATGCAGGCTCCAGCGACTGGCGGGCCTCGTCGAGGATCTTCTTGGCCTCCAGCCCCTGCAGACGCGCGATATCGTCCTGATATTTCAGGATTGCGCCCAATGTGTCGGAAATCACCTCGGGCGAGAGTTCCAGCACATCCAGCGCAAGCAGGCATTTCGCCCAGTCGATGGTTTCCGCAACACCCGGTTTCTTGAACAGATCCTCGGTCCGCAGGCGCTGCACGAAAGCCACGATCTCGCGTGACAAACGGTCCGAGGCTTCGGGCGCGCGGGCCGCAAGAATTTCCAGCTCGCGGGTAAAATTCGGATAATCGACCCAGTGATACAGGCAGCGGCGCTTGAGCGCGTCATGCACTTCACGTGTGCGGTTCGAGGTCAGGATCACGATGGGCGGCTCTGCGGCCTTGATCGTGCCCAGTTCAGGGATTGTGACCTGAAAATCGGACAATGCTTCCAGAAGGAAGGCCTCAAAAGGTTCATCCGTGCGGTCGATTTCGTCGATCAGCAGGACCGGCGCCCCTCCGGGCTGGGGGCGCATGGCTTCGAGCAGCGGGCGCTCGATCAGGTAATCCGGGCCGAAAAGCTGCGCGCGCAGATCGGCCTTGTCGCCAGTGGCTTCTGCGGCGCGGATGGCGATCATCTGGGCCGCGAAATTCCACTCATAAACCGCCGAGGCCGCGTCCAGCCCTTCATAACATTGCAGCCGGATCAGGCGGCGGCCCAGTGCTGTGGCGATGGCCTTGGCAATCTCGGTCTTGCCCGTGCCGGGTTCCCCTTCGAGGAAGATCGGGCGGTTCAGACGCAGGGCCAGGAACGCAACCGTCGCAAGGGCGCGATCCGCTATGTAAGATTGCTGCGCCAGCATCCTCTGCACATCGTCGATACTGCTGAATTCCATGCCGATACCGCCCCTTGCCTGTTGCGACAGGCTGGCGCGCGCGGCGGTCCGGGTCAAGCCCGCGTCGCGACACTTACGACCAATGAATGAGACACGGTCGCCAAACTGTGACGCCGGGTCGCGCCCTGACAAGTCCTGCGCACTTTGCCTGACCGCTGAATTGCGTTAGGACTCTTGCAAAGCAGTCTGGGGTATAATGAAGATATGATCGTCGAGCTTGGACATTTCGCCCTGATTCTGGCCTTCGCCGTGGCACTGGCGCAAAGCATCATCCCGCTGGTGGGCGCGCACAAGGGCTGGCGCGACTGGATGGTGGTGGCCAATCCCATGGCCACCGTCCAGTTTCTGCTGGTGGGATTCAGCTATGCCGCCCTCACCTATGCGTTTCTTGTGTCGGATTTCTCGGTCAAGCTGGTGGTGGACAATTCCCACACGCTCAAGCCGCTGATCTACAAGATCTCCGGCGTCTGGGGAAACCACGAGGGCTCGCTGCTGCTCTGGGTGCTGATCCTCGCGCTTTTCGGGGCCTCGGCCGCGTGGTTCGGGGGCAACCTGCCTGCAACCCTGCAAGCCCGCGTTCTGGCGGTGCAATCGGCGATCACCGCGGCCTTCATGGCCTTCACGATCTTCACCTCGAACCCCTTCACGCGACTGGCTTTTCCTCCTTTCGACGGAACTGACCTGAATCCGCTGCTGCAAGATCCGGGCCTCGCCTTTCACCCCCCTTTCCTCTACCTCGGCTATGTCGGTCTCTCGATGGCGTTCAGCTTCGCCATCGCCGCCCTGATCGAGGGACGGGTCGATGCGGCCTGGGGGCGCTGGGTGCGGCCCTGGACCTTGGCGGCATGGGTGTTTCTGACCATCGGCATCGCGACAGGCTCATGGTGGGCCTATTACGAGCTTGGCTGGGGTGGCTTCTGGTTCTGGGATCCGGTGGAAAATGCCTCACTCATGCCCTGGCTTTTCGCGGCAGCGCTGCTGCATTCGGCCATTGTGGTCGAAAAACGCGAGACGCTGAAAAGCTGGACCATCCTTCTGGCCATTCTCGGCTTCGGCTTCTCGCTGATGGGCACATTCATCGTGCGCTCGGGGCTTTTGACCTCGGTCCATGCCTTCGCTATGGACCCCGAACGCGGGGTGTTCATCCTTATGATCCTGGCGGCCTTCATGGGCGGCGCGCTCACGCTCTTTGCCTTCCGCGCCCCGGTGCTGGAAGCCAAGGGCGTCTTCGCCACCGTCAGCCGCGAATCGGCGCTGGTGATCAACAATGTCCTGCTGGCCGTGTCCTCTTTCGTCATCTTCATCGGCACCATGTGGCCGCTGATTGCCGAAATGCTCTTTGACCGCGTGCTCTCGGTCGGCCCACCGTTTTTCAACACCGCCTTCACCCCTTTCATGGTCGCGCTGGCCATGGTTCTGCCCATCGGCGCGATGATGCCCTGGAAACGCGGCAATCTGGGGCGCGTGATGCAACCGCTCTGGGGCATCGCGGCATTTTCAGTTGCGATGGGCGCAGTGACATGGGCGCTGCAAACTGGCAGCTCGCCGCTGGTGCCCGTGGGGCTGGCCTTGGGCCTCTGGGTGGTGCTGGGCTCTGCGGTCGATCTCTGGACCCGGACCGGGCGCGGCAATATTGGCCATCGCGCCAAACGACTGACTCGCCTGCCGCGCGCCGATTGGGGCAAGGCCACGGCCCATATCGGGTTGGGCATGTCGATCTTCGCAGTGGCAGCACTGGTCGGATGGGAGAGCGAGGATATCCGCGTCGTCCAGATCGGCGAGAGTTTCGAAAAAGGGGGCTACACGCTGACCCTGACCTCGGTCGACCGTGTGCAGGGGCCGAACTATGTCTCGACCATGGGCACGCTGGAAGCCCATCGCGATGGACGCCTGATCACCGTGCTGCAGCCCGAAAAACGCTTCTATCCGATTGCTGGCATGCCCACGACCGAAGCAGCCATCGATTACAAGATCCACCGTGATCTGTATATCACGCTGGGCGATCCGCAGGATAATGGGGGCTGGGCCGTGCGCACCTATATCAAGCCTTTTGCAAACTGGCTGTGGTTCGGGTGTTTCCTGATGGCGCTGGGCGGTATTTTCAGCCTGACGGACCGGCGCTTCCGCGTTGCGGCAGGGGCCGCGCGCAAGGGCCCGAACGCGGTGCCGGCAGAATGAACTGGCTCCGCGCATGTCTCATCGGGCTGGCTGTCAGCCTTGCCAGCCCCGCCCTCGCCGTCCAGCCTGACGAAATTCTTGACGATCCCGCGCTGGAAAGTCGCGCGCGAGATATCTCGGCGGGGTTGCGCTGTCTGGTCTGCCGCAATGAATCGATCGACGAATCGAATGCGGAACTGGCGCGTGACATGCGGCTTCTGGTAAGAGAGCGGCTCGTCGAAGGCGACAGTGATGCTGAAGTCCTGGCCTTTATCGTCGAACGCTATGGCGAATATGTGTTGCTGCGCCCCACCACCGAAGGCGCGAATATGCTGCTCTGGATCGCAGCACCGGTTCTGTTCCTGATTGCCCTCCTGTCAGCCGGTCTTTATCTGCGCCAGCGCGCGAATGCACCGGAGCCAGCCAAAGACGGTCTGAGCCCCGAAGAAGAGGCGCGGTTGCGTGAACTTCTGAAGGAGTGACGTACCGTATGGGCTTCACTTGACGGCTGCGCGCGGTACTCTGCGCGGGAAAGCCCGGAGGGACCACGATGGATTACGACACGCTTCTGACCCGCGAAGACGACGGGATCGGCACGATCATACTGAACCGCCCCGAAGTCATGAATGCGCTCAACAAGCAGATGCGGGCGGAACTGACCCATGCGCTCAAGGATATCGGCGCGCGGGTGCGCGTGCTCGTGCTGACCGGTGCGGGCCGGGCCTTCTGTTCCGGGCAGGATCTGGGCGATGGCGGCAATGCTGCGCAAATCGATCTGGAACGCACGCTGCGCGAGGAATATGAACCCATGCTGCGCGCGATATATGACGCGCCGGTGCCGGTGATCGCGGCCGTGAACGGGAGTGCGGCAGGAGCAGGGGCGAATCTGGCTCTGGCCGCAGATCTGGTGATCGCAACCGAGTCTGCGAGCTTCATTCAGGCCTTTACGCGGATCGGTTTGATTCCCGATGCAGGCGGCACCTGGTTCCTGCCCCGCCAGATCGGCTTTGCGCGCGCCATGGGCGCGATGCTCTTTGCTGACAAGGTAAGTGCGCAGCAGGCCGCCGATTGGGGCATGATCTGGGAGGTCGTGACGGACAGCCAGTTCGAAAGCCATTGGCGGGCGCGCGCCTCGACACTCGCGTCAGGGCCGACGATTGCCTATCGCAATATCCGCAAAGCCTTGCGCAAGAGCCTGTCGAACCCGCTCGACACGCAACTGGCACTGGAAGCCCAGCTACAAGCGGAAGCGGGCAAGACCCGCGATTTTCAGGAAGGGGTCATGGCCTTTCTGGAAAAGCGCCCTGCAAAGTTCGAAGGCCGGTAGACTTCTGCCGTAAGGTGCGTGCTGCAGCACGCACCTTACCTCGGCTCGCATCATGAGGCTCAGCTCTGCGGATCAGGCCCGCGCCATTCGCCCTGCTCTTTCAAGGCTTCCATCACCTCACGCGGCATATAGGTCTCGTCGTGCTTGGCAAGGATTTCACTTGCCTGAAACACCCCGTCGATGAAACGCCCTGTGCCGACCATGCCTTCATTCTCGGAAAACAGATCCGGCAGGATGCCGCGGTAATGCACCTCAACCGAGGCAGGACCGTCAGTCACCCGGAACATGACCGTATCCGACTGACCACGGATAATCGAGCCCGGCTCAACCAGACCACCAATGCGAAACACTTCATTCGGCGACGGTGGTTCCGCCAGCACCTGCGAGGGCGAGCGGAAGAAATTGATCCCGTCGCGCATCGCATAGCCAATCAGGGCCGTAGACAGAGCGAGCGCTACCGCGGCTACGGAGATGATCTGGATCCGACGGGTTTTCTTCAGGCTCTTCATGTCTTCCTCTCACGTCACGGGAAGAGCGGCGCGCCCATCAGACCTGCCGTTTCCTCCAGTCCCAGCATCAGGTTCGCGTTCTGTATGGCCTGCCCGCTGGACCCTTTGCACAGGTTATCCAGCACTGCGACCACCATTGCGCGACCGGGGATGCGATCCCCGACAACCCCGATATGCACGAAATTGGACCCGCGCACATCATGTGTCGAGGGGGTTGTGCCAAAAGGTAGCATGCAAATCATTGATTCAGCGCAATAGCGGGCCTGCAAAACTTCGTGAATGCGCTGTGCATCCCCATCGAGCCACGCGGTCGCCAGAATACCACGGTTCATGGGCAAGAGATGCGGCGTGAACTGGATATGCACAGGCCGCCCCGCCAAGGCACTGAATTCCTGATCAAATTCGCCCAGATGCCGATGGGTGCCGCCCACCGCATAGGCCTGCGTGCCTTCGGAGAGTTCCGCATGAAGCAAGTTTTCCTTGACCGCCCGCCCTGCACCGGACACCCCACATTTCAGATCCAGAATGATCCGGTCCAGGTCGATCACCCCCGGCTCGATCAGCGGGCACAGGATATACTGGCCCGTCGCCGCATTGCAGCCTGTGCCTGCGACCAGACGCGCCCCTCGGATCTGATCGCGATAGAATTCGGTCAGACCATAGACAGCTTCCTTCTGGATCTCGGGCGCGGCATGGGGCTGGCCATACCATTTTTCATAGGCCGCAGGATCGCGCAGCCGGAAATCTGCTGATAAATCAACAATCTTCAGATCGCGCGGCAGATCCTTGATCACGGCCTGCGAGGTCGCGTGCGGCAGCGCACAGAAGGCGAGATCAATCGTGCTGAAATCCACATCCTCGATCCGGCAGAGATCCGGCAAGTCAAGATGGCGCAGGAAGGGAAAGACCTGCGCCATGGGCTGGCCGGCCTTGCGCTCGCCCGTCAGCGCGGTGATCCGCATGTCGGGATGGGTCGAGATCAGCCGGACAAGCTCTGCGCCGGTATAGCCAGAGGCCCCGAGGATGGCGATGGATTTGCTCATTTTCATTATCTTTCAAGGCCTTGCGGTGCCGCTATTCGCTCAAGCGCTCCGCGCGGGAGTATTTCGGGCAAGATGAAGTCAGGCGGGTTTGAAGCTGATCTGGCGTCGCAGGAATTGCGTGGCCTTGCGCGAGACATTGACCGGATCGCCGGTTGTCAGGAAAGCGCTCTGGCGGCCCGCGCCCAGCATTTCAGGACGACGCTTGAGGTAGTCGTCAAGGCTGGCAGCGACCAGATTGGGCTGGGAATAGACGTCCACATTCGGCCCCAGAGCGTCACGAAAGGCATGTTCTACAAGGGGATAGTGGGTGCAGCCCAGCACGGCCGCCTCGGGTCGTGGCATCCGGCGCAAAAGCGATTCGACATGGGAATGCACCAGGGCTTCAGCAAGTTGCATGTCGCCTTGTTCGATCGCGTCCACAACCCCGGCGCAGGGTTGGGCTTCGACATCGACGCCGATCGCGCGAAACGCCAGTTCGCGCTGGAAGGCCCTACTAGATACGGTAGCGGGCGTCGCAAACAACGCGACATGTTTGACAGCGACCTCGCGCGGGGGGGAATTGTCGCCCCATTGGCGCTCGGTCAGCGCCTCGATCAGGGGCACGAACACGCCGAGCACCCGCTTGTCGGCAGGCACCCAGGTTTCCTGCATACGCTTCAACGCCGCCGCAGAGGCCGTGTTGCACGCAAGGATCACCAAATCGCAGCCTTCTTCCCAGAGCCGTTCGACATTGGCGCAGGTCAGGTTGAAGATATCCTCGGCATCGCGCACACCGTAAGGGGCGTGCGCGTTATCCCCCAGATAAACAAAGGGAATTTCAGGCAAGCGTTCGGTCAATGCCCCCAAGACGGTCAAGCCCCCCAGCCCGGAATCGAATACGCCCACTGCCATTTTGCCTGTCTCCGGTCCTGCAACCCCTATGCGCCCTGCATAGAACCGGGAGGGGTGAAAATCCAGCCTGATTGCACCTATTCGGCGGCCATGCGCGTTGGGGGCGCCGCGAAAGCTGCCAGAAGCTCGGCGCGGCGACGCGCGGTGGCCTCGGCATTGCGATGCTTGACCGGACCGAAGCCACGCACTTGCAGCGGGAGTTCCGCCAGTTCAACGGCAAGTGCATGATTTTCAGTGGTTAATTTCGGCAGAATCTGCAAGATGAGGGATTCGTAATCGCGGATCATCTGGCGCTCCATGCGTCGCTCGGATGTATAGCCGAAAGGGTCGAGCGGCGTGCCGCGCAGGGGCTTGAGTGCGGCCAAGAGTTTGAAACCCTTGAGAATCCACGGCCCGAATGTGCGCTTCACCGGGCGACCATCCGGCCCCATGCGCGACAGCAACGGGGGGGCAAGGTGGAAGCGGGGGGTGAACGCGCCATCAAACTCCATGCGGGCTTTGTGCAAGGTGGCAAGGTGCAAGCGGGCCACTTCATACTCGTCCTTGTAGGTGAGCAGTTTGTGATAACCCTTTGCAATCGCGTCTTTCAGTCGGGCATCCGGGGCCTGATCCACCAGCTTGCGGAACTTCTTAACCAGCCTTTTCGATTGGTATTGCGCCAGATGCGCCTCACGCGCCGCGATTTTTTCATCCAGTGAAAGCGGCTTTCGGATTAATTTCTCGTTCAGCATGTCCGCGGCGGCGTCCGGGTGCGTGACGGACCAGCGCCCCAGCGCGAAGGCGCGGCTGTTGCCCTCGACCGCTGCACCGTTCAATTCTACCGCGCGCAGGAGTGACGATTCCGTAAGGGGAATCAGCCCCATCTGCCAGGCCGCGCCCAGCGCCATCATGTTCGAAAAAATGCTGTCACCCAGCAGGCGTTTGGCCAGATCGGAATAGTCGAACAGGCGCAACCTCTCGCCCAAGCGGGCCTGAAGCGCGATTTTCAGATCCTCGGAGGGGATGCGGAATTCGGTGTTGCGGGTGAATTCGCCGGTGATGATTTCATGCGCATTCACCGCCGCGCCGGTCTGGCCCTTGCGCATCAGGCCAAGGGTTTTCGCGCCCGCTGTGACCACAAGATCGCCGCCGATGATGCAATGCGCCTCGCCCACGGCAACTCGGATCGCATTGATATCCTGTGGTTTTTCGGCAATGCGGCAATGGATATGCACCGCGCCGCCCTTTTGCGCGAGGCCCGCCATTTCGATCAGGCCCGCGCCCTTGCCGTCAAGCTGCGCGGCCTGGGCAAGGATCGCGCCCACCGTTACGACGCCAGTGCCGCCGACCCCGGTGATGACGATATTATGCGTGCCGTGGATCGCGGGCAGCACGGGCGCCGGCAAATCTGGCAGATCGACACGCGCTGTTATCGATTTTTTGACCTTTGCCCCCTCTAATGTGACGAAGGAGGGGCAGAACCCTTTGAGGCAGGAGAAATCCTTGTTGCAGGAGGATTGGTCGATGGCGCGTTTGCGGCCAAATTCGGTTTCAACCGGCACGATGGAGACGCAGTTGGATTGCACCCCGCAATCGCCGCAGCCTTCGCAGATGTCCGTGTTGATGAAGACACGTTGATCTGGGTCTGGAAACTGGCCGCGCTTGCGGCGGCGGCGTTTTTCGGCGGCGCAGGTCTGCACATAGATGATGGCAGACACGCCCGGATGGGTGGCGCAATCGCGTTGCACGCGGTCGAGATCGGCGCGGGGATGCCAGCCGACGCTGCGCGGGAAATCGGCGCGGGCAGGTTCTTCCTTCTCGTCGAACACGACCTCGATCTTGCCCACGCCCATCGCGGTCAGTTCATAGGCGATCCGGTCGGGCGTGAGGCCGCCTTCGTTCTTTTGCCCGCCGGTCATGGCGACGGCGTCGTTAAACAGGATCTTGTAGGTGATGTTGGTGCCCGCGGCGAGGGCGGCGCGGATCGCTTGCACGCCGGAATGGTTATAGGTGCCGTCGCCAAGGTTCTGGAACACATGCGGGCGGGTCGAGAACGGGGCCTCGCCGATCCAGTTCGCCCCTTCGCCGCCCATCTGGGTGAAGCCGGTGGTCTGGCGGTCCATCCATTGCACCATGTAGTGACAACCGATGCCCGCATAGGCGCGGTGGCCTTCGGGGACTTTGGTCGAAGTGTTGTGCGGGCAGCCCGAGCAGTAGAAGGGCAGGCGCGCGGCGAGATCCTGGGCATTATCGGCGCGCCGCGCCTCGGCGAGCATCGCGAGCCCGGCTTTCACACGGTCGGTGCCGCGGCCTTCCTCGATCAGGATATCCCCGATCTTTTCTGCAATCAGGATCGGGTCGAGCGCGTAGCGGGTGGGGAAAAGTTCGACCTGCCGACCATGTTCCCAGGTATCGCCCTTGTGCCAGCCATAGACGCGGCGGCCACGGCGGTCGTCAAAAATGGCTTCCTTGACCTGCACTTCGATCAGCTTGCGCTTTTCCTCGACGACGACGATCAGCTCCAGCCCCTCGGCCCAGTCATGGAAGCTGGTCATGTCGAGCGGGAAGGTCTGGCCGATCTTGTAGGTGGTAAGGCCAAGGCGGTCGGCTTCCTCGGCAGTGATGCCCAGAAGCGTGAGTGCGTGGACCAGATCGAGCCAGTTCTTGCCCGCAGCAACGAAGCCGATCTTCGCGCCCGGCCGCCCCCAGATGCGCTTGTCCATCTGGTTGGCGCGGCTGAAAGCTTCGGCGGCGAAGCGTTTATGGTCGATCATGCGCGCTTCCTGCGCGATGGGGGTGTCGATCAGACGGATGTTCAGCCCGCCTTCGGGCATGGGGAAATCAGGGGTGGTGAAGGACAGGCGGTGCGGGTTGCCATCGACGACGGCAGTGGCCTCGACATTTTCCTTCATGGTTTTCAGGCCGACCCAGACACCCGCGAAACGCGACAGCGCATAGCCGTAATGACCATAGTCGAGCAGTTCCTGCACACCTGCGGGCGACAGGACCGGGATATAGGCATCGACCATCGCCCAGTCGGACTGGTGCAGCACGGTCGAGGATTCGCCCGTATGGTCATCGCCCATCGCGACGAGGACACCGCCATTGGGCGACGTGCCCGCCATATTGGCGTGGCGGAACACATCGCCGGTGCGGTCCACGCCCGGACCCTTGCCATACCAGAGGCCGAAGACGCCATCATAGCGGCCCTCGCCCCGCAGTTCCGCCTGCTGGCTGCCCCAGAGGGCGGTGGCGGCGAGGTCTTCGTTGAGCCCTTCCTGAAAACGGATCTGGGCGGCGTCGAGCAGTTTTTTCGCGCGGGTCATCTGCAGATCCACTGCCCCGAGGGGCGAGCCGCGATAGCCGGTGACATATCCGGCGGTATGCAGCCCGGCGGCGCGGTCACGCGCGGATTGTGCCAGCATCAGACGCACGAGCGCCTGCGTGCCGTTCAGCAGCACGGGCGATTTTTCGAGGTCGAAACGGTCTGTGAGCGAAATATCCTGACGCATTTTTGCACCTCCCGTTGCAGTTTTGCGCATTGTCACATCATAGGTCAATATTTCTGACCTACAAAGCGGATTTTGAGGTTTATCCGCATTTGTGATCGGTCCATAAGCCAGTAGAACGAATCGATCACGTTTGCGGAAACGTATGATATGGATGTTGCGCCATGGACTGGGACAAGCTTCGAATCTTTCATGCGGTGGCAGATGCCGGAAGCCTGACTCATGCGGGCGACGTGCTGCAACTGTCGCAATCGGCGGTCAGCCGACAGATTCGGGCGCTTGAGGAATCGCTGGATACGATTCTGTTTCACCGCCATGCGCGGGGACTGATTCTGACCGAGCAAGGCGAATTGCTGTTCGATGCCACGAAAACCATGTCGCGCACGCTCGACTCGGCGGCCGCGCGGATCCGCGATGCCGAGGATGAAGTCTATGGCGAGCTGCGCGTCACCACAACGACAGGTTTCGGCACGCTGTTCCTGGCCCCGCGCCTGCCCGCGCTTTATGCGCAATATCCCGATCTGAAAATTGATCTGATGCTGGAAGAACGGGTGCTGGACCTGCCGATGCGCGAGGCCGATGTCGCCATCCGCATGAAGGAACCCAGCCAGGCCGATCTGATTCGCAAACGGCTGATGACAGTGAATATGCGGCTCTATGCCTCGACCGAATATCTGCGCGCCAATGGCACCCCGCAGGCGCTGGATGATCTGGCGGATTTCCGGCTGATCTCGCAGAATATCTCGTCGCAGCAGGTCAGCGTGGGGGCGCAGCTGATCCGCGAACTGACCGCGCGGCCCTTGCGGTCCAGTTTCACAGTGAACAATTACTTCGGCGTGCTGCAAGCGGTGCTCAATCATCTGGGGATCGGCGTGCTGCCCGATTATGTGTCCGAGGACTTCCCCGACCTGGTGCATGTGCTGCCCGAGGTCGCCAGCGGCGATATTCCGGTATTCCTGGCCTATCCCGAAGAACTGCGCCATTCGCGCCGGATCAGCGCCTTTCGCGAATTCGTGGTCGAGGAAATCGTGGCCTATCGGCGCGCGCGCCAGACCTGAGCACGCGCCCGTTCAACCGCAGGATGTGCCCAATAGTCGCATGAGGCATGTATGCAACGCATAGCGGCAATGTTGCAGGTGCAAGAGCATTTAACTTGCGTAATGCATGTGCAATACCTTAATTCAGAGCAAGGGCGTGATTGATTTTTCCGCGTCCTTACCTCCCTGTTGGACTTAGGCCGAGCATTTTGCTCGGCCCTTTTTTTATTGTGCCTGTCGGAGACGACCGGGGCAGGATTCGCCGCAGGCATCCGCAGCACGATTCTCACCTTGCCGTTTTTCCAGCCGGTTTGCGCATTCCTGCAGCGCAGCATTGCAGTCGCAGCAATTCCGGTCGGTTTTGGCTTGGCGCGGCCTGATGCAGCAGATCAGCGGCTGCTCACAGGGCACAGGCGCAGCGATCAGACGGCGCGCGCGTTCGGGCCAGAGTGTCGCAGAGGTTGAGCGTTCTGAAAGAAAGATGCGGGCGGTCTTCCCGCGATCTGACGGGGCGAAGGGCGGCAGATGTCATCGGAAGGATGCGACGCCGCCTGCACCATGCCCCGCCCGGCACCGCCGGGCAGCGCCCGCGAATGGCATCGGGCGGGCGGGTGGGCCATGAGCGGGCGCTTCTGACGCCACACGCGGGCGCTGCGTCTGGCCAGACGCGATCCTCTGCCCTTTCGCGCCGCCCCCCTTTCGCATGGGGCACCTTTCGCTTATGGGGAACGCGACGCCCGCCAGAGCCGCGCGGGCACAGCCAAAAGCCGCGTGAAAGGGTGCCCGCCATGACAGATCCCGTTCTCACCGAAGAGTTGATTGCCGCCCATGGGCTGAAGCCCGATGAATATGCGCGCATCCTCGATATTATCGGGCGGGAGCCGACATTTACCGAGTTGGGCATTTTCTCGGCGATGTGGAACGAGCATTGTTCCTATAAATCCTCGAAGAAATGGCTGCGCACGCTGCCCACCTCTGGCCCGCAGGTGATCTGCGGCCCCGGTGAGAATGCGGGTGTGGTCGATATCGGCGACGGCCCCGATGGCACAAAACTGGCCGTGATCTTCAAGATGGAGAGCCACAATCACCCGAGTTATATCGAGCCCTATCAGGGCGCAGCGACGGGCGTGGGCGGCATTCTGCGCGATGTGTTCACGATGGGCGCGCGCCCGATTGCAGCGATGAATGCGCTGTCTTTCGGGGAGCCGTCGCATCCCAAGACCCCGCATCTGGTGCAGGGCGTGGTCGAAGGCGTCGGTGGCTATGGCAATGCCTTTGGCGTGCCGACCGTGGGCGGCGAGGTGCGGTTTCATCCGGCCTATAATGGCAATTGTCTGGTCAATGCCTTTGCGGCGGGTCTGGCCGATGCGGACAAGATTTTTTATTCGGCGGCGTCGGGTGTCGGCATGCCGGTGGTGTATCTGGGCGCCAAGACGGGGCGCGACGGGGTGGGCGGGGCCACGATGGCCAGCGCCGAATTTGACGACACGATCGAGGAGAAGCGCCCGACCGTGCAGGTGGGCGACCCGTTCACCGAAAAGCGGCTGCTGGAGGCCTGTCTGGAGTTGATGGCGTCCGGCGCGGTGATCTCGATTCAGGATATGGGGGCTGCGGGCCTGACCTGTTCGGCGGTCGAGATGGGCGACAAGGGGGGCCTGGGGATCAAGCTGCAACTCGATGACGTGCCGCAGCGCGAGTCGGGGATGACCGCCTATGAAATGATGCTCTCGGAAAGCCAGGAACGCATGCTGATGGTGCTGAACCCGGCGCTCGAAGATGTGGCGCGGGCGATTTTCGAGAAATGGGATCTGGATTTCGCGATTGTGGGCGAGACGATTCCCGAGGACCGGTTCCTGATCCTGCATGGCAATGCGGTGAAGGCGGATTTGCCGCTGTCGAAACTGTCCTCCTCTGCGCCGGAATATGACCGGCCCTGGGTCGAGACCCCTGCGGCGGAAGCTTTGGGCGAGGTGCCGGAGATTTCGGCGCTGGACGGGTTGCGGGCGCTGATCGGATCGCCCTCCTATGCGCACAAGGCGTGGGTGTGGGAGCAGTATGACAGTCAGGTGATGGCGGACACGGTGCGCACGCCGGGTCTGGGTGCGGGGATCGTGCGGGTGCATGGGACCGAGAAGGCGCTCGCCTTTACCAGTGATGTGACGCCGCGCTATGTGAAGGCGAACCCGTTCGAGGGTGGCAAGCAGGCGGTGGCGGAAGCTTACCGCAACCTTTGTGCGGTCGGCGCGCGGCCCTTGGCGAGCACGGATAACCTGAATTTCGGCAACCCGGAAAAGCCAGAGATCATGGGGCAGTTTGTGGGGGCGATCAAGGGGATTGGCGCGGCTTGCGAAGCGCTGGACATGCCAATCGTGTCGGGGAATGTCTCGCTTTACAATGAAACCGACGGGCGCGCGATCCTGCCCACGCCGACCATCGGCGCGGTGGGGTTGATTGACCATGTGGATCAGATCATCGGGGGCTTGCCGGAAGAGGGCGATCTGGCGCTGGTGATCGGCGCGACTGCGGGGCATCTGGGGCAATCGGCGCTGCTGGCCGAGGCTTTCGGGATCGAGGGCGGCGATGCGCCTGCGGTGGATCTGGAAGCCGAGCGCAGGCATGGCGAATTTCTGCGCGACAATCGCGCGCTGGTGAAGGCGGCCACGGATCTGTCGGATGGCGGGCTGGCGCTGGCGGCCTTCGAGATGGCCGAGGGCGCGGGGCTGGGCGTGAGCCTGGATGCGGGCGATATTGCGACGCTTTTTGGTGAGGATCAGGCGCGGTATCTGTTGGCGGCGAGCTTCGATCAGGCGGAAGCGCTGATGGTCGCGGCGGGGCAAGCGGGTGTACCGCTGGAAACCGTGGGGCGGTTCGGGGGCGACACGGTGCGCTTCGGGCAGGAGTGCGCGGCGCTGGCGGATCTCTCGGCGCAGTATCGCGGGGCTTTTGCGCGGGCGGTATTCGGGGGTGCAGCATGAGCCGGCGGATTGCACTGGCGTCTGACCACGCGGCGATCGAGTTGCGCCGCGCGATTGCCGCGCATGTCACCGCGCGCGGCGATGTCGTGGTCGATCTGGGGCCGGAGACGCCCGAAAGCATTCCCTATCCGGCGCAGGGAGCGGCGGCGGCGAAGCTGGTGGCCTCGGGCGCGTGCGATCTGGGGATCGTGGTCTGTGGCACGGGTCAGGGGATCATGATGGCCGCGAATAAAGTGCCGGGCATCCGCTGCGGTGTTTGTGCCGATACGTTTTCGGCGCGGATGATTCGCCAGCATAATGACGCGAATATGCTGGCGCTTGGCGCGCGGGTGCTGGGGATTGGGCTGGCGCTGGATCTGGTGGATGCGTTTCTCGATGCCGAATTCGAGGGCGGTCGCCATGCCACGCGCGTTGATATGATCAAGGCGATGGAAGGCTGAGCCTGCTCGCACGGTCCGGGGCGCTTGATCTGCCCCGGTGTCGCGATTACCTTGGGATCAGCAACACGGGAAAGGCACCGATGGCCATTACAGTCGAGGAACTGGAGACACTTCTGAAAGAGGGGTTTCCGAATGCGCGGGTCACGATCACCGATCTGGCGGGCGACGGCAATCACTATGCGGCGGAAGTGATCGACGAGAGTTTTCGCGGGCTGAACCGCGTGCAACAGCAGCGCGCGGTCTATGCCGCGTTGAAGGGCAAGATGGATGGCAGCCATGGCGAATTGCACGCGCTGGCCCTGACCACCAAGGCCCCGGATTAATCAGGAGATACTGGCATGAGCGCCGCAGAGCAGATCAAGGATACTATCGAGAAACATGACGTGGTGCTTTACATGAAGGGCACCAAGACCATGCCGCAATGTGGCTTTTCGAGCCGCGTGGCGGGGGTGCTGAATTTCATGGGCGTGGAGTATGCCGATGTGAATGTGCTGGCGGATGAGGGTATCCGGCAGGGGATCAAGGAATTCTCGGACTGGCCGACGATTCCGCAGCTATATGTGAAGGGCGAGTTCGTGGGCGGCTGCGATATCGTGACCGAGATGACCCTTTCGGGCGAGCTGGACCAGTTGTTTGACGCCAAGGGTGTCCAGTATGACAAGGACGCTGCCGAGAAGATCCGCGAAGCCAACGCCTGAGTTTGGCTCGAGACGATAGGAAGGCCCCCGGTGTGTCGCGCGCGGGGGTCTTTGTCGTTCGCGGCTGTGGGTAAGGTGCGTGCTCAGCACGCACCTTACGGCGCGGTGCGACCTGTCCAGGGGCGCGCGCCGCTTGCGCCCGTGACGCTGCGCATCACGATCTGCCCTGCGCGGATGTCATAGGCGCGGGCACCGGTTGCGCGCAGATCCGCAGGTGTGAGGAGCGTGCAGACGCGCGGTTTTTCCTCTGGCACTTCCGTCGTGACGATGATCCGTCCGGGGATGCAGAGCATGTCCAGATCCGCCAGCGCGCGTTTGCCCGCAAGATGCAGCACATCGAAGCCGCCGCCCCGCAGATGGGTGATCTGCGCGCGCGGATCGGCCCCTGTGCGGGCATGGGCCTGCGCCTGATCCGCCCCGTCGCCATCGGCCTGCAGCCAGCTTGACGCGGTGAAGCTGCCCGCGCGGGCGCGGCTGAGGGCGCGGCCCTCGGGCGTCATCAGGCCCACGAGTTCGGCCTCTGGGGCGATGAGCAGCGCGGGGCGGGTTGTCTGGGACCACAGGAGGAGCGCAAGCGCCATCACCGGCAGTCCGGCAAATCGCGCGCGGCCCTGCCACAGGATCAGCCAGAGCGCGCCGAGGCTGAGCATGGGGATCACCCAGGGGTCAGGCTGGATGATGGGCAGGACCGCCCCTTCGAGCGCGCCCACCTGTTCGGCGACGGTCAGAATCCAGCCAATCGCGGGCGACATGAGGGCGAGCCCCAGCCCTTCCAGCCCGAAAGGTGCGAGGAGTGCGGCCAGAACGGCGGCGGGCATGATCACCAGCCCCATCAGCGGCACGGTGAGAAGATTGGCGATCAGCCCGTATTCGGCGATACGGTTGAAACTGGCCGCCGCGATGGGGGCGGTGGCGATGCCTGCGACGACGGAACACAGGATGACCGAGACAACCGGCAACGCCCAGCGCGGCAGGCGGTCGCGCCAGGCGCGGTCATCGCTGAGAAACCGGAACACGGCGACAAGGGCGATGGTGGCCGCGAAACTCATCTGGAACCCGGCCTGCACCAGCGCTTCGGGGCGCAGGATCAGGATCAGCGTGGCGGCCATCGCGACCGAGCGCAGCGAGATGGCGCGGCGGTCAAGGAGCACGGCCACGAGCATCACGGCGACCATGATATAGGCGCGTTCGGTGGCAACATTGCCGCCTGAGAGCGCGAGATAAAAGCCCCCTGCCCCGAGCGCGCCAAGGGCTGCGAGTTTGCGCGTGGGGGCGCGCAGGGCGAAAGGCGGCACCAAGGCCATCAAGAGGCGCAAGAGACCGAAGACGAAGCCCGTCAGCAGGCCCATATGCAGGCCGGAAATGGCGAGAAGATGCGCGAGGTTGGAGCGGCGCAGATCCTCGATCCTGCTTTGCGGGATGCCGGAGCGGTCGCCGGTCAGGATCGCGGCGGCAAAGCCGCCGCGGTCGCCGGGGATGCGGTCCTGCACGGCGGCCGAGATGCGCATGCGCAGGCGGGTCAGGCTTTGGCCTGTCGGATCGGGCGGGGCGGCGATCAGGACAGGGATGCGGGTATAGCCGACCGCGCCCAGCCCTTCGAACCACGCAAGGCGGCGGAAATCGAAGCCGCCGGGTTCCGAGGGGGCGGGCGGCGGGCCAAGATGGCCTGTGGTCATGATGCGCAGGCCGGGTTCGGGGGTCATGAAGCCCTGCTGGCCATGCAGCGAAATGCGCACATGGCGCGGGGTGCGGGCGGGGGAGATACGTTCGAGCACGACCTGATCGAGCGTCAGGCGCATGGCGTCGCTGCTGGAGCGGTCGATTTTGACGATCCGGCCTTCGATGGCGCCGTAATAGCGGTAGCTCAGCACCGGGGCTGCGACCTGATGCGCGCGGTGGCCTGCGAGGAGCACGCCGCAGAGCGTCAGGATGGCGGCGATCAGGAGCGGGGCCAAATCCTCGGACAGCCAGCGCGCGAGGGTGGCAAGCCCGAGCGTGAGGGCGGCGAGTGCGGCCCATTCCGGCGGGGTCGGGTCGCGCGGCAGGGCGAAATAGCTGCCGATGCCGATGGCGAGGAACACCGGCACATAGAGAAAGAGCCGCCCGCGCTGGCGGGCGATGGCGTCCAGCGCGGCCTGTGCAGACGTGCCGGGTTGCGCTGCGGAAAAGCCATGCGCGCGCACCCTTGTTTCCCCCTCTCAGCTTGCCTAGAACCCCTCTGGAAAGAACCCTGCCCAAAACTGGTTTCCAAAAGGTTAATCTGCGCATGTCCGCCCCTGTCGTCACTCGTTTCGCCCCTTCGCCCACTGGCTACCTGCATATCGGGGGCGCGCGGACGGCTTTGTTCAACTGGCTCTATGCGCGGGGGCGCGGGGGGAAGTTCCTGCTGCGGATCGAGGATACGGACCGCGCGCGCTCGACGCCCGAGGCGACCGAGGCGATCCTGAAGGGGCTGACCTGGCTGGGGCTGGACTGGGATGGCGAGGCGGTGAGCCAGTTTGCGCAGGCAGATCGTCATACGGAAGTGGCGCATCAGATGTTGGCCGCGGGTCATGCCTATAAGTGTTTCGCGACGCAAGACGAGATCGAGGCGTTTCGCGAGGCGGCGCGGGAGGAAGGGCGCTCGACGCTGTTCCGCTCGCCCTGGCGCGATGCAGACCCGGCGACGCATCCGGATGCGCCTTTTGCGATTCGGGTGAAGGCACCATTGGAGGGCGAAACCGTCATTCGCGATCAGGTGCAGGGCGATGTGCGCATCCGCAATGACCAGTTGGACGATATGATCGTGCTGCGTTCGGACGGGACACCGGTCTATATGCTGGCGGTGGTGGTCGATGATCACGACATGGGAGTGACCCATGTGATCCGGGGCGATGATCATCTGAACAATGCCGCGCGGCAGATGCTGGTTTACCGCGCGATGGGCTGGGACGTGCCGGTTTTCGCGCATATTCCGCTGATTCACGGACCCGACGGCAAGAAATTGTCCAAGCGCCACGGGGCCTTGGGCGTCGAGGAATATCAGCGCATGGGCTATCCGGCAGCGGCGATGCGCAATTATCTGGCGCGGCTGGGCTGGAGCCACGGCAATGATGAATTCTTTACCGATGATCAGGCAAAAGAGTGGTTCGATCTGGCGGGAATCGGCAAAGCGCCTGCTCGGCTGGATTTCAAGAAGCTGGACCATCTGACCGGCCAGCATATGAGCGCAGGCGAAAATGCTGCACTGCTGCATGAATTGGAGGAGTATCTCGCGTCAACCGGGGCAGAAGCCTTGACCGAAGCGCAGCGAGACGGGCTTTTGCAGGCGATGCCGCTGGTCAAGGACAAGGCCAAGGGATTTGCGCAAGTGCTTGAAAAGGCGCATTTCATCTTGACCAGCCGTCCGGTGGTGCCGGATGAAAAGGCGCAAGCGGCGCTGGATGATGTATCCCGTGGTATACTGAGGGAATTGACGCCGCGACTGCAAA
>JAFIEM010000026.1 GCA_020832555.1 Natronohydrobacter sp. | reverse complement strand
GCGCGGCCCAGCCGGTCAGCAGCGCCTCGGATTCGAGCGTCACGGCATGGGCGACCATGCGCGTGCCGGTGAGATGGGCAAGCGCGTCGAGCAAGCCCGCCGACAAGCCGCCGCCGATGAACACGGCGTCAGGGCGCGGCAATTCGGTCAGTGCTACCGGCGCGCGACCTTCGACCAGTTCCACCGGCAGGCCGAAGCGTGCGACATTCTCGCCGATCGCCGCCAGCCGGTCCGCGCGCGGCTCGATACAGATCGCCCGGCAGGATGGATGAGACAGGCACCATTCGACCGAGATCGAGCCCGAGCCGCCACCGATATCCCACAGCAACTCCCCTGCACGCGGAGCCAGTGCCGACAAGGCGAGCGCGCGGATCGGGCGCTTGGTGATCTGACCGTCATGCGAGAACAGATCATCCGCTCGCCCCGAAGCCAAGGTGAAGGGCTGCCCCGCGCCCGCGATCTCGATCCCCACTGCAACCGGGTGCTGCACATCCCCGAGCGCGTAGCCATCGGACTGCACCACACGCAAACGTTCCTTCGGACCGCCCAGCCCTTCGCAGACATGCAGCCGACTTGCCCCAAATCCCTGCGCGCAGAGCCAGTCTGCCAGCGCGCCCACCGCCGCCCCATCACGCAACAACACCATCGCCCGCGCGCCTGCGACCAGATGCGGGCGCAACTGCGCCAGAGGGGCAGCGTGCAGGCCCAGACAGGGGATCGCTTCCAGAGCCCAGCCCAGTCGTGACGCCATCAGCGAGAAGGTCGAGGGCACCGGCAAGGCCCGCCACTCCCCCGGTTTCAACGCTTCCGCAATCACCCGTCCCGCGCCGAACCAGAACGGATCACCCGAAACCAGAACCGCAACCCGCTGCCCACGCAGAGCTTGTAGTATCGGCAGACCATCAGCAAAGGGGACCGGCCAGACGATCTGCTGTGCCTCGAACCGCGGCAACAGCGCCAGATGCCGCGCAGGCCCCATCACCACCTGCGCCGCTTCCAGCGCAGCAAGGCTTGCAGGTGGCAGGCTCTCCGGGCCATCATGCATGCCAATGATCGTGACCCAGGGCTCAGACATGCAAAGACGCCTTCTCATCCTCGGCGGCACCACCGAAGCCCGCGCCTTGGGTCAGGCCTTGGCAAAGGCCGGGATCGACGGCATCCTGTCCCTCGCAGGCCGCGTAGAGCGCCCCTTGCGCCAACCCCTGCCCCAACGCGTCGGCGGCTTTGGCGGGGTCACAGGGCTGCGGGCATATCTGCGCACCGAGCGTATCACTCATCTGATCGACGCCACCCACCCTTTCGCCGCGCAAATGAGCCGCAATGCGCTGGTCGCCTGCGAAGCCGAATCCTTGCCCTGTCTGGCCTTGACCCGCGCGCCGTGGCAGGCGCAGCCAGGGGATGACTGGCAAAATGTGACCGACATCCCCGCTGCAGTCGCCGCCCTCGCAGGCTCCGCGCGGCGTGTGATGCTCGCCATCGGACGGCAGAACCTGCCTGCTTTCGCAGCCCAGCCGCAGCATTTCTACCTGTTGCGACTGGTGGACCCGCCGGATACCCCGCTGCCCCTGCCCCAGACCCATGTAATCGTCGATCGCGGCCCGTTTACGCCCGAAGGGGACCGCGCTTTGATGCAGGAACACCGGATCGATCTGATCGTGTCGAAAAACGCGGGCGGCTCTGGCGCTTCGGCCAAGCTGACCGCTGCCCGCATGCTGAAGCTGCCCGTCGTGATGATCGACCGCCCGTCCCTGCCTGCGCGCGCAGAAGTGCATGATGTGGCGGCGGTCATGGCCTGGCTGGATCATTCTGGCACCCCGCGCGGCGTGTAGATCAGTTCCGTACCGGGGATCTGCCGCGTCAGCGAAGACCCCACGATCACCACAGTCCGCATATCCGCCATTTCGGGGCGTGCCTCCGACAGCGGCACGATGTTCAACGCTTCCTCTAGCGTCGAGACCGCGCGCGCAAACAGGATCAACCTCGCAGGCTCACAAGTCTCGCGCAGGAGTTCAAGCACGCGACCAAAGCCTTCTGGCCGGGCAAGCGAGCGGGGGTTGTAGAAGGCCATCGCGAAATCCGCCTCGACCGCGAGCCGCAACCGCTTCTCGATCACCGCCCAGGGCTTGAGATTGTCGCTGAGATTGATCGCACAGAAATCATGCCCCAAAGGTGCCCCTGCCCGCGCGGATGCCGCCAGCATCGCGGTAATCCCCGGAAGCACGCGGATATCCAGCCCGCGCCAGGTTTCCGGCCCATCCTCCAGCGCCTCGAACAGGGCAGAGGCCATGGCAAACACTCCCGGATCGCCCGAACTGACCACCACCACACGCGCACCCGCTTGCGCCATCTCCAGTGCACGGCGCGCGCGATCCAGCTCGACCCGGTTATCGCTTGCATGCAGGGTCAAGCCCGGACGCGGGGCCACACGGCGCACATAGGGGATGTAGCCCACAATGTCAGTGGCGTCGGCCAGCGCCGCCGAGACCTCGGGCGTGATCAGCGCGTCAGCCCCCGGTCCAAGGCCTGCCACAACGACCCGGCCGCTCATGGCCGCCGCCCCTGACCATGGATCAGCGCAATGGTGAAATAGGGCATGCGGCCTTCTTCTGCGTCCGACAGTTTCATCACCCGCTCGCCAGACTGGCTGGCATATTGCACGAGCCATGTCTGATCCGCCCGCCCCGCCTGCGCCAAGGCGCGGCGCAGCTTGGGCATATTGGTGCCGATCTTCATCACCACAACCGCGTCCGAGCCTTTGAGGCGCTGCACCAGCTCATCTTCGGGCAGAGTCGCGGGCAGCACCGTCAGCACATCATCGCCCCAGGTGATCGGCTGGTCCGTCGCGGTCCAGGCCGCCGACATGCCGGTGATCGCAGGCACGACCCTGACCGGCACGCGGTCCTTCAGGCGGCTGTGCAGATGCATGAAAGAGCCGTAGAAGAACGGATCGCCCTCGCAAAGCACCACCACATCCGCACCGCTCCGGGCAAGCGCAGCCAGATGATCGCTGACGCGTTCGTAAAACGCGGAAAGCGTGGCGTTATAGGCTGGATCGCTTACGGGGATTTCGGTCGTGACCGGATATTCCATCGGGTATTCGACCACATCGGTGGCCAGCAGCCCCTCGACGCTCTGGCGCGCATGGCCCTTGCGCCCGGCCTTGCGGAAATAGGCGACATGGCGCGTCTCGCGCAGCAGACGATCCGCGCGCAGGCTCATCAGCTCCGGATCGCCCGGCCCCAGCCCGACACCCCAGATCGTGCCACAGGGAACGGGCGTGCTCATTCGGCTGCACTCGCAATCGCATTGACCGCTGCAACCGTGACCGCACTGCCGCCCAACCGCCCCTTGACCACCACGCAGGGCGCAGGCTGGTCGGCCCAAAGCGCGTCCTTCGATTCCGCCGCGCCGATAAAGCCCACCGGGCAGCCGATGATCGCCGCCGGGCGCGGGCAAGCGGGGTCTTCAAGCATATTCAGCAGGTGAAACAGCGCTGTCGGCGCATTGCCGATTGCCACCACGGCCCCGCCCAGATGCGGCCGCCAAAGTTCCAGCGCTGCCGCCGAGCGTGTGGTCTGCATCTTTGCGGCGAAGTCCAGCGTCTCGGGTGCGTTCAGTGTGCAGATCACAGGATTATCCGCGGGCAGGCGCTTGCGGGTGATCCCTTCAGAAACCATCCGCGCATCGCACAGGATTGGCGCACCGGCGCGCAAAGCCGCCTCTGCCGCCAGCACCATTCCGGGCGAGAAATGAACATATGCCTCCAGCCCCACCAGCCCGGCTGCATGAATCATGCGCACAGTGACGCGCTCTTCCTCGGGCGTGAAGCGTGCGAGATCAGCCTCGGCGCGGATCGTGGCGAAGCTGTCGCGATAGATCGCAGCACCGTCAGTTTCGTAAGTATAGGACATGGGTCAACGCCTGATCAGATCTGCAAGGGTTTCGGGAGCAAGGCCTTGTCGCGCGGGCTTATCCCATGGCGTGCCGGCCCGGACAAGATCGAAGCACCCGTCACGCCCGACAAGGGTCAGCGCCTCGATGCCTGGATGCGCGCAGCCCTTGGCACAGCCCGAGACATGCAAGGCCCCTTCGACCAGAGGCGCGAGACTGGCGGCGAGCTTGCGGGTCTCGACCGTGGCCTGCGGACAGCCTGGAGCACCAGTGCAGGCGCGCACCTTCAGGCGCGGGTCTCGCGGATCGGTGATGGCATCGGGCGAGAGGTCGGGCGCAGGGCCTTCCAGCGCGATCATCCGCCACGGGGTGGTCAGAAGCGTCCGTTCTGTCTGGGCGAGCGTGCGCAGGTCACAGGTGGCAAGCTGGCCGAACGCGCCTGCGACCAGCGTCAGCGCACCATGCGCGCCGGGGATGATTGCAGGCGCTTCAGGCAGGGGATGCGCTGTGCCCTGAAACTGCACAGGCAAGGGGGACCCGGTCAGATGGCGTCTCAGCCGCCCGCGCCTATCTGGTCCGACACCACCAGAGGCGAGGAACCAGCGCGCCAGATCCAGTGCCAGCACGACCGCTTCAGCGCGCTTCACGGTCAAACCGAAGCTCTGCCCATCCGCGCGCAGCATCAGCCCGTTCTCTGCCCCTTCCAGTCGGATATCCCCGCTGACTTGCGCAAGCCGCCGCGCAGGCCCTGTGTCAATCACGAAACCGAACTTGCCAGGCAGCGCGGCAAATTCTTCCGCACGCAAGCCTTCGACCAGCGCCGCTACCAATCCTGCGTCCTGAGCATGGCGAAACGGATCGCAGATCACATTGCGCCGCGCCTCGAATTTCGGGTCGTCATCCAGCAGCCCCAGCGCCGCCAGCCTCTCCAGCACCAACGCATGATCCGAGACCCCCCGGATCTGGATATTGGCCCGGCTGGTCAGTTCCACAAACCCGGTCCCGAAGGTCTCGGCCAGATCCGCCAGCCCCAGCGCCTGCGCTGGTGTCACCCGCCCAAGGGGCGGGCGCACGCGCACCACCAATCCGTCAGCGGCCATCATCGGCCGATGCGCGCCGGGACACCAGCCCTTGATCTCTGGATGCACCGCGTCAGCCATGCATCCCCTCCAACTCCGAACGGATCGAATTGCGCCGGGTCTGCCACAGCCCGGCAGCATCCAGATCGGCAAAACGCGCGCGCATTGCGGCCAGCGCCTGCGGATTGGCCTCTTGCAGGAAATCCACCACCGCCTCATCGCCCAAGGTCGCCGCGTGAAACTGGTCAAACAGATGCGGCCCGACCACGCCCGCGAGATGCGCGAATGCGGCCATGTTTTCCAGCGTTGCCGCGATTTCTGCCGCCCCCCGGAATCCATGACGCTGCATCCCCGCAATCCAGCCCGGATGCGCCGCACGCGCCATGACCACCCGCGCGACTTCCTCGGACAAAGCGCGAGCGCGCGGGCGCGCGGGGTCAGTATTGTCCAGATGATAGAGCGCCGCCCGCCCGCCTGTCACAGCCTGGGCAGCGGCAAAGCCTGCCTCATGGCTTGCATAATCCTCAGCCAGTAGCAGATCAGTTTCGGGCAGGTCCTGCCCGTGCACGAAGGCGGCTGCCCCCGCCACCCTTGCGCGCAGGCCGTCCATGTCGCGCGCGGCCTTGTCGCCATCGAGCGCCCATTCGGACGCGGCAAGCCAGGCCGCCCCGGCCCGCGCGCGGGCATCTTCGGTGTAATCGGTCAAGAGCGGCCCCATCCCGAGCCCGAATTGCCCCGGTGCAGGTCCATAGACCCGCGCGCCGGGGGCGGTGACATAGGGGTTCATATCGGCGGCCTCATCGCGCCCAGACAGCGCGCGCACCGCCTGCTGGAAAAGTGCCGAGAGCGTCGGGAACACATCGCGGAACAGGCCAGAGACACGAAGGGTCACATCGATGCGGGGATGCTCCATTTCCGCGAGCGGCAGGATTTCCACGCCTGACACCCGCTCTGACCCCTTGTCCCAGATGGGCCGCGCGCCGATCAGCGCCACCGCCATCGCGAAATCCTCGCCTGCTGTGCGCATCGTGGCCGAGCCCCACAGATCGACCACCACCCCGCGCGGCCAGTCACCGTGATCCTGCAAATGCCGCCGGATCAGTTCGGAGGACAGACGCACGCCTTGCGCATAAGCTGCGCGCGTGGGCACCGAGCGCGGGTCGGTGGTGAACAGGTTGCGGCCCGTGGGCAGCACATCGGCCCGTCCGCGATAGGGCGATCCAGAAGGCCCCGGCGCGATCCAGCGCCCGTTCAGCGCGTCCAACAACGCGTGGGCTTCGCTGCACGCTGCCTGCCCTGCGTCGAAACTGGTCTGCCCCTGCGGCGCACGACCCCAGATATGCAGGCCGTCGCCGAACTGGCTTTCCTTCACCTCACAGACAAAGCGATCAATCCTTGTGATTGCCTCGCTTGCACATGCCCCGGATGCAATGCCCAGATCGTCCTCGACGCCCAGTGCCCGCGCTTCTGCCCGGATATCGCCCATCAGCCTGTCCCTTCGGCGTGGGTCAAGGCCATCGGCGTTCGAAAATTCATCGAGCAACGCCTCAAGGCGGACAAAACGCTGGGGGGTGCCAGAGAGGCGCAACGGTGGCGGGATATGGCCCAGTGTCACAGCGCCGATACGGCGCTTGGCCTGCGCGGCCTCGCCCGGATCGTTGACAATGAACGGATAGATGACCGGCAGCGCGCCCACCAGCGCTTCCGGCCAGCAGGCATCCGACAGTGCGACCGATTTGCCGGGCAGCCATTCCAGCGTGCCATGCGCGCCGACATGGATCAGCGCCTGCGCCTGCGTTCGCAGCCAGAGGTAGAAAGCAACATAGGAGTGGCGCGGCGTGCGGCTGAGGTCGTGATAGTCGTCATCGCGGGCGGCGGGCGTGCCGCGTTCGGGTTGCAGCGCGATCAGAGCGCGCCCGGAGCGCAGCGCTGTAAAGGTAAATTCGCCCCCACTTGCAAGTGGATCATCCTCTGGTGCGCCCCATGTTTGCGCGAGTGCCGCCTTCAGTTCGGGCGCAAGCGTTTGCAGCGCGGTCTGATAGGTCGCCAGAGGCCATGTGACCCGCGCCTGTCCCAGCGCTTCGGCCAGTGGTGGTGTTCCCGCTATGTCATACCCGGCTTCCTTCAGGTCCGCGAAAATAGCCTCTGCCGAGGCCAGCGGGTCCAGCCCCACCGCATGCGCCATATTCCAAGGCCGCCCCGGATAGGTCGAGAGCACGAAGGCCAGATCGCGCTGCGCAGGGGGCGTTGCGGCAAGATCATGCCAGCCCTTGACCCGCGCAACGGCGGCACGGATGCGGTCAGGGTCCGGTGCATGGGCATAGCGTGCGAATTCCAGCGATGGGTCTTGCGGCTGCTGGTCCTTGAAGGACACAGCGCCCGCGAAGATCCGCCCGTCCACTTCCGGCAGCACCACATGCATTGCCAGATCCGCCGGCGAGAGCCCGCGCTCCGATCCATCCCAGGCCGCGCGGGTCGCGGTCGAGAGCGCCACCTGAAACACTGGCACGCCGCCTGTGTCGAGCGGCGAGTCGCCTGCCCCGCCCCGCCCCGAGAACGAGGTCGCGTTGATGATCGCCACAGGCCGCAAATGCGCCACTTGACGTGCCAGCCAGCCGCTTGCGTCAGGCGCTTTCAGCGACGGCACGTAGAGGCCAAGCGCCGCAAAGCCCTGCGCGTCAAGCTCGGCACACAGCGCCTTGACAGGAGCCAGATCGGCGGCCACCAGCCAGGACCGGTAGAACACGACCAGCACGCGCGGGCGCGCGTCTGCACCAAGGATCAGCGGGCAGGCCACGCCTTCTGCCGGGGTCCATGCGCCGATCTCCGGCACAGCCTTGGCGCCGGGCACGGGACCGGCATAAAGCCCTGCGGCCAAGGCAAGTTGCGCCAGCGCGGCCTGTGCGGCCACCTCGCCGCCTGTATCGCATAGTTTCGAAATCCGCTGCAGCGTCGAGGCAGGCAAGGTTGAAACGGCATCAAGCTGCGGATCGGGCCGCCCATCGGCAGGTAGCACCGCGAGTGCAATCCCCTTGGCGCGCGCCAACCGTTCCACCTGCTGCAACCCGTAGGCCCAATAGGGTGCCCCCCCGATCAGCCGGATCAGGATTCCGCGCGCATCTGAGAGCGTCTGATCCAGATAGGTGTCCACTGAAAGCGGATGGCGCAGCGCCGCCAGATTGGCCAAGCGCAGCTTGGGCAATCTGCCCGCTGCCCGGTGCCATCCTGCCGCGAAAGCCCCCAGATCGCTGTCGGAGAAGGACAGCACCACCAGATCCGCCGGGGATTGCCCCAGATCGGTGGGGGCGTCGGTCTCTTCCAGACCATGGCTTTCGCGGAAGATCACATGCATGAAGGGCCGCTTACTCTGCCGGGGTCGCGTCCGGCAACAGGATCTCACGGATCGCCACCGGGTTAATATCATCATGCTCGGCGATCACCACCAGCCGACCCGCGCGCGCCTCTTCTGCGCGCCAGAGCCGGTCGAACTGGTGGCGCACCCGCGCGCCAACCGCCTGCACCAACAGCCGCATGGGCTTGCCGGTCACGGCCGCATACCCTTTCACGCGCAGGATGCGATGCTCGTGCGCCAACCGTTCGATCCGGCGCGCAAGCGCAGCAGGGTCGGTGATTTCCGGCAGATCAATTACCACACTCTCGAAATCGTCGTGCTCATGGTCGTGATGGCCGTCATGATGGCTCGGTCGCGCCGCCAGATCGCTTTCTGCCGCGGCCCCCAGCCCCAGGATGACGCGCGTATCGACCACACCTTCCGCGACCTCGACCACGGGCAGCGGACGCGGGGCTTCAGCCGCGATCACCGCGCGCGCCTTCGCGACGCCCGCGGTCCCGGCCAGATCCGGCTTGGTCAGTAGCAAAAGATCGGCACAGGCGATCTGATCCTCAAAGACTTCCGAGAGCGGTGTTTCATGGTCCAGACTGTCATCCGCCGCGCGCTGCCGGTCCACCGCAGCCACATCGCTAGCGAAGCGCCCTGCGGCCACCGCTTCAGCATCCGCCAAGGCAATCACCCCATCGACCGTGATCTGCGAGCGGATCGCAGGCCAGTCGAAGGCTTGCAACAACGGCTTGGGCAGGGCCAGCCCCGAGGTCTCGATCAGGATGTGATCGGGGCGCGGGTCAAGCTTCATCAGCGCCTCGATGGTGGGGATGAAATCATCCGCGACCGTGCAGCAGATGCAGCCATTGGCGAGTTCGACGATATTCTCCGCCGGGCAATCCGGCAAAGCACAACCGCGCAGGATCTCGCCATCGACGCCGACCTCGCCAAACTCATTCACGACCACAGCCAGGCGCCGCCCACCGGGATTGCGCAGCAGATGACTGATCAGCGTGGTCTTGCCCGAGCCCAGAAAGCCGGTGATCACAGTGACGGGAAGCTTCTCGAGCGTGCTCATGTGGAAAACCCTTCGATTGGGGGGATGCGGGCGATGCAGTTCTTGCGGAAATGTTCGGGCCGTTCGCGCCATGGCACAATGCCATCCGGGCTGGCCGCGTATTTGTGCACGCCGTCGAAAATCTCGGCGAGATCGCCCTCCGCTGTGATCCGGCCATAGATATAGGTCCAGCGGTCGCCCCCGCGCAGGGCAATTGTGCAGCCTTGCGAACAGTTCGACAGGCACTCGACCTCGCATATCCGCACGCTTTCAGGGGCGAGATCACGCAAACGACGCGCAAGCATGGCACCGGGACGCTCTGACGGCTCTTCGCTCGCGCCCATCGCGCGACAGCGCGTACAGACCAGCAGATCAATCGGCGCGTCGCTCATGACGCCACCTTTCTGCCCAAAGCGGAGCGCGACAAGATCAGGAACAGGGAATACGGCATGGCATGGGTCTTCTTTCCGGCAGCCTCCCGCTGCCATGAGGGAAGGGAATCTGCCGTGGACCCGCATCGCGCGGCTCTCCTCCAGCAACAGATCACCCCGTCTGCATTGGCCCGCAAAAGCGGGCAGTGAGCGCTGGCAGGTCTCCCGGCTTGCGGATGTTGAGGTTTCCCTCAGCGGTCGTCCCGCCTTCCCGACCTGTACAGGCCAGTGGCATTGGGCGACCTCTCCGGTCACGGTCGCGGGGGCGGCTGCGTTCGGGTTGACAGATCAACCTCGCGCATTCCCTTTTCACCTGTCAAACAGGCACCAGCCCCCTTTCTTGGCCATACGGATACGCGACTGTCAAGCAAAAGCAGATGGATGACACCACCCGCCGCAACAGTGAAAAAATGAAATGCATCAAGGCCGCGCGCGATGCGATGATGAAATCCAAGACCGAAGAAAAATATCTGATCATGGTCCATACCAGCGCAGGCAAGAGCTAATCCTCTGGCGGGTTTGGCATGACCATGCGCTGCATTGCGCATGCCCATGCCCCGCACCGTGGTCCGGTTCATCAGATGCAACTGGAAGACGGACGAATAGTCCTTCCTGCGTGAAGGCTTCCTTGAGGAATGCCGCTTCTTCGTCTCGGGCGAAGGCTTCACCTGGGAAGAAGGATTGATCTGCGCAAGTGTCATATTTATGCAGCTGCAAGCAAGTTGGCCGACACGAAGCAGGCGCTCTGCGGGGCTACTGTCACGAGCCGTGTCGCCCTTTGCTGAAATGAAGGGTTTACATTCCCAAGTGATTTTGTCAGGTTTGATTCACCCAGTCAAGCTGTGTTGCATCCAACCCAGACGACCCGGCAGCCACCCACACAGCGGAGTTGCCGATGCCAGAGCCGTCCCATGCATTTCTGATCAATCTTCTTTCTGCACATGACAGTGCCGCCGCCCATGGCTGCGGGCTGGAGCCGCAACTTCTGGAATTGCTGCTGGATCGTCACTCTGTGCCAGTAGGCGCTGTGGGACTCAATCGCAGGATCCGGGCAGATGGGCCAGACCAGTCTGCACCGGATGGCTGGTTGCGTATCGGAGCTTCGACAGGCGCAACTGGAGTCCACCCAAATGTCCGGAGTTAACCCGCAGCGTCCGTCATGGAGGCGTGAAAATCCCAGGGGGCGCGGTACACAGGGCAGTGCGATGCCGCAATGGTCTGACGCGCGCGCGGGACATCTCGATCATGGCAGTACAACGCGCGAAGGCCAGCCCGACGAGGTGCATCTGGACAACATGAGCCTTGATCCGTTTGGTCGCCTGACGCTGGCGCTGATGCGGTTTCATTTCCAGACATTTGCCGCTCCCGAAACGCATGGCTGGCTGCTGGCACTGCGCTGCGCAACCGCCCATGTCGGGCCGCGCGCGGCTGGGCCACTCTGCTATGATATTGTGACTTTGGTGCAGACCCTGCGCGCAAACCGGAGCACGGCCTTCCGGTTCAATTCCGAGGGTTGCGCGTGCTGCCGGGTCTGGCTGACCCCGGAAGAACGGCAGATGATGGAGCTTGTCCAAGCCTTGCGGCAGCGCCGTACAGGCCGGGCGCGAGCAGTTGTTCAGATGCTGTGCGAGGGCGCACAGGGCGAACAGTTGATCGCCGCCATCGAGCAATATCTGCACCAACATGCGCCAGAGGCCCCGCGCAAATCTGTCTGATGCACTGGAAACGGAACCGCCAGAACTCGCAGTCATTGCGGGTTTTCGGCGATGTTCACACCACCGCGCATCAGCGAACGTCTTGCAACCCATATCACAAAAACACTTTTACTTTTGCAGGCGAAGTTGGGATACAGAGCTACCCAGCGAGCGCCTTGTGCACAGCCCGGCATCACTGGCGCAGACCCGCTGTAATCACGCAGCCTGCGCGGTGCTTTGTTCCACACAACAAGGAGACCATGCCGATGTTCATCGCCATGAACCGCTTTACCGTGCCACTGGAGAATGCCGAGGCTTTCGAGGCCCTGTGGCTTGGCCGCGAGTCCCATCTCGACCAGATGCAGGGCTTTGTCGAATTTCACATGCTCAAAGGCCCCGAGGCTGACGGTATGCGGCTTTATGCCTCGCATACTGTCTGGGCGTCTGAAGCGGATTTTCGTGCCTGGACGCGCAGCGACGCGTTCCGCGCCGCCCATGCCCGCGCAGGCGACACGCGCAAACTGCATGCAGGCGCGCCGCAATTCGAGGGCTTCACGGCCATCCAGCACCTTGGCGCAAAAGCCGCCGCGTGAAAAAAAGCAGCGCGGGAGTATCTCCCGCGCTGCCAGCTTTCTGCCTGATGTCCTGCCTTCCCTTGGAGGGACTGCTTACCAGTTGAACTGCCTGCCCACGCTCAGCCGGACATCACGACCACGGCGGGGTTCGTTGCTGGAAAGGCTTCCGTTCAGGATGTTGCGATATTGCTTGTCCAGCACATTGTTCACCGCAAGCTGCACTTCCAGCCCCGCCATAGCACCCTGATCGGGGCGCCATGTCAGGAACAGGTCATTGACGCCGTAGCCGGGAAACGCGTCACCATTTGAACGCGTGGCACTGCGCACGAATGTCCCGCGCCAGCCATATTCCAGCGTCTGATCGAAAGCCCGCGCACCGAGTTCCAGCACCAGTTCATCTGATGGTGTGGAATTCAGCCGCGCGCCTGTGGTCTTGTCTGTCCCAAGGATGCGCGAATAGGCAAATTTGCCGAAAACACTTTCCGCGTCATAGCCGCCTTCCAGCTCGATCCCGCGAATATGCGCGCGCGAGATATTGACATAGGACGGCACTCCGGGTGCCAGTGACCGCTCGATCCGGTCGATGATCCGGTTCGAGAAGGCCGTGAGCTTCAGGTCCAGGCTGTCGCCGGTGCTGAACAGATCACGTCCGCTATAGGACAGCCCCGCCTCGACCGTTCGTGCGCGTTCAGGCCGCAGATTGGGCGAAATCAACCCACCGCGAAACCCGGCATTGAACAGCTCATCCAGTGACGGCGCGCGCTCGGTCTGCGCCAGTGATCCAAAAACGGCCCATTCGTCACTCAATTTGTAATGCAGCGCCAGTGACGCCGCGCGTACAGTGTTGCTGCGCGCTGTCGCCCCCGTGGCCGCGGTCACTTGCGCCGAGGGCGTCAGCGACACACGGTCTGCACGCAGTCCCAGAACAGCGGTCAGACGCTCATCCCAGATAAATTCGTTCTGCACGAAGACGCCAACCCGCCGATCTGTGCCTTCGGGATGGGTCGCGCGTGGGCCGCTGAGCGCGGTCTGATGGCTGCGTTCCTGCCGAGATCCCTCGACGCCGATGGTCAGATAGTTTTCCCAACCATCCCCCTCGAAAGTGGCACGGTTCTGAGCACGCAATCCGAGTGTCCGATAGCCGTAACGCGAGTCCTCGAACAACTCGCTCGGGATCGGCGCGGTCGCGTTGAACTGCTCGACCTGCGTGCGCGAGAAGGTCAGTTGCACCTTGGCATCCAGCAGCGGATTGCCGCTAGCGGGATTCGCCCAGGTGATCTGCGCCGTGTCATCCTGAACCTTGCGGTCGACCAATCCAAAGACGGGTGCGCCAATATCGGCGGCGTAATTCGCGTCATCCTCGTCGCTATGCCAGCGTGTCAGCGAGAAACTGAGGGTCTGTTCGCGATTGTCACCAAAGCGAAATGTCCCCTTCACCAGACCCGAGGTCGCCGACATGCCTGACCCCGCAACCCGCGTGCCATCGCCTGATTTGTAATCGCCTTCCTTGCGGTGGTTCAGCGCGGCAAGGATTTCGAACCCTTCACCGAACCGTTGCGCCAGAATGACCGATCCGAGCGCGCCTGATCCGTTGGTGTTTCCGCCAGCTTTCAGCCGCAGGGCCGTATCGCTGCCCTCTTGCAGAAAATCGGCGGCGTCCTTGGTCTCGAACGCCACAACCCCGCCAAGTGCGCCCGAACCATAGAGGGCGGAAGACGCAGGCCCGCGCAGCACCTCGACGCGGCGGTAAAGCTCCGGCTCGCCGAAGAACTGGCCCATCCGGTATTGCTGCGAGAATTTCTGCACCCCGTCGACCGACACGATCACCCGGTTCTGATCCGACGCATCCGCAGACCCGATCCCGCGAATGTTGAAGCTCTGGCCGGTCATACGGTCGCCGCCAAAAGCCGTCGCGCCGGGGATGGTGCGCAGCAGATCACCGGGTTTCGCGGCCTGTTCGCGGTCGATATCTTCCTGCTCCAGCGTGCTGACGGCCTGCGGCGTATCGATCGCCACCCGCGCGCGACCAAAGCCAAGGATGATGCGGCCAAGAAAGGACGTGGCCTGCAGACTCTCGGTCTGTTGTGCGAGCGTTGGCACCGGGGCCAGCAACAGTGCAGTTGCGGAAATAGTGGCAGAAAGGCGCGCGCGGCGCCTGTTCGGTTGTGTCATCGGTATCCCCTTTGAGTGGTCTCTGGCTGGCGATACCGCTGGCGTTATGGTGATGGCGCCACTTAACCCGAGTTAAAGAGTCAAGTATTCGTCAGGCGATTTCTGCTGCCTGTGGCAGAATATATGTCGCGCCCTGGGCAGGCAGGCTGGAAACGCGCAACCGGCAACCATAGGCGCGCGAAAGGTTCTGATCGGTCAGCACCTCGCGCACCGCGCCTTGCGCCAGCACGCGCCCGTCGAGCATCAGCACCACGCGGTCGGCAAACATCGCCGTCAGGTTCAGATCATGCATGACAGCGACGACCCCGCCGCCCGCACGCGCGAAACGCCGCGCCAGATGCATGACCTGCAACTGATGACCGATATCCAGCGCCGCGACAGGCTCATCGAGAAACAGCCAGCGGGGTGTGCCGTCCTGTACAGGCTCCCAGACCTGCAACAGCACGCGCGCGAGTTGCGCGCGGGCCTGTTCGCCGCCCGAAAGCTCCTGAAAGAACCGCCCGCCATAGCCTGCCAGCCCCACCTGCTCCAGCGCGCGGCTTGGCAGTTTTGCCGCATCCGGGCGCAACGCGATGCGCCCGGTCAGGCCCAGACGCACCACCTCATGCACAGTGAAGGGAAAGGCGAGCACACTCGCTTGTGGCAGCACCGCGCGGCGTTCGGCCAGCGAATGAGGGGCAAGCGCGCGCATGTCCTGACCGTCGAGCGTGACCGTGCCGCGACTGGCCAGATCGCCGGTGATCGCGCGCAGAAGCGTCGTCTTGCCCGATCCGTTCGGCCCGACGATAACGGTCATCGCGCCGGGTTTTGCTCTTAGCCCTGCACCATACAGCACCTGTTTGCGCCCCAGGGTGACGGAAATATCGCGTGCCTCCAGCATCAATCCTCACATATCCACGATGCCGCGTCGGCGCAGCAAGATCCACAGAAAGACCGGCCCGCCCAGCACAGCCGTCACGATACCGATGGGCAACTCCGCAGGCGCGATGATCAGCCGGGAGATGATATCCGCGAGAAGCAGCAGCCCCGCCCCCAGAAGCGCCGCCGCAGGCAGCAGAAAGCGATGATCCGGCCCCATGACCAGCCGCAACAGATGCGGCACGACAATGCCAATAAACCCGATCCCGCCCGACACAGCGACCGCCGCACCCGTGGCCGCCGCGACAGTCAGGATGGCAAGGTTCTTCATCCGCTGCACGGCAATGCCCAGATGAGCAGCAGCCCCTTCGCCCAGGGCCAGACCATTGAGCGCCCGCGCAAGCATCGGCGCGGCCAGAAGCGCCAGCATCATGATGGGGGCCGCAGCGGCCAGTTTCGCCCAGCCTGCCCCGGCCAGCGAACCCAACCCCCAGAAGGTCAGGTCGCGCAATTGCTGGTCGTCCGCGATATAGACCAGAATGCCCGTCAGCGCGCCCGACAGTGCCCCCAGCGCGATGCCGGCTAGCAGCATGGTCGCGACCGATGTGCGCCCCGCACGGGTTGAGACTCGGTAAAGGATCAGAGTCGTCGCCCAACCCCCGAAAAACGCGGCCAAGGGGACCAGATGCATCCCCGCGACGGCGAGAATCGCCGGTGGCAGGAACGCGCCCAGCACGATGGCAAGGACCGCTCCGAGGCCCGCACCCGCGCCGACGCCGACGATGCCGGGATCAGCCAGCGGGTTGCGAAACAGCCCCTGCATCACTGCGCCCGAGACTGCCAGAGACGCGCCGACCAGCATCCCCGTCAGCAAGCGCGGCAGGCGGATGTCAAAGAGCACCACGCGTTCGCGCAGGGTCAGTTCCTCGCCCGAGATCCATTTCACCAGCACATCACCCAGCGACACGCCTGCCGCGCCCGTTCCAAGCGAGGCAATCGCCGCCAGCATAACGAAAACCACCAGCGCAAGGATGGTCACGCGCGCGCGGCCTGAGCGGTCGCCTGTCACGCGGTCGCTGGGTGCATCCCGTCCCGCGCTACGCCCCCAGGGCAAAGCCACCATCGCCTCAGCCCCCCTTGTGCGGCTCTGGATACAGCGCCCGATGCAGCTCTTGCGCGGCTTGCGCGGTGCGCGGGCCAAACCCCAGCAGGTAGATGCCATTCATGCGGATCACTGCCCCGGTTTCCGCCGCAGGCGTCAGCCCCAGAGCCGGATGCGCCAGAATCTCCGCATCCGAGATCGCATGATCCCCGCCGCGATCCATCATCAGGATCACATCGGGCGCAGCGGCGGTGATCGCCTCGTCACTGAGCAACCGATAGCCCGCGAAATCGTCAAAGGCATTCACGCCGCCCGCCAGTTCGATCATCGCACTGGCCCCGGTATCACGCCCGGCCGCATTGATCCGCCCCCCCTGCGCAGAGAGGACGAACATCACACGTTTGGGGGTGCTCACCGCCTCTGCCTCGCCCAGAAGGGCTGCAAATTCGCTCTCCAACTGCACGACAAGCGCCTGACCCTGTGCGCCTGCATCCAGATGCGCGGCGATGGTCATGACCCGCTCCAACACGCCCGCAGGGCTGGGATCATCCGTGATCTGCACGAACGGCACGGACGCCGCCTGCATGATCTGCACGGTTTCCGCAGGCCCTGCCCCTTCCGATGCCAGGATCAGATCAGGGTCAAGCGCCAGAAGCCCCTCAGGTGAGAGGGCGCGCATATAGCCCACATCGGGCAGCGCCTCGATTTCGGGCGGGAAACTGGCCGTCGTGTCGCGCCCGACAAGCCGGTGTTCCTGGCCCAGCGCATAGACGATTTCAGCGAGGCCACCGCCCACCACGACCACGCGCTCTTGCGCGGCGAGCGGGGTTGCGAGAAGGGCAAGCGCAAGTGTTGCACGCAACATCGCTCAGGCCCCACTCAGGCGCGGCAGACCTTCGACCAGCGTCCTGAACGCCGCTGTGTCAGGGTCACGCTTGCCGAAAATCTGCACGATCAGCGCACCCTGCGCGTCAAAGGCTTCGATCGAATGGGCCATGCCGTCGCGGATGGGTTTGATGACATGCCAGACCTCGGCAATGTGATCGGCGCGCAGATGCAGGTTGAAACGCGAATCCAGCACATTGATCCAGGGGCCCATCGGCTCGACCCGTGCAACAGGGCCGCCATGGATCTGGATGCAGCCCTGATTGCCCACAAAGATCATCAGCGGGATTGTATCGGCAGCAGCCTGATGCAGCACCTGCGTCACCGCGTCGGGCCGCAACGCAAAGGCCCAGGGCGCGCCCGCCACACGGTAGGCACCCAGCCGGTTCATCTTGAGTTTCGACACCATGCGCAGGAACTGGTGCGTATCGGTCATCTCGCCCCATTCTCGGCGCAACCCCTCGGCCTTGTCAGCGCGCAGTTTCGCGGCTTCAACGGGCGCGCGGGCGGTCAGCGTGATCGTATCGCCCTGATCGGGCAGGCGCAGGTCGCGCACCAGCGTTTCAAACGCCGCACGATCAGAGGCATCAGTCAGAAACACCTTGTGCACGGCATCGCCTGCCGCATCGAATACCTGCACCGAGGGGCGCGGGCCGTCCAGCAGGGCAAAGCCATGCGCCCAGTGTTTGGGGAACATGCGCAGGTCAATCTCGGCCCCCAGCACCATCGACGCATGGGCGCCCGAATGGTAATCCTCGTATGTGCCCGTGCGTTCATGCACGCAGGATGCATTGCGCGTCAGTGCCATAACCTCGCCCAGAGTCTGGATAGCGGGAAACAACCGGTCAAGTGTCGGGTCAATGCGCAAAACCTGCGCGCCATCGACATGGGCGGCGATCAGCGCGGCCTCGGTCACGCCAAGGCTTTCGGCCAGATCACGGGCGCGGGTCTTTGGATTTGCGGCGCGGGCATTGCGCAAGTCAGCGGGGGATAACGGGGCGAGAGTATCCAGCGACATCAGAGGGCTCCTGAAACTGATAAGGGTCAGGCGCGTGTCTGGCTCGGGGCTGGATGGCGCTGAAGCGAGAGGCGCTTCATTCTTGACAGATTTACTAAGTCAATGCTAACGCCCCTGCAAGCAGAAATTCTGCCATGCCAGCCAAAGTGCCAGCCTTTCCCGAAAAATATGAATCTGAAAGGCAGCATCATGCGTGTGCTTGCATTTTGTCTTGGGCTGGGTATGTCGGCCGCAGCCTCCGAGACGCTCTCGATCCGGCTCGATCAGGCCAATCCGGGCGCGGATCAGTGCCAGTTGGTCTTTGTGCTGGAGAACGGGTTTTCGACGGAGTTCGAGAGCCTGCAAGCCGAAGTCGTGCTTCTGACGCCCGAGTCCCGCGTGCTGCGCCTGAGCCTGCTGGATTTCCAGTCCCTGCCCGCAGCCGGCATGCGCGTGCGCAGTTTCAATCTGGCGGGGCTGGAGTGCAGTAATATCGGGCGAGTGCTGTTCAACGCGATGGGTCCATGCACGCCTCTGGACGCGCGCAGCTGCACCGCTGCTCTGGCCGTCAGCAGTGCCACCGATATCGAGGTGCTGAAATGACCGATCTTCTTGATACCGCGCAGGATTTTCTGGCGCTTGGCGGCCCGGTCGTCGCGATCCTGCTGGCCATGTCCGTCGTCGCGCTGGCGCTGGTTCTGGTCAAGCTCTGGCAGTTCCGGCGCGCAGGCGTGGGCGATCATGGCGCGCTGATCGCGGCACTCGATCAGGCCGATCGCGGAGCTATGCAGGCAGCGCTGCGGCAGGCCGCGCAGGCGCGCAGTCATCTGGCCCCGCTGGCCGTGCTGGCGCTGAATGCCACAGGCGACACGGACGCCCTGCGTGCGCGGCTGACAGGACTGGCAGAAGAGGCCATCGCGCGGCTGCAATCGGGCTTTCGCCTGCTCGATTCCATCGCGCAGGTGGCCCCGCTGCTGGGGCTTTTCGGCACGGTTCTGGGCATGATCACGGCCTTTCAGGCGCTGCAGGAAGCGGGCGCGAATGTGGACCCTTCAGCGCTGGCGGGCGGCATCTGGGTGGCGCTTCTGACGACGGCCGTGGGCCTCGGCGTCGCCATGCCTGCCGCGCTGGTGCTGACATGGTTCGAGTCGCGCATCGCACGCGAGGCCCGTCTGGCCATGCAGATCGTCGATGTGGCGCTTTGCCGGGGGCTAGCGCAGGACACCTGCCCGATGGAGGCGCGCGCTGGCGCGACGCTGGCCCATGCCTGAGCGGCTGGCGGTCACATTGCGGCGGCGCAGGCTGTCGATGACCTCGCTCATCGATGTGATCTTCCTGCTTCTGCTGTTCTTCATGCTGTCCTCGACCTTCGCGCGGCAAGGCGAATTGCCACTCGATCTGGCGATGGGCGGGGCCGCCAGCGCGCCGGAAACACCGCCCGCCTTCGTGCAACTGCGCGAGGACGGGTTGCGGCTGGATGCGGTGCCCACCACAGCGGATGAGTTGCGCGCCAACCTTGCGGCGCGGGGCGAAGGGCTGATGTTGCTTGCATTGGGCGAAGGTGTCAGCGCGCAGGCTTTCGCCGAAATCCTGCATCTGTTGCAGGGGCTGAGCGGCTGGCGGTTGGCCGTGCTGGGCGCAGCCCCATGAGGCGCGCGCTGACCCAGACCGCCCGCCTGCGCGGCGAGCCCACGATCGCGCTGATCAATATCGTGTTCCTGATGCTGATTTTCTTTCTGATCGCAGGCAGCCTCGCACCGCGCCCCGACGGCGAGGTGGCGTTGGTCTCGCTTGCCGGGATCACGACCGAACCGCCCTCGGACGCGCTGGTGATGCTCGCTGATGGCAGCCTGCGCCATGCGGGCGAAACCCTGACGCGCGAGGACGCGATTGCGCGCTTCGCGGATACCGCGCGCCTCCGCTTGCTGCCCGACCGCGATGCGCCTGCGGCAGAACTCGTCGCACTGGCGCAAACCCTGCGCGCAGCGGGTGTCGCGGAACTGGTGATCGTGACCGAAAGGGGGCTGGAATGACCGCGACCGCACTCTTGCGCGCCTGTCCGCAACGCAATGGCTGTCCGCTGGTCAGCCCGCGCGACCTGCGGCGGCTGGACCTTGCACCCCGCGTGAGAACCCTCGTTCTGGCGGCGGGCGCGTCGATGCTCTTGCATCTGGGCGCAATGGCCGCCCTCGCCCCGCGCGAGATGGCGTTGATCGCAGGCGGTGGCGAAGATGCCCCCGCAGCCCTTGGCACCAGCTTCGCGGATTTCGCCGAAGGCGTGCTGTCCCCGTCCGAAGCAGAGCCGCTAGAGGTCGAGCACGCAGACACACTCCTTCCTGCCCCCCCGGCACAGACGCTGATGCCCCATTCTCTGCAACTGGACACTGTATCACTGGCGATTCCCCTGGCCCCTGACCAGAGCGCCGCCCTGCTGCCCGCAATGCCTGAGCCAGTGGCGACAACCAACCCGCCGGAACAGGTGCCAGACACGCCGCCCACTGCGCCGATATCTGCCCCGGCGGAACCTGCCCAGACGCCGCCGCCAGAGATCCTTGCGGCGGCCCCTTCCGAGACCATCAGCCCGGATACAAGCCCGTCAGAGTTGGCCCCAACGACCAGCCGCACACCGCCCCCGCGCCCGGATCGTACTCAACCGACGCGGCAAGCCCGCGCCCCGCAGGGCAATGCCGCCCAGACCGCCACGCGCGGCAGCCAGCAGGGCAGCGCCGGACAGGCCGCCAGTCAGGCCCCCGCCCGCGCGCAAGCCAGCACGCAGGGCAGTGCGGATGTATCCAACTACCCCGGCGAGGTGCTGCGCCGCATCCAGCGCACCAGACAGGCCCGAACTCCCGCGCGGGGCACTGTTCTGGTGGCCTTCAGCGTAGGAACGAATGGCGGGCTGGGGTCGGTTTCGGTGGTGCGGTCTTCCGGAAACGCAGGACTGGACCAGACGGCCCTTGACCATATTCGCCGGGCTGCGCCCTTCCCGCCCCCACCCGCAGGCGCGCAGCGCCAATTCAGTTTCGAATTTGTCGCGCGATAGCGCCCGGCAATGAAACCGAAGCAATTCACGACAAGGACGATCAAAGACATCTGCCAATATCACCAGCCTTGCCAAAGCGACGTGTCAAATGGCGTGAAGCTGTCGTTCAATACACATCGAACGAGCGATCCTTGATATGGCAGCCATGATGTGGATCGGATGCTGCAGCGATCTGCCGATGGTTCCCATGGCGAAATGAGGTGGTCCATTCGTTCATTGCGCCTTGCAGGGTGCCATGAGCAGCCTTAACCTTGCGACCATACTTTGTTTTCGCAGCGAGGCCCCATGCGCGTAGATGTCTTTAGCGCCAAGCCACATGATCTAGAGTTTTTGCGTGAGGCTGCAAAAGATACATCGCTCGCATTGCAGTTCCATGAGGCGCGGCTGAACGCTGATACTGCACGGCTGGCAGAAGGCGCGCAGGTGGTCTGTGCCTTCGTGAATGATGATCTTGCGGGCGAAACCATCGCAAAGCTGCAAGAATTCGGCGTGACGCTGATCGCGCTGCGTTCGGCGGGGTTCAACCATGTCGATCTGCGCGCGGCGCGTGCGACCGGGATCGCGGTTGCGCGTGTGCCGGCCTATTCGCCCTATGCCGTGGCTGAACATACGCTCGCGCTGATCCTGACGCTGAACCGCAAGACCCATCGTGCTTTCAACCGGGTGCGCGAAGGGAATTTCGCGCTCGACGGGCTGATGGGGTTCGACATGCATGGCAAGGTCGCAGGCATTGTCGGCACCGGTCTGATCGGGACAGTTCTGGCGCGTATCCTGACGGGATTTGGCTGCGCGGTTCTGGCCAGTGACCCTTATCCGACTGCCGAGTGCGAAGCACTCGGTGTGAGCTATGTCGAGATGGACGAGTTACTGGCCCGCGCCGATATCATCACCCTGCAATGCCCGCTGACGCCCGCGACACATCATCTGATCGATGATGCAGCGATTGCCCGCATGAAACCGGGGGTCATGCTGGTCAATACCTCGCGCGGGGCGGTGGTCGATACGCGCGCGGTTATTCGCGGGCTGAAATCCGGTCAGATCGGGGCACTGGGGCTGGATGTCTATGAGGAAGAAGGAGATCTCTTCTTCGAGGATCTGTCGCAGAGCTACATTGCCGATGATGTCTTTGCCCGATTGCTGACCTTTCCCAATGTGCTGATCACCGGCCATCAGGGGTTCTTCACCCACGAAGCCCTGCGCGCGATAGCAGAGACAACCATCGCCAATATCACGCAGTTCCAGCATACGGGCGCGCCGCTGCACCCTGTCACCCTGCCTGAGTGACATGCACGCGCTGCTTGCCGGTCTGCCGCTTCTGGTCGTTCTGGCCACAATGGCGCTCTTGCATTGGCGCGCAGCGCTGGCCGGGGCGGCGGGGCTGGGGGTCGCTCTTGCCGTCATCTGGGGGTTCGGCCGGCTGGATGCGGTCTTGCTGGCCGGGGCGGGGCTGGAAGCGGCCAGCAGCACCGCCACGATCCTGTGGATCATCCTTCCCGCCCTCGCGATCTATGAGCTGCAAGCGCGCGTGGGCGCGTTTGACCGCTTCCGCCAGGCACTGGCGCAGATCAGCGATGACCGTGCCGTGCAGGCGCTGATGATCGCTTGGTTTTTCGGGCTGTTCATGGAAGGGGCGGCAGGGTTCGGGACGCCGGTTGCCCTTGCGGCGCCCTTGCTGGTGGGGATTGGCTTCGCCCCAGTCCGGGCGGTGGCGCTGGCGCTTCTGGGCCATGCGGGGGGTGTGTCCTTCGGGGCCGTGGGCACGCCCGCGCTGGCGCAAATCGCCTTGCTGGATTTGCCCGCAACTGCGCTTGCTGGCTGGACGATGCTCTTGCACCTGGTGCCGATGGTCCTTCTGGCGCCGGCGGTAATGCGACTGGCGCAGGGAGGCAGACTGACGGGCGCGCAGATATGGCTGACCCTGCTGGCAGCGGCGTGCTTTATCCTGCCCGCAATGGCGCTGGCATGGCTGACCGGGCCGGAACTGCCGACCTTGGGTGGCGCGCTTCTTGGCGGCGCGCTCTTTGTTGCGCTGATCCGGCGCAAGCGTGGCGCAGGGCAAGCGCGCTGGCAGCTTGCCGATCTTCTGCCCTATCTGCTGATCCTGGCACTGGTCCTGTTGACACGCCTTGTTGCGCCCCTGCAGGCCAGCCTGTCCGGGCTGTGGCTGGGCTGGGACTGGCAGGGCTATTCCGGGGGGCTGGCACCGCTCTACCATCCCGGCACGCTGCTCATGCTGGGGCTGGTGCTGGCGGCATCGCTGACCGGGCGGCGTGCCGCACTTGGCCCTGCCCTCGGGGCCGCGCTGCACAGGCTTGCGCCAGTGGCACTGGCGCTTTTCGTGATGCTGGCGCTGGCGCGGCTGATGGTGCATGGTCGGCTGATCGCACAGGCGGCCGAGGCCGCGGCGCAGGCAGGGGCGTTCTGGCCGCTCCTTGCGCCGCTGATCGGGGCTTTGGGCACGTTCGTCAGCGGGTCGGCCACGGCCTCGAATATCCTGTTCACAGAATTTCAGGCCGCCACGGCGCGCAGTCTCGACCTGCCGCTTCTCATGATGGCAGCGGCGCAGGGCGTGGGTGCGGCCATCGGTAATGCCATTGCGCCGCACAACATCATTGCAGGCACGGCCACTATAGGGCTGGCCGGGCAGGATGGCGAAGTCCTGCGCCACACGCTTTTCCCTGTTCTGGTCTATGCGCTCTGCGCAGGGGCCATTCTGGCGATGCTTGTTGCATGGGCAGCTTGAGCCTGCCCACCCCTTCGGCCTGCCAGAGCCATGCGACCGAGTGGGTACTGGCACAGCATTGAAAGCACGCATCCCGATATTCCACGCCCGGCTTTGCGCGCGATCTGCCGAAGCGGCCAGACCACCAGCAGAAGGACCACGGCGATCACCGCCGGATATCCGAAACCCGCGAAAGCCCCTGCCCCGGCATCAGACCGCCAGAACACAGGCCATCAGCGTCTTGAGCGCCACAAGGTCATGCCGGAACAGCCCCCTACAGGAACTGTCCCATAGTGGCGGTCTGAATGGCAAAAATCAGAAGTGCCGTGTCGTCATCGGTAGCAGTCCAGACAGGATTGCGCCCCCTGTATTCAAGACAAGACCAGATGTGCAATCACTCGCCTTGCGCGCTCTGCGCGCCAAAGCCGCAGGCTGCGCAACCAGGCCCGCCCCGAAGATCGCGCCGGGCACCCGACGGGAAACAGCAATGAAACAAGAAATACTCAATTGAAATACAATTATTATTCGTTTTCCTTGATTATAAGGCCCCAGTAGACTGTGGGCACCAGTCAGGAGAGTTGTGATGAATAAAGCCCTGCGCCCACTCTTGCGCCCGGATGGTGCCGGTTCTCATGCGAAGCTCGGCTATATGATCGACGGCTCTCATGCCGGTCCGACCTTGCTGATCCCCATGCCACGCGCACAGGCGACGCAAGTCGCAGATGCGTTCCGGCAGATCCCGCGCCTTGGGGATATGCGCGGACGTATGGTCATGGTGCATATCGGGGCAATCGGGGCGGACAAGGCGCAGGATGACTGGCTACGCCATCAGATCGGCCCGGTTGACGAAACGCTCTATCTGACAGCAAAAGCAGACGATATGTCGGGACCGCTAGCGATGCGGCGGACCATGGCGGCAATCCTGCGCAAGGCCACAGAGCTTGGCATGATTTCCGGGCGCGGCGTCATGCCCTTGCGGTCGCAGGATCAAAGCTGTCTTACAGCGCGCACCGGTTTCGTTTTCGCCCCGTGATGTAACAAGTAGGCGTTTGCCGTGGACCTGACCCTTATCCGCACTTTCATGGAAGTCGCGCAGACCGGTTCCTTTCTGGCCGCTGCAGACCGGCTGTTTGTCACCCAATCCGCAGTCAGCCTGCGGGTGCAGCGTCTGGAACAGCAGATCGGCAAGCAGCTTTTCGACCGCTCCAAGGCAGGCGCGACCCTGACCCCGGCAGGCACCCAGTTCGAACCCTATGCGTTGAACATCCTGCGCACATGGAATGATGCACGCCAGCAAGTCGCCATTCCCGAAGGCTTTACCGACAGCTTCGCCATTGGTGCACAGGCATCCCTCTGGCCTCGGCTTGGCTATCGCTGGCTGGACGCCTTGCGCGCCGAAATGCCCGAACTGAGCCTGCGCGCCGAACTGGGCATGCCCGACCGGCTGACCCGCGCGCTCAATGACGGTTTGTTGCAAGCCGTGCTGACATATGAACCCACGATGCGCCCCGGTTTCGTGATGGAACCCGTGATCGAGGATGAGCTGGTTCTTGTTGCGCCCTGGGAAAACCCGAGCATGGACAGCCTGAATGGCCGCTATGCCTATGTGGACTGGGGCGAAAGCTTCATGCGGTTTCATCAGGAAGAGATGAGCCATGTCACCACCAATGGCATGACCTTCGCCATCGGGGTTCTGGTCACGGGCTATCTGATCCGGCGCGGGCTGGCCGGGTATCTGCCGGGCCGATTCGCGGCCCGCTATATCGAAGAGGGCCGCCTGAATCTGGTCACCGATGCCCCGCATTTCACCTATCCGGTCTGGGTCGTCTGGCGCGATGATATCGACCCGTATCTGCTGAGCGTTGCAAAAAAGACACTTTTGGAAACTGCCGAAATCATCAGTGAAGAGATCGCGGATGTAACTGACAGCATCTGACCCTAAATCCCCGCAAAGCATCTTGAAAACCCGGCCATTGGCCGGGTTTTTTCTGTTTTATTTCATTGGCTTGGGTGGCGCGCAGCGCCAGTCAGATTTCCGCCGGCCACCTGCCGGTTTCTCATGATTAATTGTCGTTTCATTGTCAATTATTCTGAATTTCCCTTATGCCAATCAGGCTTCTATCCCCCTGTCAGGCCCGATGGCCCAGGTCGGTGGACCGCGGATGCACAAGGCATGACGCACCGAAAACCGGCCTCCATTCATGGGATGACAAGGAGAACGCCATGAACAAACTGATGACCTCCGCTGCTGCGTCGGTTCTGGCCCTCGCGATCGGCACAACCGCTGCGCATGCTCAGGCACAACTGGTCGGCGTGCAGGGGGTGGACGACCGGATCACCGATATCGAAGATCGCGTCCGCGACGATCAGGCCCGCGCCGAAGACAGCGCGCGTTTCGGCAACCAGCAATTCGCACCCGGCTGGACCGGCAGCATGGCGATGAGCTTTTCGGCCCAGCGCGGCAATTCGGACGACCGCGACCTGAGTGTAGCTGGTCGTTTCAACTACAATGTCGGGCAGTGGAATCACAGCTTCGGTCTGGGCCTTGAGCTTGGCAAGGCCGGTGGTGTTCGCACCAAGGGTGAAGGCTTCGCTGTATATGACGCCAACTACTATATCGCCGACGATTTCTACGTCTTCGGTCTGGGCCGGGTCGAGACCACCCGCATGCCAGCTTCCGCTACCACCCCGGCAAACCGCACAACGGATGCCTTCATCGGCTTTGGTCCGGGCTACCGGATCGTCAACACCGAAGACGCCGCTGTGCGTGTGCAGGCTGGACCTGGCTGGCGCTACAACCGTAACCACATCACGGGCGTCACCTCCAAGGAACTTGGCGGGATCGTGTCGGCGCGGGCTTACTACCGCATCGCCGACGGTGTATTCCTTACCAACAACGCGGACATCCTGCGCTCGAAAGTAGGCACGATCGCTGAAAACGATTTCGGCATCAGCGTTGGTCAACTCGAAGGTCTGTCCACCCGCTTCAGCGTGCGGACGAACTACAACAGTGCCAACACCGGCAAGAAAACCGACCACACCTTCGGTGTGTCGCTGGTCTACGGGTTCCGCTGATCGGATCCCCCCCGCAAGAGAAGCTCAACTTGGGTGCGCATCTGCGCACCCCTTTTTTATGCGCGGGATGACCGATGCATTGGTCTAGCCCCCTGCCGCAATCGTGTCGATGACGAGACCGCCCGAATCCGACGAGTTGATGAAGAACACCACGACAAGGATGATCCCGATGAAAGAAGCGATCACGGTCAGCGGCGGTTGCGTCAGCATCTGGAACAGTTTCAACATGATTGAACCCGCCATATATGCAGATTGCAGCACTGCTTCGGATCAGTCGAGGCGTGCGCGATAGCCGACACGAACCGTATCACTGATCTTGAGGAAAAACGCGACTCAGTATGTCTTCGAGTTGCCGAAACCGAACGGGCTTGGGCAATGTGTCTTGGAAACCCGTTGCGCGGTAGAGTGCAATCTGATCTGTCATCACATTGGCCGTAACAGCGATCGCAACAGGGCATGGACGGTTCGACGCCTCGGCTTCTGCGCGGATCACGCGCAAAGCCTTTAGTCCATCCATGACCGGCATGGAAATGTCGAACAGCAAAAGATCGAAATGCCCCCGACGCCACAAATCACAAGCTTCGCGGCCGTCCGACGCAAATTCGGCGATCACCCCAAGTTTGGTCAGCATGGCTGACAAGATTTTGCGATTGGTGGCAACGTCATCGGCGACCAGAACCTTGCACCCTTGCAAGCGATGGGCACCGTTATGTGACGAATTTTCCTTCGAATTTACTAACGCCGACGGGTCGTCCAAGTGTTCAGCAACGGGAATGGGGATGCGAACCTGCACCGTCGTACCTTTGCCTGGAACGCTCTGGATGGCGATTTCACCGTTCATCAGGCCCAGCAACTTGCGAACGATGGTCAATCCCAGACCGCTGCCACCAAAGCGTCGCGTGGTTCCGGCATCGGCCTGCTCGAACGCGTTGAAGGCACTGGCGATCTGCTCTTCTGACATGCCAATCCCGGTATCGGTGATCGTGAAGCTCACCGCGCGCTCATTGGTGGCGTCCGCGTCAAGTGTGACACTGCCCTGCTGGGTGAACTTGACAGCGTTGCCCAGCAGATTGTGCATCACCTGCACGATTCGCGCGAAATCACCCATGCGCGCAGGCAGGGCATCGGGTGTCATGCGCACCTGAAACGCCACACCCTTGGCGCTCGCGCCGGTTCGGTGCAGGGCACAGACACGCTCGATCAGGTCATCCAGATCGAACCTGCCCGATGTCAACTCCAGCTTCCCGGCTTCAACCTTGGCAAGATCAAGTATGTCGTTCAGCAGTCCGAGCAAACCCCAGCCCGACTCGCGCAAAGTGTCCAGCATGGCCCCCTGTTCGGCATCGAGCGCAGTATCTGCCAAGAGATCGGCAATGCCCAGAACGCCGTTGAGCGGGGTACGGATTTCATGGCTCATATTCGCCAAAAACTCGGACTTCGCCCGGTTGGCAGCTTCGGCTGCTTCGCGGGCACGGATGATTTCAGTGATGTCCACGCGCAGCCCGACCCGCCCGCCATCCTGTGTCGGGTGCTCGACGATCTGAAGCACGGTGCCGTCAGCAAGCCGGTTCACCATCGGCCGCGCGGCACGGAACGCCTCGAGCCGCTGTTGAAGCCAATCCTCTTCACGACCAGCCGCATCGGGATAACAGCCATGCGCGATGCCCGACCGCAAGATATCCTCAAACCGCGCACCGGGCACAATGGCAGCGGCATTTGCTGCGTGCAACTCGCGGTAACGTCGATTTGCCAGCACGAGGCGCTCCTGCGCGTCGAAATGAACGAAACCATCACTCAGGGAGTCGACGGCAGAAACCAGCCGCGCCTGTCCTGCCTTTCGTTCAAGCGCTGCGGCATAGCTGTTGGCCGCCGTCATCAGGGCATTTGCAACCGAGGGGGTCCATCCGGCATATGGGCGGTCCGTTTCGGTCCTGCAAATGTCGAAACCCAGCAACGCGACACAGCGCCCCTCGGTGATCACGGGAAAGACGCAGATCGCGTGGATCTGCTGCGGCAACAGGTGCTCGCGTTCAAGCTCTGTCATCTGCTCGGGCGACCCCAGAATGACAGGCTGCCCCTGCGCGAAGCGTGCCGCCCAGCGGTCGCGACCGAACTTCAGCAGATCGGCGCCTTGCAATTCGGGATTGTCGATCTGCGGGGTGATGCCCTCTCGGCACCACTCGAAATCCAGCGAGATGTTCCAGGCTGCAGATCCGTCGTCAGTTGCAACGGGGGTATCAAGCCGGAACGCATACGCGCGGTCGACATGCGCCGCGCGACCAATGTCTTCCAGCAACATGTTGCGCGCGTTGACGGTGTCCTCGCTCTGCAGCAGATGCTTGGAGAAGGCGGCCACCGCCGCCATGATGTCATTCTGACGCTTGTAAGCGGTGATGTCTGTCTCAACGGCAATAAAGCCGATATGCGCGCCGTCGGAATCGAAGCGGGGCTGGATTTCCAGCCGCAGCCAGTATTCCTCACCCGCGCGGTTGCGGTTCAGGATGTCGGCCTCGACCGGCTCCAGCGCATGCAGGGCTTGCGCGATCCGGGCAATGGTGGCGCGATCCGTCCTGTGGCTTTGCAGGAAGCTGCCGGGTGTGTGGCCGCGCACCTCGTCCAGCCGCCAGCCGGTCCGTGCCTCGAAGGCGGGGTTGACCCATTCGATCCGCCGTTCGCAGTCGGTGATGACCACCAGGTTTCTGGTATATCTGGCCACATCGCCCAACCGTTCCAGTTCCAGACGCTGCGCGCGTTCTTCGGTGATATCCTCGATCAGGCTCCAGGTCAGGTCCTGCCCGTCGCGCCCGTGGACCCGCACGCCACGCAGCCGCAAGGGGCGCTGCGTTCCGTCGCGGCGCAGGCAAGTGGCTTCGATTGGACCGTAACGGCCGGTTTCTTGCAGGGCTGCCGCTTCTTTTGTCTGGCTGGGCGCGCTTTCGATGGTCGAGACATCCCAGTAGCTGAGGTTCAGCAACTCTTCGTGGCTGTATCCTGTCAGGGCCAGTTGCGCGGGGTTGGCGTCCAGAAAAGCGCCCGTCCTGGTATCGGTCAGGGTGATCCCGATGGGAGACAGTTCGACCAGCGCGGAATAGAGCGCCTCGCGGGCACTCAATCTGTTCTCGGCCTCGACCTGTTTGGTGATGTCACGGATCACGAAAACGTAGCCTGGTGCTTCGCCGGGCGTGGGCGCGGGCCGAACTGCGGCAGAGGCTTCGAACCAGCCAATGCTGTCGGGCTGATCCCAGCGATAACGCAACCCGCTGGCAAAGCCCTGTTGCGTGGCGTCCTGCATTGCCTGACGGGCCGTTGCTGCGATTTCGGCAGGCATGACCTCTTCGGGCAGACGGCCCAGAAACACCTCTGGGGGCAGCTTTGGCGGCGCGCCAGGTGAGCTATGCGCGGCGGTGAACCGGCCGTCGGCATCCAGCTCCAGGACCAGATCCGGAAGGGCATCGAAGGTGGCTTGCAGACGTGCCTGTTCAAGGTCCTTGAGGCTTCGCTCGTTGCGGACTTCAGCCTCGATCCGTCGGCGGGTGAGCTGGGTCGAGACGATATTGGCGACCGAACGGATCAGGTAAATCTCGCCCTCCATGAAGCGGCGCACCTGATCAACGGAATCGTAGCCCATGAAGCCGACGATCTGTCCGTCCTCCAGAAGCGGTACGGCCAGAAGCGAGCGGATGCCCTGCACTTCCAGGGTTTCGCGCAAAGGATCGGTCGCCTCGAGTTCCAGAACATCGGCGATGTAGATGTGCCCGTCACGTGCGAAGGGTGTGTGCCATGGATCAATCAGGTCCATCGGCATGTCCTGTAACATGTCGATCATCGCTGTGATGCCGGGCGCGCACCATTCATGTGTATTGCAGATGATGTCAGGGCGCGTTTGCAGGAACACATAGCTTCGATCCGAACCGCAGAATTCGCCCAGCCGCGCCAGCGCGTTCTGAATGGCCATATCTAGCTGTTCGAGCGGAGCCGAGAGCAAGCCATCCACCACACCAAGGCTGAGCGCCTGCGCCGACGTCAGTCGCGCAAGGTCAGCACGCGCTTGCGTCGTGCAACATGTGCTTTCAAGCAAATCAGGGATCGGAGCATGTCGCAGGGGCAAATCTCGTCATGCTGATTGTTCGGGTAGGCAAAACAACCCATGCTGGCTGCCTTGCCTGCTGTCACATTGCGGTGGTGGCGCAGATGCGAAAACAGGCTCTGGCCATGTGCGACCAAAGGGGGCCGCAGTGGTCCTCAGCTCGGGGGTGAGAATCTGAAGTCCTTCTTCGATCTGGTGCCGTAATTCCAGAATCTTGCGCGAAAACCTGTCGGCGGTTTCCGCGCCCGCCCCACCATCGCGCGACACCATTCGAAGGTAATGCGCGAGCAGTTGCATTTCATGGGACACCTCCTGGAGAGCATCAAGTGTCTTCATCATGAAGCCTCATAATTACCCTTCTGTTAATTGCTAGTAGCAACATTATGGGAGCAACCCGCATCCTGCAAGTGTGAATTCTTGGCTATGTGACGTGTCTGCTGACTGCTTGCAGCAATGCATCTGCGGCGATTGGCTTGTAGAGGAACTCGGAAGCTCCCTGCATTTCGGCCAAGGCGGTTGTCGCCTCCAGCGGAATAGTCGCGTTGCCACCTGACAGGAAGAGAATTGGAATATCCGGTTTCGTATCGCGAATATTCTCCATCAGTTTCAGACCGTTATCAGTGCCAAGCCAGAAGTCCAGAATGCACAGGTCAACGGGCTGCCCGTTGCTCAGTTCTGCCAGGGCTTCATCATGCGAGGCTGCGAGCGCAACGTCATGGCCGCCCTTGATCAGCAACTGTGACAGAACGCGACGGATCGCGCAGTCATCGTCTACAAGAAGGATTCTCGCCATGACTTCAATCCGTTACGACTGGTGCAAGGAAAAGGTGCTGCAAAGCGTGGCGCAACGCAACCTTCTGGTTGCCTTCCAAGTCGCTGATTCGCCTGCTGATGGTCAGAATCGGATCTTTCGCGAGCAATTCGTGCCCCGATGGGGTCAGCGTGACAATCACCTGCCGGCCATCTTCCGGGTCGCGCCGGGTGATCACCGCGCCGTGCCGTTCAAGCGCGCGAATGGATCGGCTGACGGGGGCGGCGGTCACATTGACAAAGCGCGCGATCCATCCCTGTGTGGCGGAGTAGTCGTCGCTGCGCCCCAAGGCGCGCAGGATCGCCCATTGCAATGGGGTGATCGACCCCGGTCCGCGCTCGGAATACGCCTCTCGCACGAGGCGTTCGATCAAGAGTGCAGCCCCGAGATCAGCACGATGATTGATTGCCATGTTTGTCCCGCATCCCTACCCGCCCGACAATCTGAACCCGAATGCCCGCTGTTGCAAGTATTTGCTACAAGCAAGCTGAATGCATCAAAAAGGAGCAGGGCGATCTGCTGACGCATTCTTGCAAGAAAGCCGGGTAAGGCGATAAGCTCCAGTTTGAACAGATATTTGCGCAACCCCGATTTCAAGGACAGCATTTTCAATGCAATGCGCCGACAGCGAGCCTCTCTTTGAAATGACTGCCGAATTGTGCGGGGTTGTCATTATCCGGCATGACCTTGAAACTGGACAGATTTGGAGCAGCAAGACAGCAGAGGCCGTTCTGGCGTATCGCCCGGAGCAGCTTGCAGAACTATGGGAGCAGGGCCTTCGCTGTGTGTCTGGCGCAGATCGCGCAGCGTTGAAACAGGCGCTGTCAGGATCGGGTGTGACACATGTGACATTCGACATGACCCGTGGTGATGGTGCAGTGGCCAGAATTGACGCGGTGCTCAGCCCGGCAGGCGAAGGCGCTGATGCGCGGGTCGCCGTTTTGCGCGATGTCACCGCAGCGGTTTCAGATCGCGCGAACCCGGCGATCTTCGAACGACTGAGCAGAGAAGCACGTTTTTCCAATTGCCGTATCACGAACACGGTCAATTTCGGCGCAGGGTTGAAACAAGTCTTCGGGATCGACCTGACCGGCATCCACACTGTGCCGACGCCGTTTGTGGACCACTTCCATCCCGAAGATCGCGACCTTGCCTTTCGCCGCTACTATGATCTTGCCGAAAGCACGCAAGGCGTGTCCGAGATCGAGTTCCGCTTGCGGCGCGGGGATGGCAGCTATGCGATGGTGCGCGAGCGCTTCCTGCCCGAGCGTGACGCGACGGGTCGCGTAACCGCGATCCATTCCACGCTCACCGATATCACCGACTGGCATGAGGAACGCAAACGGCGCGATCTGCTGGCGCGGGCAAGCGGTCGGGTGGTCATTGATTATGACCCTGTTGCCGACCGGATGAGTTTCAGCGGTGCGGTCGAGAAAGCACTGGGAAAACCACCTGAGGAGATGCCCGCGACCGCAGGGGAGTATCTTGACCTGATGCACCCAGAGGATCGTCCTGTCCTGGAGCGCGGCCTTGATGCCCTGCGCAGCGGAGATGTCTGGACAGAGCCGTTGGAACTGAACTATCGCCTGCGCCATGCTGATGGGCGTTTTGTTCATTTTCTGGATCGGTCCTTGACGATCACCGACGCCGAGAACCGGGCGGTGGGCGTGATTGTTGCCCTGACGGATGTCTCGAAGCTGCTTCGAGACAAGGAGGAACTGCGGCTCAGTGTCGAAAGATTGAAGGCGCTGGCGGATCTGTCGGGGCAGGTTGTAGTGGAAATGGATATCGCGACTGGCAATGTCACATTGAGCGGCGCGGTAAAGGAACAGTTCGGATTCGCCCCCGAAGAAATGCCAAAAAGCGCCCTTGAGCTTTTTGAAATGATGCTACCCGAAGATCGCGATGCCCGCCTGCAAGATTTTCGTGGTCTTGCAGAAGGGAAAGTCTGGACCGATCCCTTGGAGATTGTGTTCCGCACACGCCACAAGGACGGGCGACTGCTGCATATCCAGGACCGTTCGATCTGCGTCCTTGATGGCGATGGAAAGGCAGTTCAGATTTTGGCTGTGCTGAACGACGTATCAGGTTTGATGCAGCAGCAGGAACGGATCCTGACCATCTCGGAAATCGCGTCGGATGCCGGCTACGAGTATTATCACGATGAAAGCAGGATCATTTTCAACAAAGGCTATGATACCTGTTTCGGGCTTTCGATCGCTGGTGAGCATCAGTTGCCGTTTGCCTGGTCTGATTTCATCCATCCTGACGATTTCGACCGGGTTGAGTCAGGATTTATCGCGTTCATCAACAGCGATCTGTCGCGCTTTGATATCGAGTACCGCTTGCGCAGAGGGGATGGCAGCTGGGCAACGGTCACTCAACGATCCGCAGCCCTGCGCGATCAGGATGGTCGCCCGACGATGATCATTGGCACAGTGGACGATATCACCGCGACCCGCCGGACCGAAGCGCGACTGCGCGAAGCCGTCGAAGCCCTGGAGAGCGGTTTTGCGCTTTATGACGAAGACCAGCGGCTGGTCCTGCATAACCGCCGCTTTCGCAACCTCAATCCCGGAGTTGCTGATCTGATACAGGAAGGGGTAACGCGCCGCGAATTGCTTGAGGCATTGAAGGAACGCAATCAGCTTCTGACGCCCGACAAGGCCATTGCCTCGCTGACTGCCGATCAGTCTGCCCCGGTCAATACACAGGTCTCGATGGCAGACGGATCGCTTTTCAATGTCCGTTTCAATCCGACAGCAAGCGGGGATTGGGTCTCGCTTCTGACTGATGTAACGGATGTGGTGCAGGATCAACAGAAACTGCGCGCCATGTTCGAAGTCTCAGCGGACGCGATGTTCGATTTCGATGTCGCCAAGGGCACGATCACTTTTGACAAGGGGTTCAAGACCCGGTTTGGCTTCGATTACCAAGGCGCATACAAGGTTCCTTCACCCTGGGAATGGACAGTCCATCCCGAAGACTATCCCAGGGTCAAGGCGGGGCGCGACGCCTTCATCGACAGCCGCAAATCACGCTTCGATGTCGAGTTCCGCATGCAGCGTGCAGATGGCAGTTGGGCCTATGTCGCCGAGCGCGCTATCGCCTTGCGTGACGAGACCGGCAAGGCCATACAGATCGTCGGCGCAGTTGCCGATCTGACCGAGCAACGCCTGCTCGAGGACAAGCTGCACACGGCACAGAAGATGGAGTCGATCGGCCGTATCTCGGGTGGGATCGCACATGACTTCAACAACCTACTGGCCGTGATCATGGGCAATGCCGAATTGCTGGCGATGACATCCGATGATCCCAAGCTGAATGACTACACTGCCGAGATTGTGGATACCTGCAAACGCGGGGCCGGATTGACGCAACGTCTGCTGAGTTTCGCGCGCCGCTCGCGGTTGGCCCCAGAGACAGTTGATGTCAATGAGATGGTTGCTGGCATGGGGCAGATGTTCACGCGGGTTCTGCCCAAGACAATCGACCTGCAATCCAGCCTTCAGGCGGGGCTATGGTCGCCAAAGGTGGATCGGTCCTTTTTGGAAAGCGCCCTACTGAACGTGGTGATCAATGCCCGAGATGCAATGCCCAAAGGCGGGACATTGACGATCGAGACCGCCAATCAGCGCGTGACCGATTCCTATGGGATTGAGCGTCAGGAAGATGTGAAGCCTGGCAGATATATCTTGCTGGCGGTGACTGACACCGGCCACGGCATTCCGAAAGATGCGCTCACACGCGTTGTCGAGCCCTTCTTCACCACCAAGGCACCGAATCTGGGATCGGGGCTGGGTCTGTCGATGGTGGATGGTTTCGTGCGGCAATCCGGTGGTCTGTTGCGCATCTACAGCGAAGTTGGTGTCGGTACGACGATCAGCATGCTGCTGCCCGCTGATCCGAACGAACGCAAGCTCGCGCCCATGCCCGCCTCGGGAAAGGCGTTTGAGACGGATGCAGGCAGACTGCATATTCTGCTTGCAGAAGATGAGCCAAAGGTGCGGGGCGTCGTCGCTCGCTTGCTGCGTGGTGCAGGCTTCGAAGTAACCGAAGCCGACTCTGGCGATGCGGCCCTGGCGATCTTCAATCAGATGACCGAGCGCCCGGATGTGCTGTTGACCGATGTCGTCATGCCGGGCAGCCTGCAAGGCCCCATGCTGGCCCGCAAGCTGAAGGAGTTGCAGGCGGATCTTAAGATTGTCTTCATGTCAGGCTACGCCAACGAGGCGGCCATCAACGGAAACGGCCTGCGACCGGACGATGTATTTCTGATGAAGCCGATCCAGCGCGAGGCCTTGCTGGACACAATCGCCAAACTTGCCAGATACATTTCCTGAAGGGGGGATGCGTCGATTTCGAGAGCAAGTTGCGTTGAACCTCCTGCCGCTACAGCCGTGAAAGGAACGGAAAGCGGGGGATACGACCGCACACGACAAATCAGGCACAGGTGTTGCTTTCATTCTTTTTGGGCGCAACGTGACCGTCGGCGACTTCAGGATGCTTCAAGTGCAATGCCGCTATGTCACAGGCGGCAAACCGCCCCATCACGTTGCCTTCCACTGCCTCACGAGCGCCGATAGCCCAGCAAGCGGTTAGCTGCCCAAGCTCAAGTGCGACTGCTCCTTGATATGCGCCAAAACCACCATAGCCATGCGCTGCCTGCGGCTGGCAGGGCGACTGCGGAAAGCCCGCTGTCCACGTGGGCGGACATTCATCACCCGGCACAACCGGTCGATTGAGAAGGCCCCGCGATGTTCTTCGACGAACCGAAACCTCATGGCTTTTGGCTCGCGAAGAACTGGTCGCCATTGTTGCTTGAACCAATGGCGCAATCAATGACGACCTTTTTTTAATATATCCCTCTCCTCCTTGAGGATGCGATTTTCGCGCCGAAGCCGTTCGTTCTCCGCAGCCAGGTCGCGATCCTCAGAGGAAACCACGCCCGTATCTCGATGCGCAGTCACCCACTTGTTCAGCGTAGATTTTCCAACACCCAAATCATCCGCAACTTGCTGTCGCGAAAGCCCGCTTGTCAGAGCAATTTGCACGGCATCCTTACGAAATTCGTCCGTTCTTCCTGTGCCCATGAGTCATCTCCTTTGCTGCACATTACGCTATCAAAGGAGCGGCACCAAACCGCGACAGGTC